>DATKLR010000101.1:0-3000 GCA_035542295.1 Gemmatimonadales bacterium | reverse complement strand
CACATCACCGCCAGGCAGTACTCGTGGATCGTGGGGACCTTCCAGGGCACGCTGATGCTCCAGCCCGCCGCGGGCTGGGTGCTGGACGTCGTCGGCCTCAGGACGGGATTCGCGCTCTTCGTGATCGCGTGGTCCCTCATCAGCATGGCGCACGCGCTGGCCCGCAGCTGGCCGGCCTTCGCCGGGCTGCGCGGCCTGCTCGGCTTGGCGGAGGGCTCCGCGAACCCCGCGGGGATGAAGGCGACGGCCGAGTGGTTCCCGGCGAAGGAGCGCGGGCTCGCCGGGGGCGTGTTCAACATCGGCGCGTCGGTCGGCTCGATGCTCGCTCCGCCGCTCGTCGTCTGGGCCATCCTGACCTACAATTGGCAGTTCGCCTTCGTCATCACGGGCGGCCTCGGGCTGGTGTGGGTCGCGCTGTGGCTGGCGCTGTACCGGCCGATCGCGACGCATCCCGCGCTCACCGATCGAGAGCGGAGCTACATCACCGCCGGACAGGAGCGCCACCTCCAGGACGACGGGACGCGTCCGTCGATCCTCGGCATCGCGAAGCGGCGCAACTTCTGGGGGATCGCGATCCCGCGCTTCCTGGCCGACCCCACCTGGGGCACGCTCACCTTCTGGGTGCCGCTCTACCTCGCGACCGTGCGGCACTTCGACCTGAAGCAGATCGCGCTGTTCGCCTGGATGCCGTTCCTGGCGGCCGACGTCGGCTGCCTGTTCGGCGGCACCGTCAGCCTCTTCCTGCAGCGGCGCGGCATGCGGCTGCTCAACGCCCGCCGCTCGGCGTTTACCCTCGGCGCGTGCCTGATGACCGGCGTGGCGTTCGCCGGGTTCGTGCGCGATCCCTACCTCGCGGTCGCGCTCATCAGCCTGGCCGGCTTCGCCCACCAGACGCTGTCGGTCACGGTGATCACGATGGCGTCCGACCTGTTCAAGCGGAACGAGGTCGCCACCGTCGCCGGGATGGCGGGCACGTGCGGCAACGGCGGGCTGCTGCTCTTCAATCTGCTGATCGGCGGCCTCGTCGCCACCGTCGGCTACACGCCGTTCTTCGTCTGCCTCGGCGTGCTCGACCTCGTCGGCGCGACCGTGCTGTGGACGCTGGTGCGCGAGCCCGACGCCGGCGCCGTGCTCCCGGCCGCGGCAAGCGCTTGACCCTACACCCTACACCCCACACCCTGCTTCAGGCATCCCGATGACCACCCCCCGCATCACCAATCCGATCCTCCGGGGCTTCAACCCCGACCCCTCCATCGTGCGCGTGGACGACGACTACTACGTCGCCACGTCCACCTTCGAGTGGTATCCCGGCGTCCAGATCCACCACTCGAGCGACCTGGTGCACTGGCGGCTCCTCACGCGGCCCCTGAACCGCGCCAGCCAGCTCAACCTGCTCGGCGATCCCGATTCGTGCGGCGTGTGGGCGCCGTGCCTGACCTGGGCGGACGGCCGCTTCTGGCTCGTGTACACCGACGTCAAGCGCTACGCGCGCACCAGCGTGGCGAGCGCGGCGGGCGCCACGATGCGCGATTTCCACAACTACCTCGTGACGAGCGACCGGATCGACGGCGACTGGAGCGAGCCGGTCCACCTCAACAGCAGCGGCTTCGACGCGTCGCTGTTCCACGACGACGACGGCAGGAAGTACCTGGTCAACATGCTCTGGGACTACCGCCCCGGGCACAACCGGTTCGGCGGCATCGTGCTCCAGGAATACTCGGCGAAGGAGCGCCGACTGATCGGCAGCCGCGCGAACATCTTCCGCGGCACCGACCTCGGGTTCACCGAGGCGCCGCACCTCTACAAGCGAGACGGATGGTACTACCTCCTGACCGCCGAGGGCGGTACCTACTGGGACCACGCGGTGACGATGGCGCGCTCGCGCGCGCTCACCGGACCGTACGAGCTGCACCCCGACGTCCACCCGCTGACGGCGCGCCACCGCCCCGACGTCCCGCTGCAGCGCGCCGGGCACGCCGACCTCGTCGAGACCCAGCACGGTGAGACCTACATGGTGTACCTCTGCGGCCGGCCCCTCAGGAACCGCGGACGGTGCACGCTGGGACGCGAGACCGCGATCCAGCCGATGGTCTGGTCAGCGGACGGATGGCTGCGGACCACGGACGGCCAGGGCGTGCCGCAGGTCGAGGTTCCGGCGCCGAAGCTGCCCCTGCATCCCTTTCCGGCGCTTCAGGTGCGCGAGGCCTTCGACGCGCCGCGGTTGCCGATCGACTTTCAGTGGCTGCGCTCGCCCTGGCCTGACGAGCTGTTCAGCCTGACGGCGCGGCCGGGCCACCTGCGCCTGCTCGGCCGCGAGTCGATGGGGAGCCTGTTCCGCCAGGCGCTGGTCGCCCGGCGCCAGCAGGCGCACTGCTACAGCGCCGCCACCGTGATGGAGTTCGAGCCGGAGCACTATCAGCAGGCCGCCGGCCTCGTCTGTTACTACGGTGGGAACAAGTACCACTACCTCCACGTCTCGCACGACGAGAGCGCGGGCAAGCACCTGCGCGTGATGTCGGCGCTGCCCGACAGCGTGTTGAGCGACGTGTTCACCGCGCCGATCCCGCTGCCGGACGGGAAGCCGGTGCACCTCCGGGTGGAGGTGGACGAGGAGCGGCTGCGGTTCGGCTGGCGGGTGGAGGGCGTGGATCAGGACTGGCGCTGGCTGCCGGAGCAGTTCGACGCGAGCATCCTCTCCGACGAGGCCACGCTGCCCGGCGCGCCGAACTTCACCGGCGCGTTCGTCGGGATGGCGTGCCAGGACCTCGCCGGCACGAGGCGGCCCGCGGACTTCGACTGGTTCGAGTACCGCGAGCGCGAGTACCGCGCCGACTCGACGGAGAGCGCGGCGGACTAGGGTCTGCTGCGCCTCGCCGGCTGCACGGTGAGCAGCGCGATCGCCGCGTTCGGCAGCGTGAAGACGTAGTCCCCACGCGCGTCGGGGTGCACCGTCGTGGTCTGCGGCGCGCCGATGCCGCCGTCGGAGCCGAACTGCCGTCC
>DATKLR010000100.1:0-3315 GCA_035542295.1 Gemmatimonadales bacterium | reverse complement strand
CTACCTCGGCGCCGACATCTCCTACATCGACGCGGCCGATCGCTTCAGGGGGCGGTTCCCCGCCTATCAGGAGAACGGCACGCCGAGCGACGAGCTGACGATCCTCCGCGGCCACGGCTGGAACGCGTTCCGGCTGCGCGTCTTCGTCTCGCCGGTCAGGGAGGCGCCGGACAACTCGCTGGAGCACACCATTCCGCTGGCTCGGCGCATCAAGGCCGCCGGGGCGATCTTCCTCCTGGACATCCACTACTCCGACACCTGGGCGGACCCGCAGCACCAGGAGATCCCGGTCGCCTGGCGAAGCCTGAGCTTCGACGCGCTGGAGCGGCAGGTGGAGGTCTACAGCCGCGAGACGATCCGGGCCCTGAAGGACGCCGGCGCGATGCCGGATTGGGTACAGGTCGGCAACGAGATCACCCGCGGCACGCTCTGGCCGCTGGGGCAGGTCGAGGTCCCCCGGAACAACCAGTACCGGCCAGCGCAGCCATACGACTCGGTGACGCAGTGGGACCACCTGACCCGCATCCTCAAGGCCGGCATCCGCGGCGTGATGGAAGGCGCGGGCGACACGCCGCCGAAGATTGCGATCCACATCGACCGCGGCGGGGACTGGGCGACGACGAAGTGGTTCTTCGACCACATCGAAGCGGCGCACGTGCCCTACGACATCATCGCCGAGAGCTTCTATCCGGAGTGGCGGCACGGCACGCTCGACCAGCTGTGGGAGAACATGAACGAGAGCTGGAAGCGCTACCACAAGGAGTTCCTGGTGGCCGAAACGGGCTACGGCGAGTCCCACCTGCCGGACAACCCCGACATGATGTGGCCGCTCACGCCCGAGGGGCGCCTGCAGTTCATGGTGGACCTGGTCAACACGGTGAAGCAGGCGCCCGGGGGGATCGGCGCGATGTACTGGGAACCCGAGTGGGAAGCTTGGAATGCGGACGGGAGCCCCGGTCCCGTGGTCTTCACCCTCGATTCCCTGACGCTGACGGCTCGCCCGGGGAGCCATGCGCCGGCGGCGGTGCATCCCTGAGGCCCCCGCCGGTTCGCTGGCCCGCTCGTTGCAGCGTAGTTTGGAGCGTTTGCCCCCTCGCTAGGGAGACTGCTCCATGGCACAACTGCGTCGTCTCGCAATCCTCGTCAGCGTGACCGCCATCGCCTGCGGCCGGGGCGGGCCCGCGAAGTTCACCGACCAGAACCCCTTCGCCACGGCGAGCCCGCTGCTGTACCAGGCGCCGCCGTTCGACAAGATCCACGACGCCGACTACCAGCCGGCGATCGAGGAGGGAATGCGCCGGCAGCTTGTGGAGGTGCACGCCATCGCGGCCGACACGGCGGCGCCGAGCTTCGACAACACGATCGTCGCGCTCGAGAAGTCGGGCGCGCTGCTCCGGCGGGTCACCAAGGTCTTCTTCGCACTCACCCAGGCGAACACGGACGACACCCTCCAGCAGATCCAGACGGAGGAAGCGCCGAAGCTCGCCGCCCACAATGACGCGATCTACCTCAACGACACGCTGTTCCGGCGGGTCAAGAGCCTTTACGACCGGCGGACGGCGCTCGGCCTGGACTCGGTGCAGCAGTTCCTGGTCACGCGATACTACAAGGACTTCGTGCGCTCCGGCGCCCTGCTCTCGGACTCCGACAAAGCGAAGCTGCGGGAGCTGAACAAGGAAGAGGCGACGCTCACCACCGACTTCCAGAAGCGGCTGCTGGCGGCCACCAAGGCGGGCGCTCTCGTGGTGACCGATTCGAAAGAGCTCGCCGGCCTCAGCCCGGCGGAGCTGGCGGCCGCCGCCCAGGCCGCGGCGACTCGCAAGGTCACCGGCTGGGTGCTGCCGCTCCAGAACACGACGCAGCAGCCGGCCCAGGCCGATCTGACCGATCGCGCGGTGCGCCAGCGGCTGTTCGAGGCGTCCGCCACCCGCGCCGAGAGGGGCGACAGCAACGACACGCGGCAGGGCATCGTGCGCCTCGCGCAGCTCAGAGCGGAGAAGGCACGGCTGTTCGGGTTCCCGTCGTGGGCCGCCTACGTCCTCGACGACCAGATGGCCAAGACGCCGGCGAACGCGATCAAGCTGCTCACCGACATGGTGCCGGCCGCCACGGCCAAGGCGGGCAGCGAGCAGGGGGCGATGCAGACGCTGATCGACGCGCAGCACGGCGGCTTCAAGCTGCAGCCGTGGGACTGGCAGTACTACGCCGAGCAGGTGCGCAAGGCGCAGTACGCTCTGGATGAGTCCCAGATCAAGCCCTACTTCGAGCTGAACCGCGTGCTGCAGGACGGCGTCTTCTACGCGGCGAACCAGCTGTACGGCCTCACGTTCAAGGAGCGGAAGGACATCCCGGTCTACCATCCCGACGTGAGGGTCTTCGAGGTCTTCGGGCCCGACGGGAAGTCCATCGGGCTGTGGTACTGCGACTACTTCAAGCGCGACGCCAAGAGCGGGGGCGCCTGGGAGGACACGTTCGTCGACGGCGTGGGCCTGCTCGGCACCAAGCCCGTGGCCTTCAACGTGGCCAACTTCACCAAGCCCGCTCCCGGCCAGCCGGCGCTGCTGACCTGGGACAACGTGACGACGATGTTCCACGAATTCGGGCACGCCCTGCACGCGCTGCTGACCACCGTGGACTACCCGCGCCTGGCCGGCACGAACGTGCCCACCGACTTCGTGGAGTTCCCTTCGCAGTTCAACGAGAACTGGGCGCTCTACCCGGCGGTGTTTGCGCACTTCGCGAAACACTACCAGACCGGCGAGCCGATGCCGCAGGCGCTGGTGGACAAGATCAAGCGGGCGAAGACCTTCAATCAGGGCTTTGCGACGACCGAATACGTCGCCGCGGCGCTGCTCGACATGGCGTGGCACACGCTCGCGACCGGCCCGCTCGTGGCCAACGTGGACTCGTTCGAGACCGCGGCGCTGGAGCACTTCCACATCGCCGTGCCGGCGGTGCCGCCCCGGTATCGCAGCACCTACTTCGCGCACATCTGGAGCAGCGGGTACTCGGCGAACTACTACGCCTACATGTGGGCCGAGGTGCTGGACCACGACGCGTTCGCGTGGTTCAAGGAGCACGGCGGCCTGACGCGGGCCAACGGACAGCGGTTCCGCGACATGATCCTCTCGCGCGGCGGCACGGGCGACATGGCGGTGATGTACCGCGCCTTCCGCGGGCGTGACCCGAGCGTGCAGCCGCTGCTCGAGGCGCGCGGGCTGGTGGGGGGCAGGAAGTAGCGCGAGCGGCCGGTCCTCAGAACGCGAGCCCCGGTCGGGCACTCTGCCCGGCCGGGGCTCGTCCGTTCGGCGCCGC
>DATKLR010000099.1:0-3330 GCA_035542295.1 Gemmatimonadales bacterium | reverse complement strand
GTGGGCCCCGTGACACCGCCGCCCGGGCAGGATTCCGAGGTGACCTCGTGACAGATACCTGGAGCAGCATCCGATACGCCATCCGTTCGTGCTACCGGCGTCCCGGGTTCACAATCGCCACCGTGCTGGTACTCGGCATTGGTGTGGGCGCCGTGACGCTGATCTTCTCGACCTTCAACACCGTGGTGCTCCAGCCGCTCCCCTTTCGCGAGCCCGGCCGACTCGTCTGGTTGTGGTCAATCACGCCGAGTGGCGACCAGAACAGCTCATCGTACCTCGACTACCGGGATTTCAGCGAGCGGACCGACGGATTCGAGTCGTTGGCCGCGTTCATGCTGTTCGGCCGGGCGCAGATCCTCACCGGCGGCGAGGAAGCCGAGCGTGTCGACACCCACCGGGTGACCGCCAATCTGTTCTCGACGCTCGGAGTCCTTCCCGAAATCGGCCGCGCGTTTCGCCCCGACGAGGAGCAGACCGGCCAAGACCGGGTGGCGATCCTGAGTCACGCCTTCTGGCAGCGTCACTTTGGGCGGGATCCCCGTGCGGTGGGCTCGCGGCTGACGCTGGACGGGCAGACCGTCGAGGTCGTAGGCGTGATGCCCCCGGGGTTTGACCTCCCGGCCGGCAGCGACCTGTGGTTACCGGCACAGCAGGCGGCGAACTACGCCTCGGGCCGCGACAACAACAACTTCTTCATGCTCGGGCGGCTGCGCGACGGCGTTTCACTTGAGCAGGCGCAGGCGCAGTTGGACGTGGTGGCGCGGAACATCGCCAGTGCCTACTCCGACGTGAAGAAGGGATGGGGCGTCAGGCTCGTGTCCCTGCACGAGCGGTTCTTCGGATCGGCGCGGAAAGTGATTCTCGTGCTCATGGCGATCATCTCGCTGGTGCCACTGGTGGCGTGCGCCAACGTCGCGTTGCTCTTGCTCGCTCGCGCACTCAGCCGCCGGGGCGAGTTCGCGACGCGGCTCGCCCTGGGTGCCTCACGCGGGGAGCTCGTTCGGCAGCTCATCACTGAGAGTCTGGTGGTGGCGCTGGCCGGCGGCGCGGTCGGGTTGCTGCTGGCGTTTGTGGGGGGAAAGCTGCTGCGGGTCCTGGCGCCGGCGGCTCTGCCACGGCTGGACGCCATTCGGGTGGATGGCACCGTGTTGGCTTTCACGCTGATCGTATCGCTGATCCTCGTGCCGTTGTTCGGTATCGTGCCGGCACTCAGGGGCACTGATATCGGGATCGCGGAGGGACTCAAGGCCGGAGGCGGGCGGGCAATCGGCGACCGCCGGTCGGGGGTGCGGGGCACTCTGGTGGTCGCGCAGGTCGCCCTTTCGGTGATCCTGCTCTTCGGATCGGCGCTGCTGCTCAGGAGCTTCCTCGACCTGCAGCGGGTCGACCCCGGCTTCGAGCCGGGCAATCTGCTCAGCTTCCGGGTGCAGCTGCCGGTCTACACGTACACCTCGCCCGATCAGGTGCAGCAGGCCTGGGACGCGGTGCGGCAACGCCTCGGGGCGCTGCCGGGCGTGCGCGCGGTGGGCGCGGTGGATCGTCTCCCGTTCGTTGGGAGGGGCCCGTGGAACGAGGTCTGGTCCAAAGAGCGGCCCCCGGCGAGCGTAGCGGAGGCGAAGGGCGCCACTCGGCGTTTCGCGACCGAGGGCTTCTTCGCCGCCATGGGCATAGCGCTGCGCGCCGGGCGCGTGTTCGAGCCGGCTGATTTCCGAGGCAGCGGTCTGGTGACGGTCGTCAACGAAACACTTGCGCGCGAGTTCTTCCCGGGAGAGAACCCGGTGGGTCGCTTCCTCATGTTGCCTTGGGGGAACCCGCCCCTGGCTCTACAGGTCGTGGGCGTCACCGCGGACGTGAGCGAGCTCGGTGCCGGCATGGCCCCCACACCGACCTTCTACCTGCCGGCGGGGCTGCAGGCCGCGCAGACCACGATGAGCATGGTGGTGAGGACCACGGGGGATCCCCTGGCGTCGGTGGGCGCGGTACGGCAGGCGCTGCGAGAAGTCCATCCCGACATTCCGATGTCCCAGGTCGCGACCATGAATGCGCGTCTCTCGGACACGATCACCCAGCCCAGGTTCCGCGCCACGATGGTGGCGATCTTCGCCCTGGTGAGCCTGGTGCTCTCGGCGATCGGGCTGTACGGTGTGCTCGCGTACCTCGTCAGACAGCGGAGGCGCGACATCGGCATTCGGCTGGCACTCGGAGCGAGCAGGGGTGCGGTGCGCCGGCTGGTGTTGGCGCAAGGGATGTCGCTGGTGGCCTGGGGATGTGCGATCGGTACGGCGGCCGCTCTGGTGGGAGCGCGCGCGATCTCCAGTCAGGGCTGGCTGTTTGAGGTGGGCACCGCCGATCCGGTCAGCCTGGCCGGAGTGATTCTCTGTCTGGGCCTGGTCGCGCTCATAGCCTGTCTGGTACCGGCCGACCGGGCGGCGCGGGTGGATCCCGCCGAAGTCATGCGGGCGGAGTAGCGCCGGGCCGCGACGAGCGGAGCCTTCGGGTAGCGACTGGAGGAGGGACCGTGACGAGCGAACGCGTCTTGACTCCGGACCTGATGTACCGCGCGGCCCTGGTTGTAGCGCTGGTGGACGTGATCATCCTGCTGGCGCTGTCGCGGCTCATCGGCACGGAGGGTCTTCGCCGGGTCAAGTGGACCGTCGGGATCGTCTCCGGCGTCTTCTGGTTCGCCGTGTGGACCGTGATGTGCACCGTCTTCTGGACGGCGGTCTACTCTCACGTGTTTTCGGGCTGGTTCCGCGCGGCGATCCCGCCCGTCTTCGGCCTCGGCTATGCGGGGGTCGCGTGGGCCTGGCGCTGGATGGGATTGCGGGCGGCGCGGTATGCTGTGCCGGTGTACTGCGCGCTGTGGGGCGCGACGGGGGCGCTCACGCACGCGTGGGCGACCTATGGCATGGGGCTCCTGGTGAAGACGCCGATGCTCGTCCGGCTCACCCCCGCGTCGGCCATCGTGTTCGCCACCTTCGAGTTCACGTTCTACGGGTGCGTGATCTTGGCGGCGTCGGCGCTGCTGCAGCCCGTGGTCGCGCGGCGGTGAGGATTCTCGTTCACCACGGGTCTCGCCTGATCTTGGCGTGCGTGGCTGGGGGGTGTGGAGAGCAGCCAGGTAGGCGGGACACCATGAGTTCCTCAACGAGAAGGGCCCGCCAGCCGGGGGGCTGACGGGCCGCAAGTCAGTGCGCCGCCCGTGAATCGAACACGGAACCTACTGATTAAGAGTCAGTTGCTCTGCCAGTTGAGCTAGCGGCGCGTGGCGAGAAAAACTCGCCAGGGGCCACGCGTTGCGCAAGCGGTGGACGGCGCGCCGGCGCGCAC
>DATKLR010000098.1:0-6655 GCA_035542295.1 Gemmatimonadales bacterium | reverse complement strand
TCGCCCACCACGTTGACGAGGACGCGCGCGCGCGCCAGCCGCCGCAGCCAGGGGATCATCTCGCGCCGGAACGCGTCGAGTCCCGGGTTCGCGAGCCCGACCGAGTTGAGCATCGCGCCGGGCGTCTCCGCCACCCGGGGGGCCGGGTTGCCGCGCCGCGGCTCCAGGCTCACGGCCTTCGTGACGACGCCGCCCAACGCCTCGACGTCAATGACGCGCGCGACCTCGCGGCCGAAGCCTGCGGTGCCGGCCGCAAGCAGCATCGGGTTCTGGAACCGCACGCCGAAGCACTCGATCGCGAGGACCGGGCGCGCGGCGGCGGACGTGGGCGCAGCCGTCATTCGGGGCTCGGAGGACCGATGTCGGGACCGAGTCGCGAGCGCCCCTCGTCGCGGACGTTCCTGCGGCCGCGCTGCGCCAGCGTCCGCCGCAGCGAGTCCTCGAGGGCGGCGAACGCTTCGGCGCCGGCGCTCTCGCCGGCCGCGACGAGCGTGTACGGGCTCGCTGCGTAGCGCCCCCGGAGCAGGGCGCGCAGTGAATCGGCGTGCGGGACCCCGGCGGCGAGCGCCGCGAGGAGCCCCTTGGGCGTCCACGGCGACGCCGGGAAGCGCCGCGCCATCTCGACGAAGTCCACCGCGGCGAGCCGCGGCGCGCGCAGCGAGTCGCGCAGCACCTCGGAGCGCAGGAACCAGTACGCGTCGGGCGCCGTCTGTGCGGCGCCCAGGCTGTCCGCCAGCGCGATCATCCTCAGCAGCGCCCCGGCGTCCTGCCCGGCCGTTCCGCCTTCGAGGACCAGCCGCTGCAGACGATCGCGCGGCGCGGCGAGATCCGAGTCGGCGCTCGCGGTCGCGATGGCCAGCTGCGCCAGGCGCACGCCGGCCACCTGCGCCTCCACGCTGTCCGGCGCGGCCGCGGACGCCGCGCCCAGCCGCGCGGAGCCGCCGGCGGTGTCGCCGGCCGCCAGCCGGCGCGAAGCTTCGTCGAGCAGGAGGCGCGAGCGCTCTCCCGGCGTCAGATCGCGCCGCCCGACCAGGCTGTCCACCAGCTCCGCCGCGCGCGCCTCCGCGCCGGCCGCCGCGAGGACGCCCAGCGCCGCTCGCCAGTCCGCCTCCACATACGGCCGCCTAAGCGCCAGCGCCTCGTACAGCGCGCCGGCGTCCGCCGCATCCCCCGCCACGACCTCCGCGCCGGCCAGCTCGAACGCCGCGTGCGGATCCGACGAGGCACGGAAGTCGGCGAGCGCGGCATCGGTCAGCCCCAGCCCCAGCAGCGCGCGAGCGCGGAACAGCAGCGCCTCATTGCGCAGCGCACCTGCGCCGCTCTCGAGCGCGGCGTCGAGCGCCCGCCGCGCCTCGGCGTAGCGCCCGAGCGCGAGGTTCGTCCGCCCCAGCAGCACCAGCGCCTCGGCGCGCTGCTCCGGCCGGCGCGCGTGCTGCACCGCGCGCTCGAGCACGGGCACGGCCTCGGGGTAGCTCTCCAGATGCACCAAGGCACGCCCCTCGACCAGCAGCGCGTCGCTCACCCACCGCGAGGCGGGATGGTGCACGGTGAGCGACTCCGCGTGCGCCGCCGCGCTCCGCCATCGGTCGCGCGCCTCGTCGGTTCGCCCCGCGCGCTCCGATTGCGCGGCCAGCCGCGCGTACCGGTTGGCGTTGTACATCCCGTTGAAGTACGCGCATCCGGCGCCGCCGAGCGCGACGCCGACCGCTACCAGAACCGGCAGGGTGCGCCTCACCGGGAGGAGCCCCCGCCCCCGCCGCCCGCGGCCAGTCGCCGGTCGTACTCGGTGAGGTAGCCGACGATCGCGCTGGCGATCCCGCGCGCCAGCCGCTGCTGCCCGGACTGGCTGGTAAGGAACTTCGCCTCCTCGTAGTTGCTCCCGTACCCGATCTCCACCAGCACGGCCGGCATGTAGGAGGTCGCGAGCACGGCGAATCCCGCCTGCTTCACACCGTTGGCCTCCGCGGGATGCACGCGCCGCAGCGAATCCTCCACGATGCGCGCCAACTCGCTCGACTCGCGCAGATGCTCGTTCTGCGCCAGGTCGTTGAAGATGAAGCTCATCGGGTCGCCGCTCGGCGCCCGCGCGTCGGTCTCGAAGCGCACCGACGCATTTTCCATCTGCGCCACGCGGCGCGCGTCCTCGGTGCGAGCCTCGGCCAGGAAATACGTCTCGAAGCCCCGCGCTCCCGCCGCGTTGCGCCAATGGGGATTCGCCGCGTTCACGTGAATGGACACGAACAGGGTGGCGCTGTCGGAGGCGGCGATGCGGCCGCGGTCGGCGAGCGCGATCAGCGTGTCCTTGGTCCGGGTCAGCACCGCCTGAACGCCGCGCCGGCGGAGCTCGTCGGCGACGTCCCGCGCCACGGCCAGCGTCACGTCCTTCTCCCGCAGGAAGGGACGGCGCCCGATCGGGCCGAGCATCCCGACGTCCGGGCCGCCGTGGCCCGGATCCAGCGCGACGATGTGATGGATGGGGCGGCGCTGCGCCCGAGCGGGTGCGGCCGCCACCGGCTGCGAGGCAACGCCGCGGACCGACGCGACCCCCGGCGGGCCCGGCAGCTCCTCGAGCCGCAAGCGCGCCGGGTCGTAGCGGTACCGGTCGGCGGCGAGCCGCGGCAGATACTCGACGAGGAACTGGAGGGGCACGAACAGCGAGTCGCGCGCGACATACGCCGGCGCCGCGAGACCGAAGACGCGGCCCTCCACGCTGAAGTACGCCGCGTCCAGCACGAAGTCATACTGCCGGCCGGCGGCGCGGAGCGACGCCGCGCCCGAGTGCGGCGCCGTCGCCTCGATGCCCAGCACCGCGCCCAGGTCCGCCGCGGCGATCGCCGGGAAGCCGCGCTCCGTGCGCACCGCGACCGGCCGCTCACCGCGGCTCGACGCCACGATCAGCGAGTTGGGCGCCTGGGCATTAGCCGCCCACGCGGCGAGCGCGAGCAGGACGGCGGCGCTCACCTGCGGCGCACCGCGCGCGCCATCTCCCGCTCCGCTTCCCGCCGGCGGATGTCGTCGCGCCGGTCGTGCTCCTGCTTCCCGCGCGCCAGAGCGAGCGTCACCTTCGCGTGATTGCGCTTGAAGTAGAGATCCAGCGGCACCAGCGTGAGCCCCTTCTGCTCCACCGACCCGATGAGGCGCCGGATCTCGCGGCCGTGCAGCAGCAGCTTGCGCGTGCGCAGGGAATCGTGGTTGTGGATGTTGCCCTGATCGTACGGCGGGATGTGCAGCGCCTCCAGCCAGACCTCGCCGTTCTTCACCCGCGCGAACGCGCCCACCAGGCTCGCCCGCCCCGCGCGCAGCGACTTCACCTCCGTGCCCGTCAGCACGAGCCCCGCCTCCCACGTCTCGAGGATGTGGTAGTCGTGCCGGGCGCGGGGGTTCCGCGCGATGACCCGCTGCGAATGAGGCGAGGCGTGCATCCTGGTCGAAGGACCGGCCTGTGGAAGGGTGCCGCGAGTGTCGTAACCCCAAGATAGAACTAGGGTTCCGAGGGGTCAAGCTGCGGGTTGACGCGTTCCCCGGGCGCCTCTATCTTGCGCCGCCGGCCGAAGTGGTGGAACTGGTAGACGCGCGGCGTTCAGGGCGCCGTGGGCGCAAGCCCGTGAGGGTTCGAGTCCCTCCTTCGGCACTACACGACAGTTCCCAGACGCCAAGTTGCCAGTTGGCAGCGGTTGCCAGGCGCAAGTAACCAGGGGCCAGGCCCCTCGCACGTGCTGACGGCTGGGCCTGCCGCTGGCAACTGGGAACCACTGGCAACTTGGCGTCTGGCAACTAGTACCTGGGCATTTCAGGGTCCACTTCCTCCGCCCACAATGCCACGCCCCCGCGGAGGCTCCGTGCATCGGCGAAGCCCCGGCTCCTGAGGAATCGCGCGGCATCGAGCGAGCGCCGCCCCGTGTGGCAGATGGCCACGATCGGCGCGCCGCTCTCCAGCTCGCCGAGGCGCGCGGGCAATTCCCCCAGCGGAATGAGCACGCTCCCCGCGATGTGACAGATCTCCCACTCGAACGGCTCCCGCACGTCCACCAGCTGGAGCCTCCGTCCGGCGCCCAGCTCGGCGCGCAGCGCGCCGGGCCGCACCTCCAGCTCCCGCTCCAGGCCCACCGGCACGGCCGGCTCGGTGACGCCGCAGAACGCCTCGTAGTCGATCAGCCCGCGAATGCTCGGATGCTGCCCGCACAGCGGACACTCCGGATCCCGCTCCAATGCCACCTCGCGGAACCGGAGCCGCAGCGCGTCGAACAGGAGCAGGCGGCCCACCAGTGATTCGCCTTCGCCCAGGATCAGCTTGATCGCCTCGAGCGCCTGGATCGAGCCGATGATTCCCGGCAGCACGCCGAGTACGCCGCCCTCCGCGCAGGAGGGCACCAGCTCGGGCGGCGGCGGCTCCCGGTAGAGGCAGCGATAGCAGGGCCCGCGCGCCGCCCAGAACACCGACGCCTGCCCGTCGAACCGGAAGATGCTCCCGTACACGTCGGGTTTCCCGAGCAGCGCGCACGCGTCGTTGACCAGGTAGCGTGTGGGGAAGTTGTCGCTCCCGTCCAGGACCACGTCGTACCCGGCGAGAACCTCCAGCGCGTTCTCACTGGCGAGGTGGACTTCGTGATGGACCAGCGTCACGTGCGGGTTCACGTCCCGAATCCGGTCGGCCGCCGAGGCGAGCTTCGCCTGCCCGACGGCGGATGTCGCGTACAGCACCTGCCGCTGCAGATTGGAGTACTCGACGACGTCGAAGTCGACCAACCCGAGCGTGCCGACCCCCGCCGCGGCGAGGTAGAGCGCCGCCGGCGACCCGAGCCCGCCCAAGCCCACGATGAGGACTCTCGCGTCCTTGAGCTTCCGCTGGCCCTCGACACCGACCTCCGGCAGGATCAGGTGCCGCGCGTAGCGCTGCAGCTCTTCGGCGCTCAGATCCGACAAGGCCGCGGGGACCCTGGAATGGGGAGTCATTTTATCTGGATTCCATACAGCCAGAACGGCCAGCCGCCGAGATTCCTAGGCGCCGACCGGAGCGAAACCGATCAGATTGCGGACGTCCGACTCCTCGTGCAGCAGGTCGGAGAGATGAATTGCACCCAGTGTCTCGTCGATCCGCTGCTGGAGGAGCTGCCACACCGGACGGATGGCGCAGGAGTTCTCCGTGTTGCATCGCTCCGAGTCCACACGATGACACTCGCAGTTGACCTCGAATGTCCCATGTTCCGAGGCATCGAGGACGTCCTTGACCGTCAACTCGGAGGGCTGACGGGAAAGGAGGTAGCCGCCCCGCGCGCCCCGCACGGACTCGACCAGGCCAGCGCGCCTCAGGCGCAGCAGGATCTGCTCGACATAGTCGGCCGGCAGCTTCTCCTTTTCGGCCATTTCACGCGCAGCCACCGGCCCCTGCCCCACCCGGCGGGCCAGGTGAAGGCTGACGAGCAGTCCATACTCGGCCCACGTTGTAACGCGCATATATTGCCTCCTTGCAGGTCGGAATATGCAAAAAGGAAGCCATTAGCTCAACATGGCTGGGAGGCATTCCCCGACGGATGAAACTCTATATCATGCGAAGGGACAGGGAGATAGCAAAAGATGAATAGATCAGTCGTTCTACGGATCGCTATAGCCGCAGGAGCCCTCGCGGCCCTCGGCATGACTCCGCTCGAGGCCCAGCGGCCCGCCAACCGGGGCGTCATTCTCGCCACGACGACCTCGCTGTACGACACCGGGCTTCTGGACTCAATCGTGCCGATGTTCGAGCGGCAGAGCGGCTACAACGTGAAGGTGGTGGCGGTCGGGTCCGGCCAGGCGCTGGCAATGGGACGGCGTGGCGATGCCGACGTGGCTTTCGTGCACTCGCCGGCGGCCGAGAAGGCGTTCATGGACGCGGGCTACGGCGTGCGACGTCGGGTGGTCGCATCGAACTACTTCACCATCGCGGGTCGCGCGGACGACCCGGCGCACGTGCGCGAGGCGGCGAACGCGGAGGAGGCGTTCCGCCGCATCGCTGCGTCCGGCCGGCCGTTCGTCTCGCGGGGCGATTCGTCCGGCACGCATGCGCGGGAGCTGGCGCTCTGGGCGAAGATCGGCGTCCGGCCGAGCGGGGCGGCATACATCGAGACCGGCCAGGGGATGGCCGCCACCCTGCTGGTCGCGAACGAGAAACAGGCATACGTGCTGACGGATCGGGCCACGCTCGGCGTGCTGCGCTCGCGCCTGGATCTGGTCGCCCTGCGCGGATCGGAGAGTGCGCTCGCCAACGTCTACCACGTGATCGAGCTCAATCCCGCCGGCCATCCGCGAATGAATGTCGCGGGTGGCACCGCGTTCGCTGACTTCGTCGTATCGGATCAGGTGCAGCGCCTGCTTGCACATTTCGGCGAGGCGCGGCTCGGGGAGCCGATGTTCGTGCCGGCATATGGAAAGGAACCAACGTGAGAGTCACTTCTCACCGGGCTTCCGGCCTATCACGATGAGCGACAGCCCGGGCCACGGCAGCACCCGATCGAGATGCCGCGCGAGCCAGACCGTCGAATCGAACAGCTTCAGCTGGACGCGGGAGAAGCTGGTCCGGCGCATCCATCCGTTGACGCGCCACCCCGGCACGCCGGCCCGGTTGAAATCGAACAGCCGCTCCACCTCGAATCCCGCCGACGTCACGACCTCCCGGAGC
>DATKLR010000097.1:0-3649 GCA_035542295.1 Gemmatimonadales bacterium | reverse complement strand
ACGAAGGCGATCGGCGCGACGAGCACGTCCCGGCACCCCTCGCGGCCCAGCGTGTTGATCACGTCTCTGGTCTGCGGCCCGAGCCAGGCCACGGGACCGGTCTGGCTCTGGTAGGCCAGCATGCAGCGCGGCCTCGGCTCCCTGAGGCGCGCCATCACCCCGCGGAAGGTCGCCTCGATCTCCGTGGGATACGGATCGCCCTCGCTCACGAAGCTCATCGGCAGGCTGTGCGCGCTCATCAGCACCACCGCGCCGGCCCTGCGCCCGTCGAACGCGGCGAGCCCCTCCTCCACCCGCGCCGCGAGCACGTCCAGATAGCTCGCGCGGTCGGCCCAGCGGTCGATGGTCGTGAAGTCGAACGCGCCCTCCAGGCCTGTGCGCTTCAGCGCCCGATCCAGCTCGCGCAGGCTGGAGCCGGTGGTCGCCACCGAGTACTGGGGATAGAGGGTGAGCACGACCGCGCGCTGGACGCCGTCGCGCTGCATCGCGCGCAAAGCGTCGTCCGAGGTGGGCGGCGCGTAGCGGAAGGCGATGTACGGCTTGAAGGGCGCCAGGTCCGGACGCCGTGCGTTCATCCGCTGCGCGAGCCCCTCGCCCTGCCCCGTCGTGTACTTCAAAATCGGCGAGCCGCCACCGATCGCGGCGTACCAGCCCGTCACCTTGGAGAGCCGCGCCCGCACGATGATCCGCGACAGCAGCCACTGGCCGATCGGGCCGCCCGGCAGGCGGATGATTTCGCGGTCGGCGAACAGCGCATCCAGGAACGGGCGGATGCTCGCCAGATCGGCCGGCCCGCCCAGGTTGAGCAGGACCAGCCCGGTCATACGGTGCGGCTGAAGCGGGGCTTGGCCGACTGCTGCGCGGCCGGCAGGTACTTGTCGAAGCACATCGCCAGGTTGCGGACGAACAGCTCGCCCAGGGGCGTGACGCGGATCCGGCCCGGCACGATCTCGGCCATCCCCTCGGCCGCCAGCGTGGACAGCTCCCGCAGCTCCGCGCCGAAGTACCGGTCGAAGACGATGCCGTAGCGGCGCTCCAGCGCGGCCGTATCCACGGCGAAGGTGCACATCAGCGAGTGGATCACCTCGGCGCGGAGCCGGTCATCTGCGCTCAGCGCGTAGCCCCGCTCGATCGGCAGCCGGCCCGCGGCGATGTCGCCGTAGTAGTCCGAGAGCTTCTTGTGGTTCTGCGCGTACGCGCCCGCGATCTGCCCGATGGCCGACACGCCGAAGCCGATCATGTCCGGCGCATCCTGGACCGAGTAGCCCATGAAGTTCCGCTTGAGGCGTCCCTGGTCGAGGGCGATGGACAGCTCGTCGTCCGGCTTCGCGAAGTGGTCCATCCCGATCGCGCGGTAGCCGGCCGCGAGCAGCCGCTCGCGCGCCAGGAGCAGCAGCCCGATCTTCGCGTCTCCGGCCGGCAGCACCTCCTGCCCCAGCCGCTTCTGGTTCCCCTTGAGCCACGGGAGGAACGCGAACGAGTAGATGGCCAGGCGATCGGGCGAGAGCGCGATGACGGAATCCAGCGTTGCGCCGAAGCTCGCGAGCGTCTGGTGCGGCAGACCGTAGATCAGATCGATGTTGATCCCGCGGAAGCCGAGCCGGCGCGCCTCCTCGACGGTCGCGGCGGTGACCGGCACGGGCTGCACGCGGCCGATCGCTTCCTGCGTCTCGGGATTGAGATCCTGCACGCCGAGCGAGAGGCGGTTGAAGCCGCGCGCTCGCAGCGCCTGGAGCTGGTCGGCCGTGGTGACCCGCGGGTCGACCTCGATCGCGATCTCGGCGCCCTCGGCGAAGACGAAGTAGCGCTCGAACTGGTCGAGGAGGGCGTGGATCTCCGGCACGCTGAGGTAGGTCGGCGTCCCGCCGCCCCACTGGTACTGCGCCACCGTGCGCCGGTGCGGCAGCGCCTCGGCGACCAGCTCGATCTCGCGGAACAGGTGCGCCAGATACGGCTCGGTCACCCGGGTTCCCAGGGGCGACGCGATGACGTGGCACGCGCAGAAGTTGCAGCGCTCGGCGCAGAAGGGGATGTGCGTGTAGACCGACAGCGGCGCAGCGGATGCGTCCGCCCGCGCCAGCCGCCCGCGGTACTCGTCCGCCGTGAACGACGCGGTGAACTCGATCGCCGTTGGATAGGAGGTGTAGCGGGGACCCGGCCTGTCGTAGTGCGCTACCAGCTCCGGCGTCACGGTGGCACTCGTCGCGGGGCCGGATCGTGCGGACGGCGCATCGGAAGTGTCGTGCCCGATTCGGCGCGCGTCCGGCACAGCCGTCACCGGGGGATGGCCTCGGGACGCGTGGATTCCTCTTCCTCCAGCCTCGCGCCGACGGCCGATAGGAAGGTGTGCGCGGCCTCGACGCCGTGCTCGGCCGCGACCTTCCGCATCCCAACCATCGGCAGATGCGCGAGCCGCTCCACCAGCGACGCGGCCCAGCGCTCGATCCGCTCGCGCTCGTCTTCGTTCCAGCGCCCCTCTTCGGACGTGAACAGGCGCGTCAGCCCCTCGTCCAGCGTGTGCTGCGCCCGGCGTCGCCACGCGGCCAGCACGGGCGCCAGCGTCTTCTCGAGCATCGCGCTGCGGAACTCCGCCAGCTCCTCCTCCAGCACGCCGCGCGCCGCCGCGATCTCCGCCTCGAGCCTGCGGCGGTTTTCCTCGCCCTGGGCCCGCAGGTCGTCCACGCCGTAGTAGCGGAAGCCGAGCGTGCGTGCGGCAGCGCCGTCCACGTTGGCCGGCACCCCGAGATCGATGACCACCGGCAACGCACTTCCCGCGGCCGCTTTCACCCGCTCCAGCACCGCCCGCGTGAACAGCGGCGTGGCGACGGAGACGGCGGCGATCAGCGCACCGATCTTCGGAGGATCGCTCACGAACCGGTCGAGTGCGGTCGCGCGGCCGCCGCTCAGGGACGCGAGCGCCTCGGCGCGGGCCAGCGTCCGGTTGGTGAAGAGCAGCTCAAGTCCGTGCCGCTTCTGCAGGCGGTCCGCAGCTTCCTCCGCCATTTCCCCGGCCCCGACCACCGCCACCGTGCTCCCGGCGGGCAGGTCGCCCGCGACGTCGAGGGCCAGCGACATCATCGAAACCGGCCGCGCGGTGAGCGCTGTCTCGCGCCGCACCCGCTTCGCCGCGCGCAGCGCCGCCTCGAACAGCAGGTGCAGCCGCGGGCCGGCGAGCCCCAGCTCGCTCGAGCGCCGGTACGCCTCGCGCACCTGCCCCACGACCTGCGTCTCGCCCGGGTTCATGGAATCGAGCGACGCCGCCACCTCGAAGACGTGCCGGGCCGCGTCCTCGCCCGTGAGCTGATAGCACTGCGCCGCCTCGACGGGCAGCTCGCGCTGGATCGCCGGGAACAGGTCCGCGGGATCGGCGTCGTCCGGCGGGACGAAGACCCACTCGACGCGGTTGCACGTGCCCAGGTAGACCGACTCCGCGAAGCCGCACCGCTCGTGCAGCCGGCGAATGGACTCGCCCAGCGGCGCGCCGAGGGCCGAGCGTGCGATCACGCTCTGGTCCGCCGTGCGGTAGGATAGGCCAAGCAATCCGAGTCGTTGCATCCGGTTTCCGAAACTCGTCTATGCGCATCACCTATGCCATTCGGAATGTTCGTATCGGCATATCAGGGAAACTACGGAAGCAAAGGTGACCGGG
>DATKLR010000096.1:0-22575 GCA_035542295.1 Gemmatimonadales bacterium | reverse complement strand
AAGGCGGGAATGGCCGGCTCGATCCACGATCTGTTGCGGCACCCGCGACTGAATCACCGGGCCGAGGTCGTGGGCGGTGTGCTCGAGGCGGAGTGCGCGGCGCTCCTGTCCGGCTTCTTTGAGGATCGCCGCTGACCGGCTAGTTTTCCGCACGCTGGACAGGTGGCCGAGTGGCTGAAGGCGCCGGTCTCGAAAACCGGTGGGCCCGTAAGGGTCTCGTGAGTTCGAATCTCACCCTGTCCGCTGTTCGACTGGTTGCCAGTTGCGCAGACGCCAAGTTGCCAGGGGTCCTCGGTCGGCAGGTGGCGGATGGCAGACCAGTTGCCAGGACAAGCCTGTTCTCCTTCTCATGACTGGCAACTGGGAACCACTGGCAACTGACAACTTGGCGTCTGGCAGCCGGTATTTCGGGATGGGTGGCCGAGTGGCTTAAGGCGCACGCCTGGAGAGCGTGTGGGCTCCAAAAGGGTCTCGTGGGTTCGAATCCCACCCCATCCGTTGATCGTCATCGTCCTCCACGAACCGCAGGAGCTGGTGAACATCGCCCACGTGGTGCGGGCGATGATGAACTTCGCGGTGGGCGATCTCCGGCTGGTCGCGCCGCGGGAGTACGACCCGAGGCGCATCGAGGGGATCGCGCACCGCAGCGCGGAGCTGGTGGCGCGGATCCGGGTCGTCGACGACCTCGACGCCGCGCTCGCCGACGCCATCCACGTGGTCGGTTTCACCGCGCGGGAGCGCACCGCCAAGCGCAACGTCCTGAGGCCCCGCGAGGCCCTTGCCGAGGCGCTGGAGCGCGCGGCCGCCGGACCCACCGCGCTCCTGTTCGGACGCGAGGACGCGGGGCTTTCCAACCGCGCGCTCGACCGCTGCCACCGGGTCGTCACGATCCCGGCCGACTCCGCCTATCCCTCCCTCAACCTCGCGCACGCGGTCGTGGTGGCGCTGTACGAGCTGGCCCTCGCCCGGGGTGACGGCGAGCGGGCATTCAAGCCGGCGCGCCGCCGCGCCGCGCCCGCCACCGCGGAGCAGCTCGAGCGGCTGTTCGCCGACGCTGAGGCTGCGCTCCGCGCCGCCGGATTCTTCAAGAGCCACGTGGAGGAGCCGGTGCTGCGGACCCTGCGGGAGATTGCGCACCGCACCCCGCTCGACGCGCGGGAGGCGAAGCTGCTCCGCGCGATGGCGCTCGAAATCGCGCGCGGCCGGCGCACCCCGCGCGCAGCGCGACGCGTTGATTAACCCGCGTTACCGCCTTACGTTTGAGGCTCAATATGCCGCCTGAAGAGCGCCAGCTCCTCCTGGACGCCAGCGCGATCGAGCGCACGCTCCACCGGATGGCTCAGGACATCGTGCGGCAGGCCCCGGATCCGCGTCTCTTGGTTCTGATCGGCGTGCAGCGCCGCGGCGTCGAGATCGCCGCGCGGCTCGCCGCGACCGTCGAGCGCGAGACGCACGTCCGGGTCCCGCTGGGCAAGATGGACATCACCCTCTATCGCGACGACCTCGAGGTGGTGGGGCCGCGGCCGCTGGTCGGACCGACCGAGCTGCCGGTCGCCCTGGACGGGCGCCACGCCTGGATCGTCGACGACGTGCTGTTCAGCGGGCGGACGGTCCGCGCGGCGCTGGACCAGCTCGCCGACTTCGGGCGGCCCACGCGGATCGGGTTGGCGGTCCTGATCGATCGCGGCGGTCGGGAGTTGCCGATCCAGGCCGACGTGGTGGGGGAGAAGGTAGCGACGGCGCCGGGGGACCGGGTGGACGTCTTCGTGCGGGAGCTGGACGGGCGGGACGCGGTGGAGATCGTGCGGGCGGCGCGGGGGAAGGCGTGAGCGCCGGCCGGCTGGGCAAGGACCTGCTCGGGCTCGAGCACCTGTCCGCCGACGACATCCGCCTGATCCTCGACACGGCGGAGCCGTTCAAGGAGATCTCGGAGCGGGCGATCAAGAAGGTCCCGGTGCTCCGCGGCAAGACGATCGTCAACCTCTTCTTCGAGCCCTCGACCCGCACCCGCGTGTCGTTCGAGTTCGCGGAGCATCGGCTCTCGGCGGACACCGTGAACGTGGCTGCGGCGGGCTCCTCGGTTTCCAAGGGCGAGACGCTCGTCGACACGGCGCGCAACCTTGAGGCGATGCGCATCGACATGGTGGTGATGCGCCACGGCTCCTCCGGCGCCGCGAAGTTCCTGGCCGACCGCATCAAGTCGAACGTGATCAACGCGGGCGACGGCAAGCACGAGCACCCGACGCAGGGGCTGCTGGACCTCCTCACCATCCGGGACCACCGGCCGATCGAGGGCACACGGGTGTGCATCGTCGGCGACGTGCTGCACTCGCGCGTGGCGCGGTCCAACATCTGGGGCCTCCTCAAGCTCGGCGCCGAAGTGGCGGTGTGCGGCCCGCAGACGCTCCTGCCGATGGGGATCGAGCAGCTGGGGGTGAAGGTGTTCCGCCGCATCGAGGAGGCGATCGAGTGGGCCGCGGTCCTCAACGTGCTGCGGCTCCAGCTCGAGCGGATGGAGGGGGGCTACGTCCCATCCGTGCGGGAGTACTACCGCGTCTTCGGCGTGACGCTGGAGCGGCTCGAGCACGTGCCGCGCGAGCTGCTCATCCTGCACCCGGGCCCGATGAATCGCGGGGTGGAGATCGACTCGCGGGTGGCCGACGGACCGCACTCGGTGATCCTGAACCAGGTCACCAACGGTGTCGCGGTGCGGATGGCGGTGCTCTACCTCCTGGCGGGCGGGCGGCCGGAGCTGGCCGAGAGCGCGAAGGGGGCGCCGGAGAGGTGACACGGTGAGACCGATCCTGATCCGCGGTGGCCGGGTGATCGACCCGTCGAGCGGGACGGATGCTGCGGCCGACGTCCTCCTGGTGGACGGCAAGGTCACTGCGGTTTCCCCCAAGCTCGCCCCACGCGGCGACGCCGAGGTGCTCGACGTGACCGGGTGCGTCGTGGCGCCGGGCTTCGTGGACCTGCACGCGCATCTCCGGGAGCCCGGGCGCGAGGACGTCGAGACGATCGCGACGGGGGCGCGGGCGGCTGTGGCCGGCGGCTTCACGTCCGTCTGCGCGATGCCCAACACCGATCCGGTGACCGACAACCAGGCGGCCGTCGGCTTCATCGTGAGCCAGGCCCGGCGCGCCGGGATGGCGCGCGTGTACCCGATCGGCGCCGTGTCGCTGGGGCAGAAGGGGGAGCAGCTCGCGGAGTTCGGCGAGCTGGTCGCCGCGGGCGCAGTGGGCGTCTCCGATGACGGCCGGCCGGTCGCGACCGCGCACCTGATGCGCACGGCGCTGGAGTACGCGCTGAGCTTCGGGATCCCCGTCATCGACCACTGCGAGGACGTGTCGCTGTCGGCCGGCGGCTCGATGCACGAGGGGCTGGTTTCCACGCGACTCGGCCTCAAGGGGATCCCGCGCGCCGCGGAGGACGTGATCGTGGCCCGCGATCTCCAGCTGGCCGAGCTGACCGGCGGGCACCTCCACTGCGCGCATGTCTCCACGGCCGGCGCCGTGGCGATGATCCGCGCGGCCAAGGCGCGCGGCGTCCGGGTGACGGCGGAGGTCACACCTCACCATCTGGCCCTGACCGACGTGGCCTGCGAGGGGTACGAGACGAACGCCAAGATGAACCCGCCGCTCCGGGAGTTGCCGGATGTGGCCGCGCTCCGCGCCGGCCTGGCCGACGGCACGATCGACTGCATCGCCACCGACCACGCGCCGCACCACTACGACGCCAAGGAGCAGGAGTTCGACAACGCGCCGTTCGGCGTGGTCGGGCTGGAGACTGCGCTCGGCCTGGCGATCACCGAGCTGGTGAACGGCGGTGTGCTCTCGCTGGCTGCGCTGGTGCGCTGTCTCTCGACGCGTCCGGCCGAGGTCGCCCACCTCCCGGCGGGCACCCTCGCGCCCGGCGCTCCGGCCGACGTCGTCGTCTTCGACCCGGCCGCGCAATGGACGGTGGACCCGGCGCGCTTCTTCTCGAAGAGCCGGAACACACCGTTCGCCGGCCGGAAGCTCTTCGGCCTGGTGCGGTGGACGATCGTGGGCGGCGCCATCGCGCACCGCGCCGACCTCTCGGCCGCGACGTGAGCCGGTGGAGCGTCGCCCGCGCCGTCTGCGAAGCGGGGCGGCGCCTGGCGGAGCGGGGGCTGATCGCGGGCACCGAGGGCAACATCTCCGCGCGGGTCGGCGAGCGCGTGCTCGTGACGCCGGCCGGACGGGCCAAGGGCGAGCTCGCCCCGGCGGACCTCGTCGAGGTGGATCTTGCGGGCGGGACGCACGGCCCCGGCGTCCCGTCGTCCGAGCTGGGGCTGCATCTGGTCGTCCTGGGCGCAAGGCCCGACGTTGGTGCAGTGGTGCATGCCCATCCGCCGGCGGCGACTGCCTTCGCCGCGGCGGGGCTGCCCCTGGATGACGATGTGCTGCCGGAGCTGCTGGCGCAGTTCGGCAGCGTGCCGCTGGTGCCGTACGGGATGCCGGGCTCGCCGGAGCTGGGCGAGCGGGTACGCCCGTTCATTGCCGGGCACGACGCGCTGCTGCTGGCCAACCACGGCGCCGTGACGTTCGGGACGGGCGTCGAGCAGGCCGTGCAGCGGATGGAGAGCCTCGAGCAGGGAGCGCGGATCCTGCTCGCCGCGCGCCTCCTGGGAGGGGCGCGGCGGTTGCCGGCGGTCGAGGCCGAGAGGATCCGCGCGCTGTGGAGGAACGCATGACCCGGAAGGCGGGCAAGTCGCATTCGGCAGTGGAGCGGCTCATCGAGCAGCGCCGCCAGTACAAGGACTGGCTGATCAAGCTCGACGCCGAGGCCGCCACCGCGGCGCCGTCGCACGTGGCGGACCGGGTGCGGGAGGATTACGCGGCGCGCCTCGAGTCGGTCACCAAGGAGCTGAGCCAGCACGAGGACGGCGTCCGGCAGGCGCTGATGGAGACCGCCGCGCACGTCGAGGCGCTGGTGCAGGAGCGCCAGGCGCGGACCGACGAGCTGGCGGAAGCGCGGCTGCGGCGCCAGGTGGGCGAGTTCAGCGAGGACCGGTTCGAGGAGGTCCAGGAGCGCTGCAAGAGTGCGCTGGCCGATCTGACCAAGGAGATCGCGACGAGCGAGCGGGACATCGAGCGGCTCGAGGAGGTGCTGGCCCAGATCGAGGGCAAGCCGGCCGAAGAGCCCGCGCGCGCCGCTCCCCCTGCGCCGCCCACCTCGTCCGCTGAGCCGCCCGCAGAAGCGCCCGCGGCTGCCCCCGCGCTGACGCCCGCGGCGGCCCCGAAGCCGGCGGCGGGTGGCCAGATGAGCCTCGACGAGCTGGAATTCCTGCGCTCCGTGGTCGAGGCGCCGAAGGCGCCCGCCCCCGCGCGCGCCTCGGTCGTCGCGCCGGCGATCCCCGCCGCGGCGCAGCCGGCCGCGCCGCCCGCGCCCGCCAAGGCCCCGGAGTTGCCGCCTCCGCCGCCGCCGCCGCCCGCGGCGCCCAGGGCCGCCGAGCCGCCGAAGGCCGTCGAGCCGCCCCCGCCGCCGAAGCCTCCCATATCCCCGGCGCCGGCGCCGAAGGCCAAGGAACGCCGCCCCTCGGAAACTCCCGGAGCGGCGGATGCGAATCCCAAGACGCTGAAGTGCAGCGAGTGCGGAACGATGAATGCGCCGACGGAGTGGTACTGCGAGAAGTGCGGCGCCGAGCTGTCGACCTTCTAGTGCTGCTGCTTGGCGAGCAGGCGCGCCAGCCGTGCCTTCTTGCGCGCCGCCGTGTTGCGATGGATCTGACCCTTGCTCGCCCCGCGGTCCAGCGCGCGCATCGCGGCGCGCACCGTCTCCCCGGTCGTCTCCGCCCGGGCCTTTTTCACCGCCGTCTTGATGGCCGAGCGCTGCGCGCGGTTGTGCTCCAGCCGCGTGGCGGCCTGCCGCATCTTCTTCTTCGCCGACTTGATCCGAGGCACCGGTCCACTCCCGAGGTCGTACAGGTGACTTGCGAGGGCGAACAGTAGCCGGGCCCTCGCGGGCAGTCAAGCGAAGTGCCTATTTTGACAAGGGTTTCCGGGCTCGTTACGTTGCCCCGTCCCGCTACCCGCGAGCCCCCGAGAGCCGGTGATCTCGTTCCTCCTGTTCCTGCCGATTCTGCTCTTCTCCGTCGTTGCCCACGAGTACGCCCATGCCTGGACCGCGTACCGCGAGGGGGACCCGACGGCCTACATGCTGGGGCGGCTCACGCTCAATCCGCTTCCGCACATCGACCCGATGATGAGCATCGTCGTGCCCGTGGGGCTGTGGCTGCTGAGCCACGGCACCTTCACGTTCGGCGCCGCGAAGCCCGTGCCGATCAATCCGCGGAACTTCCGCAACTACCGCAGGGGCGACCTGATCGTCTCCTCGGCGGGGATCGTCATGAACCTGATCATCGCGGTGGCGTGCGCCCTCGCGTTCGTCCTCCTGGGGATCCTCGGCAAGGCGCTCCCCGCGATCGGCGGCGTCCTCGCGATTCTGCAGCGGATGATGTCCTATGGGGTGTTCCTGAACTACATTCTCGCCTTCTTCAACCTGATCCCGGTGCCGCCGCTGGACGGGTCGCACATCCTCTATCATCTGCTCCCGCCCGCGCAGGGCGCGCGCTACAGGCAGCTCGGCCAGCTCGGCTTCGTCCTGATCGTGGCCATGTTCCTGATCCCGCGTGTCGGGGACGTGCTGCTCTGGCCGGCGACGGCGGCCAGCGAGGCGACGTTCCGGGCCATCGCGGGCTTCGCGCTGCCGGGGCTGGCGCCGTGACGGCGCCGGAGGGGGCTCGGAGCGGCGACGGAAGCGTTCTTCGCGCCGCCCGCAATGTCGACACCAACGCCCCCGCGCCGGACGGCGGCTTCGTCGTCTCGCTGGACCGTTACAGCGGACCGCTCGATCTCCTCCTCTCGCTGATCCGCCAGGAGGAGATCGACATCTGGGACATCCCGATCGCGCGCATCGCCGACCAGTTCCTCCAGGCGATCCACGCGCTCGGGCTCGACGAGGCGGCGGAATACCTGGAGATGGCCGCGCGCCTCCTCCGGATCAAGGCGCAGATGCTGCTGCCGCGACGCGGCGACGAGGAGCCGTGGGAGGACCCGCGCCACGAGCTGGTGCGGCGCCTGCTCGAGTACCAGCAGATCCGCGAGGTGGTGGAGTGGCTCACCGCGGCGGCGCGCCGCCGGGCCGACCGCTACCCGCGCGGCTACCTCCCGCAGCTCCCCGACCAGCCGCCGCCGCCGCTGGAGCTGGATCTCCGCGAGCTGATGGAAGCGGTCGAGCAGGTCGTGGCGATGCTGCCGGATCCGGTGATCTTCCGCGTCATGCCGCGCCCACTCGACGTCGAGGGTGCCAACCGCAAGGTGCTGGCGCTGCTGGCCGAGCGCGCGACGTTCGGCTGGCGCGACGTGCTGGGCGAGCGAGCGACCATCGCTGACGTGCTTTCGGCCCTGGTGTCCCTGCTGGAGCTGGCCCGCCGCGGCCAGCTCGTGATCGTGCAGCCCCGGGCCTTCACCCCCTTCGAGATCGGCCGTGGACCAGCGTACCAGGCTGCTTGAGGCGGCGCTGTTCGCCGCGCCGCGCCCGCTCGCGCTCGACGAGCTGGCCGTGCTCGATCCCGATGCGACCGAGGACGACTGGAGGAAGGCGCTCGCCGAGCTGAAGGAGCACTACGGGATCGGCGGCCATGGCGTCGAGCTGGTCGAGCTGGCGCACGGGTGGCAGATCCTCACCCTGCCGCTGTTCGCCGAGGCGATCGAGCGCGCGGCCTTCGCGGCGCGTCCCGCCAAGCTCTCCGCCGCCGCGCTCGAGGTTCTCGCGATCGTCGCCTATCGTCAGCCGGTGGGGCGCGCGGAGATCGAGGAGATCCGCGGCGTCTCCTGCGGCGGCGTGCTGCGGATGCTCCAGGAGCGCGGCCTGCTCGAGGTGGCGGGCCGGAGCGAGGGGCTCGGGCGGCCGATCCTCTACGCCACTACGCCGCAATTCCTCGAGCTGATGGGGCTGGCCGATCTTGCCGACCTGCCACGCACCGAGGAGCTGGCCGTGGCCCTGAGGCCGCCGCAGACGGAGCCGTGAGCGCGCCGCCTCGGGTCTCGCGGTCCGCACGACCCCTCGTCCGCGCCGCCCGCACGCCAGCGGAGCTTGGCACGACATGACCGCGCCGCCTCGGGTCTCGCGGTCCGCACAACCCCTCGTCCGCGCCGCCCGCACTCCAGCGGAGCTTGGCACGACATGACCGGGATCCGCCTCGCGCGCTTCCTGGCGCGGGCGGGCGTCACGTCGCGCCGCGGCGCGGCGGAGCTGGTCGCGGCGGGACGGGTCCTGGTCAACGGCACGCCCCCGCTGGGGCCCGGCGATCCGATCGAGCCGGGGCGCGACGAGGTGACGCTCGACGGGCGGCCGCTGGCGCTCACGGCCACGATCTGGCTGGTGCTGAACAAGCCCCCGGGCTACGTCACCTCCAGGTGCGGAACCCCCAGATCCCCGAGCATATTTGCGCTGCTCGACGCAGCCCCTCCCGCGCTCGTCGCGGTCGGGCGGCTGGACGTGTATTCCGAGGGCGTGCTGCTGTTCACGACCGATGGGGAGGCGGCCAACCGGCTGATGCACCCGCGCTGGCAGGTCCCGCGCACCTACCGGGTCCTGGTGACGGGAACCGTCGGGACGGCGGAGGAGGCCGCGCTGGCACGCGGTGTGCCGCTCGAGGACGGTGTCGTGCGGCCCGACTCGTGGCGCTTCCGGCCCGACCGCCGGGGCGGCGAGCTGGAGCTGGTGCTGCGCGAAGGGCGCACGCGCGTGGTGCGGCGCCTCGCGGCCGCTCTGGGGCTTGGCGTCCGGCGGCTGGTGCGCACGGCGTACGGCCCCGTGCGGCTCGGCGCGCTCGGGTCGGGGGAGTCCCGGACGCTCGGCGATCGCGAGTTGGCCGAGCTCTACGAAGCGATCGGTCTCCCGCAGTCTCTTCCTTCATCGCGATAGGCGATCGGCGGTTATGGAACTCTCAGGCGCGACAGTCATGATCCTCGGCGGCAGCGGACTGGTGGGCCACGCAGTGGCGCGCCGGCTGCTGGATCGCCGCCCCAAGTCCATCGTCGTCGTCGCCCTCACGCAGCGCGAGACCGATGAAGCCTCTGCGGCCCTGCGCCCGGTGGCCGGCGGCACCGCGATCGCGACCGAGCACGGGAACGTCTACCTGCCGGCGTCGCTCGCGCGCGCCGACCGCGCGACGCTCACGGACGACGCAGCCAACCGGCGGCTGCTGATCGAGGACGTCTACGGCGACCTCACCGACGAGATCATCGCGCGGTCCTTCCTCGTCCAGCTGCTCGAGCGCTACAAGCCCGATGTGGTCGTGGACTGCATCAACACGGCCACGGCCTTCGCGTACCAGGACGTGTACCGCTCGGCACGCGGGCTGCACGCGACCGCGGTTCAGGGTGTGGTGGATCTCGCCGCGGTGGAAAAGCACCTCCTGACCGAGCCGATCCCCCAGCTCACGCGTCACATCCAGATACTGGTCGAGGGGATGCGGCGCGCGGGGACTCAGGCCTACGTGAAGATCGGGACCTCGGGCACGGGCGGGATGGGGTTCAACATCCCGTACACACACTCCGAGGAGCGGCCCTCGCGCACGCTGATGACCAAGTCGGCAGTCGCCGGGGCGCACACGCTGCTGCTGTTCCTCCTCGGGCGGACGCCCGACGCGCCGGCGACGGTCGAGTTCAAGCCGACCGCGGCCATCGCGTGGCGCGAGATCGGCTGCGGGCCGGTGCGGCGCGGCGGGACACCGATCCCGCTGTACGACTGCCCCAAGCCGCTCCCCCTGGCGAAGGCGTTCGTCGCGGGCGGCGACGGGTGGGTATCGCTCGGCCGCCCGCTGGAGTCGGTGTACATCGACGTCGGGGAGAACGGCTGGTTCAGCCGCGAGGAGTTCGCGACGATCACGGCGATGGGGCAGATGGAGTTCGTCACGCCGGAGGAGATCGCGGACCAGGTGGTGATGGAGCTGGAGGGCCGGCCGACGGGCCACGACGTGATCGCGGCGTTGGACGCCTCCACGGTGGGGCCGACGTACCGGGCCGGGATCCTCCGCGAGGCGGCGATGCGGCGCCTGGCCGACCTGACGGCGCAGCGGGGCTATTCGTCGGTCGCGTTCGAGATGCTGGGGCCGCCGCGCCTCAGCAAGCTCCTGTTCGAAGCGCACCTCTGGTCGCGGCTGCACTCCAGCGTCGCGCTGCTGGCGGGTGCCGACCCGGTGAAGCTGGGGCGCGACGCGCAGGACCTGATCGAGCGGGATGCGCAGCTCCGCTCCGAAATCGTGTCGGTCGGAATCCCGATCTTCTGCCAGGACGGCGCGAGGGTGTACCGGGGAGCCTCGGTGGTGGTCCCGCCCGTCGGCGGCGACGCGATGGCTGCGGCACCGCGCGGATGGGTGGATCTCCGGACCTCCAACTGCGCGCTGTGGATCGAGCGGGCGCGCCGCGTCGTCGCGCAGGCGGCGGAGCGCCGGAGCACCGGCGCCGGTTCCGGCAGTGACGAGGACTGGTGGGCGGTCGACCCGTCGGAGCCGATCGCGCCGTGGCGCATGGCGACCTGGATCTTCCGCCACGAGGACAAGGGGGAGCGCATCAAGCGCTGAGGATGGACGCCAAGCAGATCGAAGCGGTCCTCGCCGAAGTCGGCAAGGTCTTCCGCCTCTGCCGGTTCTATCCCGCGACGCATCCGACCGTGCAGCAGGCGATGGCCGATCTGTCGGCAGTGCTTCCGTCGCTCGCCGCGATGGGCGATGTGGAGCTGCGGATCGGACCGACCGGCCTGGCCCTCGAGACCGTGCTGGTGACCGGAAAGAACCCGCAGATGCAGGAGTTCGCGGGCCTGCTGTACTCGCAGGGCTACCGGGCCGTTCTCCTCAGCCCCGGCGCGACCGCGGAGGAGTTCGCCGCGCTGGTGCGTGCCACCGCCGGCGCGGCCGCCAAGCGCGGCTCCTCGCTTGGCGTGGTGCAGCAGAAGCCGCAGCTGCCCCACATCCAGCTCGAGCAGGCGGCGAGCCGCAAGTCCACCGCGGCGCGGCCGGCGCGGAGCTCCGCGCCGGCGATGCATGCGGTGGACGACGGCCCCGCACTCTCTTCCCGTGGGACGGGGGTTTTCCGGCCGAATGCCCTTCCGGTGGAGATCGAGGTGAGCCGGCTGGCGTCCCTGCTCGAGTTCGCGACGCCCGAGGGAGCGCGCGGGCCGCTGACGCGGCTGGCCGAGGTGATGGCGCAGATCGCCGAGCAGCGGGATTTCGCGGCGCTCGCCGCGGCGGTGAAGGCGGCGGCGCGGTGGCAGACCTCCGAGGACCCGGCGGCGGCGGACGCGGCGCGGCGCGCCCTCGCGGCGGGCGTGAGCGACGGGTCGCTGGCGGGGATGGTCGGTCTGGTCGCGGACGACCAGGTACCGGAGGAGCAGCGGGGGATGGCGGTCGAGGCGCTCGGCGCGCTGGGCGCTCGAGCGACGCCGGCGCTCTTCGAGGCGTATCTCGCCGCCGCGGACGACGCGGTGCGTGACAGCTATGGGCGGGCCCTCGTCTCGAGCGCATCGGCGCGCGAATACCTGGTCTCCCGGCTCACCTCGGAGCACGTCGAAGCCGTGCGGGCGGCGGCGGCGCTGCTGGGCGGTCTTGGCGATGCGGGGGCGGTCGCCGCGGTCGCGCCGCTGACGCGCCACCCCGATCCGGCGCTGCGGCGCGCGGCGATCGGCGCGCTGGCGCGGATCGGAGGCGCCGAGGCGTCGCGGGCGGTGGTCGCCGCGATCAAGGATGCGGATGCGGGCGTCCGGCTCGAGGCGGCCGTGGGCGTTGCGCGACTCGCCGACCGCGCGTTCGGCCCCATCGTGCAGGCCCGGCTCGAGGCGGAGCCGGATGACGGAGTCGTCGTCGCCCTCGCGGACACGCTCGGCTCGCTCAGGGAGGCGCGCGCGGTGCCGCAGCTCGCGGAGCTGGCGAAGGGAGTGAGCGGCGTATTCCGCCGGTTCCCGCTCGCCGTACGCGTCGCCGCGGTGCGTGCGCTCGTCACGATCGGCACCCCCGAAGCGCTGGCCGCGGTCGAGCCGTTCAAGGCGGATCGGAACCCCGAGCTGAAGGCAGCGGCTTCGGGCGCGCCTCGGTGACGGCCGGCCGCTGATGGCGCGCCGCATCGCGCTGCTGCCGGACGTCGTCGCCAACCGAATCGCCGCGGGCGAAGTGGTCGAGCGCCCGGCCTCCGTGGTCAAGGAGCTGCTGGAGAACGCGCTCGACGCCGGCGCCAGGGCCGTGGCCGTCGCGATCGAGTCCGGCGGGAAGACGCTGGTGCGCGTCTCCGACGACGGGGAGGGGATGGGGCGCGAGGACGCCCTGCTCGCCCTCGACCGCCACGCCACCAGCAAGATCCGCTCGGCCGACGACCTGGTCGGGATCGCCACCTTCGGGTTCCGCGGCGAGGCCCTGCCGAGCATCGCGGCGGTGAGCCGGTTCGAGCTGGAGACCGCGGACGCCTCGGGCGCGGTGGGCACGCGCATCGTCGCGACCGGTGGGTTGGTGTCTGCGATCGAGGATGTCGTCCGCCAGAGCGGCACCACGGTTGTGGTGCGCTCTCTCTTCTTCAACACTCCCGCGCGCCGGAAATTCCTCCGCTCCGCCCGCAGCGAGACGCGAGCCGCCGTCGAGGCGGTGACCGCGCTCGCGCTGGCGCTTCCGCAGCTCGGCGTTTCGATGCTGGCTGACGGGAAACAGGTGGTCGAGGCGCTGCCCGCACCCTCGCTGGCCGAGCGGGTGGCGCAACTGCTCGGCCGGCGGTTCGCCGCGACGCTGCTTCCGGTGGCGCACGAGGCGGGCGGCGTGCGGATCACCGGCCTGGTGCAGCGCCCCGCGGAGGCGACCCCCACCGGTCGGGCGGCCTATCTCTTCGTCAACGGGCGCCCGTTCCGCGATCCCTTCCTCGTGCGCGCCGCCGAGCGCGGCTACCGCGCGACGGTGCCCGCGGGGAGCCGGCCGTCGGTCATCCTGGCGCTCGAGGTGCCTCCGGCGGACGTGGACGTGAACGTGCATCCGGCCAAGCTCGAGGTGCGGTTCCGCGACCGCTACGCCCTCGAGGCCGCCGTCGAGGATGCGGTGCATCGTGCGCTGGGCGACCTGGTGAGCGCGGCGCAGCTGGGCGGCGCGGGCAGCGGTCCGATGCCGTGGGAGCACCACGCGATGTCGGCGTCGTGGCCGCGCGCGGGTGCGGCGCCGGTGCTGCCGGGTCTCGGCGTCGGCGCCGGCGAGGAAGACGAGGGGGAAGGCGCCCCGGCCGGCGAGGCGGAGGCCGAGGCGCAGGCGGGGAGTTCGGCCGCGCCGCCCCGGATCCTCGGCCAGGTACACGCCTCCTACATCCTGGTCGAGGTGCCGGACGCGCTGCTGATCGTGGACCAGCACTCCGCCCACGAGCGGATCCTCTACGAGCGCACGATGCGGGTGCTCCGCGAGCAGGCCGATGGGGCGCAGAAGCTGCTGTTCCCGCTGACGCTCCAGTTCGCGCCCGCCGAGCTGGACGCCGTCGAGGCCCACGCCGACCTGCTCACACGCCTCGGCTACGAGATCGAGGGATTCGGGGGTGCGAGCCTCATCGTGCACGCCGTGCCTGCCCCCCACGCCCGGTTCGACGCCGAGCGCTGCCTCCGCGACGTGGTGGCGGACCTGGCCGGCGGCCGGTTCGGCGGCCTCGCTAATCCGCTCGAGCGCTTCGCCTCCACTTTCGCCTGCCGCGCGGCGATCAAGGCGGGGCAGGTGCTGACCGAGCAGGAAATGCGCGAGCTGGTGGACCGGCTCTTCGCCAGCGAGCTGCCCGCGCACGACGTGCACGGGCGCCCGACCATCGTGCAGCTGCCCAGGGCCGAGCTCGAGCGCCGCTTCGGGCGCCGCTAGTTGCCTGCCGTCCTCGTCCTCACCGGAGCCACGGGCGTCGGCAAGACGCGCGTTGCCGGCGCGCTCGCCGCGCTCGCGGACGTCGAGATCGTCTCGGCCGACTCGCGCCAGGTCTACCGGGGGCTCGATATCGGGACGGCCAAGCCGTCGGCGGCGGAGCGCGCGGCCGCGCGGTACCACGGGCTGGACCTCGTCGGACCCTCGGAGGGCTATTCGGCGGGCCGGTTCGCACGGGAGGCCGCCGGCTGGATCGCGGACATCGGCTCGCGCGGCAGGATGCCGGTCGTGGTCGGAGGCACGGGCTTCTATCTGCGCGCGCTGTTCGACGGCCTGTTCGAAGAGCCGCCGCTCGAACCGGAGCGGCGGCAGCGGCTGCGCGGCGCCCTGATGTCGCTCTCCCCGGAGGTTCTGGAGCGCTGGGCGCGGAGGCTCGACGGCGCCGTTCGCGGCGGCGGGCGGCAGCGCGCCGCCCGCGCGGTGGAGGTGGCGCTGCTCTCTGGACGGCCGCTCTCCGCGCTCCGCGCCGCGCCGTCCCGTCCCACCGGCCTGGCACCATGGTACGCGGTCCTCGCGCTGCCCCGGTCGGTCCTCGCGGCGCGCATCGCCGAGCGCACGAGCCGGATGCTGGGCGCGGGGCTGGTCGAGGAGGTGCGGAGCCTCCTCGCCGCCGGCGTGGCCCCGGACGCGCCGGGCCTGACGGGAGTCGGGTACCGCGAAGTGGTCGCGCACCTCTCGGGCGCCCTGTCGGCGGCGGAGCTGCCGGAGGCGATCGCCGCCGCGACGCGGCGGTATGCGAAGCGGCAGGAGACCTGGTTCCGCCATCAGCTGCGGGGTCCGGTCGTCCGGCTCGACGCGGCGGACGAGCCCGAGGCGCTGGCGCGGGAGATGCTGGTCCGCTATCGTGCGGCGGCGACCTGACCCATGCGCATCGGCATCGTCTGCTACCCGACCTACGGCGGCTCCGGCGCCGTCGCCACCGAGCTGGGCCTCGCGCTGGCTCAGCGCGGCCACGAGGTGCACTTCGTCTCGTACGCGCAGCCGTTCCGCCTCCGCGGCTTCTCGGAGCGCGTCACGTTCCACGAGGTGAAGATCGGCGCGTACCCGCTCTTCGAGCACCCGCCGTACTCGCTCGCCCTCGCGGTCATGCTGCACCAGGTGGCGGTGAAGGAGCACCTCGACGTCATCCACGCCCACTACGCCATCCCGCACGCTACCAGCGCGATCGAGGCGAAGCAGCTCCTGGGCCCGAACCAGACCGTGGCCGTGGTGACCACGTTGCATGGGACCGACATCACCCTCGTCGGCCAGGATCCGAGCTACCACACCATCACCAAGTACTCGATCGAGCACTCCGACGCGGTCACGGCGGTCTCGGCGTACCTCCGGGACGAGACCTATCGCGCCTTCGGCTGCACCACCTGCGAGATCGAGGTGATCCCGAACTTCGTGGACCCGGCGGAATTCCACCCGCGCGAGCCGGGGACGTGCGGTGACGGTGCCGACGAGAAGACGCTGATGCACATCTCGAACATGCGGCCGGTGAAGCGGCTCCAGGACGTGATCCGGATCTTCGCCAAGGTGCGGGAGCAGCTCCCGTCGCGCCTGGTGCTGGTCGGCGACGGCCCCGACCGCCCGCTGGCCGAGCGCGAGGCCGAGGTGCTGGGCGTCGCGTCACGCGTGCGGTTCCTCGGCAAGGTGGAGGACGTGGCGCAGGCGCTGCGCTGGGCCGACCTGTATCTCCTCCCGAGCGACGTCGAGTCGTTCGGCCTGTCCGCGCTGGAGGCGCTGGCCACGGGCGTGCCGGTCGTCGGCACCGCCGCGGGCGGACTTCCCGAGGTCGTCGAGCACGGGGTGTCCGGCTTTCTCGGCCCCGTGGGCGACGTGGACGCGCTCGCGGCGGGCGCGATCTCGCTGCTGGAGAGCGCGCCCCGGTGGCGGGCGGCCTCCGCGGCGGCGCGCCGGCGCGCCGCGACGTTCGCCACGGACCGGGTGGTTCCCCAGTACGAACGGTTCTATGCTGCGGTCGCGGGCGGCTAGCGCGCTCGCGCTGGTGCGCCCCCGCAACCTGCTGATCGCCGCCGCGGGCGTCGCGGTCGGCGGCTTCCTTGCGCTCGGCCGCGTGGCGTTCCCGGCGCCGCTGCTGTGGGCCATGGCCAGCGCCCTGGGTCTCGGCGGGGCCGGGAACGCCGCGAACGACGTCTTCGACCTCGAGGCCGACCGGATCAACCGGCCGCTGCGGCCTCTGGTGACCGGCGCGCTGTCGCGCGAGACGGCGATCGTCGTCGCGGGCGTCGCCGGCGGCTTCGGGCTCTTCGCCGCGTGGTGGGTGAGCCGGGCGCTGTTCGTCCTCGCCCTTCTGGCGCTCGCCGTGATGCTCGCGTACTCGCCCTGGCTCAAGTCGCGCGGCTTCCGGGGCAACCTCGCCGTCGCCGTCGTCGCGAGTCTTCCGTTGATCTACGGCGCCGTGGCCGTCGGCAATTGGCGCGCGGGGCTGGTGCCCTCCGCGCTGGCGGCGCTTCTCCACCTGGCGCGCGAGATCGTCAAGGATGTCGAGGACGTGGCCGGGGATCTCGCGCTTGACCGCCGCACCGTGCCGATCGTCTGGGGGACCGAGGCGGGATTCCTCGCGGCGTCGGGCATCCTGGCCGTCTTCGTGCCGCTGTCGCTGCTGCCCTGGGCCGCGGGCTGGTACGGGTGGCGCTACGGGCTCGTCGTGTCGGCGCTCGATCTCGGGCTCCTCGTGCTGATCGCACGGCTCGCGCGCGGGCGTCTGGCCGGCGCCCGCTCGGCGCTCAAGGCGGCGATGGTCGTCGGCCTCGCGGCCCTGCTCTGGGACAGACTCTGATGCACGATTACCTGCTGAGCCTGGTGCTCGGTGTCGTCGAGGGCGTGACCGAGTTCCTGCCCGTCAGCTCGACCGCGCACCTGCGGATCGCCGAGGCCCTGTTCGGCATCAATCTCGGCAACGGCTACTGGAAGATGTTCACGATCGTGATCCAACTCGGCGCCATCTGCGTGTTGCCGATCTACTTCCGGGTGCGGATCGCCCAGTTCTTCCGCAGCTTCGCCCGCGCCCGCGACGAGGGCCGCGCGATCGTGCACCCCTTCACCCTGACGGCCGTGGCGTTCGTGATCACGGCGGTGCCGTCGCTACTGCTCACCAAGGTGATCGGGCAGCACTTGGAGAGCCTGGCTGTGATGGGGACGGCGCTGGTGGTCGGCGGCGTCGTGATGTGGATCGTGGACTGGCTGTTCGCGCGGGGGCTGCTCCGCACCAACACGCAGGAGATGGAGCAGATGACGCTCGGGCAGGCGGTGTGGATCGGCTTCTGCCAGATCTTCTCCGCGGTCTTTCCCGGCACGTCGCGCTCGATGGCGACGATCGTGGGGGGGCAGCTCGCCCGCATGTCCCGCTCCGCCGCGCTGGAGTTCTCCTTCTTCCTCTCGATGCCGACGATGGTCGCGGCTGTCGGCTACGATCTCTACAAGATGCTGCGCGAGGGGCAGGCCTCGGCCCTTGGCGGCGCGGCGATGACGGCGCACGGGTGGTTGGTGCTGCTCGTGGGCTTCCTCGTGTCGTTCGTCGTGGCCTACGGCGTAGTGGCGTGGTTCATGGGGTGGGTCCGCACTCGCGGCTTCGTGCCCTTCGCCGTGTGGCGCATCGTGGCGGGTGCCGCGGTGCTGCTGTGGATGGTGCCGGGCGCGCGGTGATGGCACCGCGCTACGACGGCCTGGACGCGGAGGAGATCCGGCGCCGCACGGGGGCGGCGCGCGTCGAGCTGCGGGGCTCGGTCGGCTCGGCCCTCGACGTCGCCCACGAGCTGGCGGCGGCCGGCGCGCCCCACGGCCTCCTCGTCCTGGCCGACGCGCAGACGGCGGGCCGCGGACGGCAGGGGCGGAGCTGGCACTCGCCGGCCGGAGCGGGGGCGTGGGTCGTGGCGCTCCTCAGGCCCGCGGAAGCGCCCTCTGCGGGCGCGCTGGCGATCCGCGTCGGGCTCCGCCTGGTCGAAGCGGTCGCCGAGATCGCGCCGCGCGCCCGGCCGCGCCTCAAGTGGCCCAACGACCTGATCGTGCGGCATCGGAAGGCCGGGGGCGTCCTGTGCGAGGCGCGGTGGCAGGGGGAGAAGCTGGGGTGGATCGCGGTGGGCATCGGCGTCAACGTGCGCGGACCGCTGGCGCCGGCGTTGCGGCACAGCGCGATCGCGCTCAAGGCCGCCGAGGCGACCGTGACGCGGGTCCGCCTCCTGGAAGCGCTGGTGCCGCGGCTGTGGGACGCGGCCACGCCGCCCGCGCTCGACGCGGCGGAGCAGGACGCCTTCCTGAGGCTGCGGTGGCACGAGGACGGAGCGAGCGACGCCCACGCCGGCGCGCTCGGGGTCGACGAGAACGGCGCGCTCCTCGTCCCGCGGCCGGACGGATCGCTTGACCGCCGCACGGTGCCGGCCTAGCCTATGGCTGACATGCTGCTCGCCCTCGACATCGGGAACACCGAGATCACGGTCGGCCTCTTCGCCGGCGCGGAGCTGGAGCGCAGCTGGCGGCTCACGACCCATCCGCCGCGCACGGCCGACGAGTGGGCGGCCGTGGTCCGCGCGCTCTTCGACCAGGCGGGGCTGGACATCACGCGGGTCAGCGCCACCATCCTCGCTTCGGTGGTGCCGAGCGTGACCGACGGGCTGGCCGACGCGCTGCTGATTGCCACCGGGACGACGCCGGTCGAGGTCGGTCCCGAGTCGCCGCTGCCGATCCGGCTCGACGTGGAAGAGCCCATGACGGTCGGGGCGGACCGGATCGTCAACACGGTGGCGGCCAGCCGGCTCTTCGGGGTGGACACGATCGTAGTGGATTTCGGCACCGCGACGACGCTCGACTGCATCACCAAGGACGGCGTCTTCCTGGGCGGGATCATCATGCCGGGCCTCAAGACCAGCGGGGAGAACCTGATCCGCCGCACCGCCAAGCTCCAGCCCACCGAGCTCGCGCCCCCGTCGAGGGCGATGGGGCGCCGCACGGAGGACTGCATCAAGGCGGGGCTGGTGTACGGCGCGGCGGACGCCGTGGACGGCCTCGTCCGCCGACTCAAGGCCGAGTGGCCCACCAGCGCCGTGCCCAGGGTCATCGCGACCGGCGGCTACGCCTCCCTGGTGGCGAAGTACTCCTCCGAGATCGAGGAGGTGCATCCGGACCTCACGCTCCGGGGCCTGCAGATCTCCCATCAGCTCCTGTGCAACGGCGGCGGGGCGGAATGAGCGGCGACGCCCGCACCGAGAACGTCTGGCGGCGGGCCGGATACCGCGTGTTCCCGGGCGATCTCTTCTCCTATGTCCTGCACCTCAGGCCGGCCGAGTGGCCGATCATGGCGGCGCACACGGCTCTCGGCTTCATCCTCGCCGTGGGCCTCGTCCCGCTGCTGCACGGCGCGCAACTGGGAGCAGGACTCCGGGGGATACTGATCTGGGTCGTGCTGATGAACGGGGGCACCCTCGCGCTGAACAGCGTCTTCGACAAGGACGAAGGGGACATCGGCTATCTCCGCGCGCCCCCCGCGCCGCCCCGACATCTCCTCGCGTTCTCCCTCACCCTGATGGCGGCGGGCCAGGCCCTCGCCTTCACCCTGCCGGCCGGGTACCGGACGGTGTACGCCGTGTGCTTCGCGATGAGCGTCGCCTACTCGGTCCCGCCGCTCCGGTTCAAGGCGGTGGCCGGGGTGGACTGGGTGATCAACATGTGGGGGTTCGGCGCCTTCACGCCGTACGCCGGGTGGGCCGCGACGGGCCGGCCGCTGGACCTGACGCACGGCCTCGTGCTGCTGGGCTTCTGCCCGCTGTTCGCAGCGTTCTATCCGCTGACGCAGATCTACCAGTTCGAGGAGGACCGCCGCCGCGGCGACCGCACGCTCGCCCTGATCCTGGGATTGAAGGCGAGCCTGGTGGTGGCCATCGTGGCGACGCTGATCTCGTTCGCGTGCTTCGCGGCGGCGGCGCTCCGCCGCGGCGCGCTGCTCTGGCAGTGGACCGGGATCGCCATCGCCCTGGCGGGCTGGCTGGTCGTGCTGGTCCCGTGGTATCGCCGGCGCGATGCCATGACGTCCGCCGAGCACCAGCGCGGGTTCTACGCGGCGTTGACGGCGTGGGCGGTCACCGACGTGGCTGCAATCGCGGCCTTCGCCGTCTAGCGCGATCTGCAGGGTGCGGCATACATGATCGTGGATCTCTCCCATCCGATCGTCCGCGACGGCTTCATCTACCCGGGGTTCCCGACCCCGGAGGTGTTCCAGTGGCGGTCGCACAGTCAGAAGGGACGGCCGTATGCGCCCGGCGTCTCGTTCGCGATGACGCGGGTGAACGCGGTGATGAACATCGGGACGTACCTCGACAGTCCGTTCCACCGCTATGAGAAGGGGCCCGACTTCACCGGCGTACCGCTGGAGCGGTTGGTGGACCTGCCCGGCGTGGTGGTGGACGCGCGGCGCCGCCCCGGGCGCAAGCTCCCCGTGGCGCTCTTCCCGCGGAAGGAACTGCGCGGGAAGGCGGTCCTGATCCTGACCGGCTGGGCGCAGCGCTGGAACACGCCGCGCTACACGGAACCGGGACCGTACCTTGGGAAAGAGGCGGCCGCGGCGCTGGTGGACGCGGGGCCGCAGCTGGTTGGGGCGGACTGCATGAACGTCGACGACGTCGAGGACGGGGAGCGCCCCGCGCACTCGCTGCTGCTCGCGAAGCGGATCCTGATCTGCGAGCACCTGTGCAATCTGGAGAAGCTGGTGGGGAAGCGGTTCCGCTTCTTCGCGGCGCCGCCCGCCTGGGAGGGGGTAGCGAGCTTCCCCGTGCGCGCGTTCGCGATCGTGGAGTGACGCTCGCGCCGACGCGGAGGTGGAGATGAAGAAGGAGTGGCTCTGGGGACCCGGCAGGATCGCGCCCGAGCACATGGGGCTGCCCAAGCAGGAATATCTCGAGCGGCTTGCCTCGGTCCGGGCGAGCTACCTGGACAAGCTGTTGCGCAATCTCAGGGCGGAGGAGATCCCGTTCCTGTGCCGGCTCGAGCGGGCGCGGTTCTCGTTCCTTGCGGTGCTGGATCAGGTGCCGGAGGAGGAGTTCCGGCGGTCCCCGCCGACGGGCTGGTCGCTGGCGCAGCTCGCGGCGCACCTGCTGACGCACGAGGAGAAGAACGTGGATCCCGAGGTCAACGAGACGCTGCAGCACATGGCGGAGCATGAAGAATCGCACCTGCGTCAGGCACAGCGGATCATCCGGGAGCTGCGCGCGCGGACGAATTGATGCCACCTTCACCACCGCAGGAGAGTCGATGAGCGACCAGTTGCCGGCCCCGGACGTCCTGTCCGCCAGCGCCCTCTCGGTGTCGCTGACCGTCAAGGACCTTCAGCAGAGCCTCGTCTGGTACCGCGACGTGGTAGGCTTCTCGGAGGTCCGGCGCGTCGAGCGCGACGGCAAGCTCCGGGCGGTGTCGCTGCAGGCCGGGGACGCGCGGATCGCGATCAATCAGGACGATGGGGCCAAGGGCTGGACCCGGGTGAAGGGCGAGGGATTCTCGCTCAACATCACGACCACCCAGAACGTCGACGCCATCGCGAAGGGCATCAGGGAGCGGGGCGGGGCGCTCGAGACCGAGCCCGCCGACATGCCCTGGGGGGTGCGCATGTTCCGCCTGCGCGACCCCGACGGCTACAAGCTGGGGATCTCGTCACCCCGGCCAGCCTGAGCCTCGTCGCCGCCGCGGGACGATGATCTCCGCGCAGGAGGCGCTGGCGCGGCTCCGCGAGGGCAACCGCCGCTTCGTGGCGGGAGCGGCTTCGCGGGAGCCGGCGCTCGACGAGGAGCGCAGGCTCGCGCTCGCCCGCTGGCAGCAGCCCTTTGCCGTCATCCTCGGCTGCTCCGACTCCCGGGTGCCGACCGAGCTAGTGTTCGGGCAGGGCTTTGGCGATCTGTTCGTCATCCGCGTGGCGGGCAACATCGTTGCGCCGACGCAGGTCGGAAGCGTGGAATTCGCCGCCACCCGATTCGGCACGCGGCTCGTCGTCGTCCTCGGCCACACGGGATGCGGGGCGGTCACGGCGACGGTGGAGGGGCTGAAGCGCCCGGCGCCCAGCCAGTCGCCGGGTCTGCGGGAGATCGTCGAGCGCCTGCGCCCAGTGGTGGAGCCACTGCTGGCCACCCCTCTCGGCCGGCAGACGGATGGGCTGATTGCCGAGGCCGTGCGCGCGAACATCCGGGCCGCCGTGAACGAGCTGCGCCGCGGATCGGACGTGCTGAGGCCGCTCGCCGAGCGCGGCGAGCTGGCCGTGGTGGGTGCCGAGTATGATCTACGGACGGGCGTGGTGGACTTCTTCTGCGGGGACCTATGAGCACAGCGGGCGTGAAGACTCCGAGGGCGTCGCGAACCCGGCAGGCAGCGGGGGACAGGATCGCCTCGCTGCGCTCGCGCGCGAAGTGACCCTGCAGGCCGCCATGCTCGTTCTCGCCCGCACGATAACGTACGCCACGCTGTTCATCGCCGTCGTCCTGCTGTATCTGCCGGCGCGCGTACTGCACTGGGCCGGCGTCGGCCGGCCGCCGACCATCGGCGCGCCTCAGGCGATCGCGCTCGCCGTCGGGGCCGTCGGCGCGGCGATCGCGCTGTGGTGCGTCTTCGCATTCGCCCTCGTGGGACGCGGCACGCCGGCGCCG
>DATKLR010000095.1:0-16509 GCA_035542295.1 Gemmatimonadales bacterium | reverse complement strand
ACGGTGGCCACGGTGGTGGCGCCGCGGATCGAGGAGGTCGCGGCTCCGGCGGCGGCGGCGGTCGAGGGCGCGCCGGTGGAGGGCGAGGCGGCGGCAGCGGCGGCGGCGGCGCCGGGTGCGGTGCCGGGCGCGGCGACCGAGGTGGCCGAGCCGGAGCTGATCCGGAAGCGGAAGCCGAAGGACGAAGAGGCCGAGGAAGAGAAGTAGCGAGTACGCTCTGAAGCTCATCGTCGGGCTCGGCAATCCCGGCGCAGCCTACGCCGACACGCGGCACAACGCCGGGTTCTGGCTCGCCGACGCCCTCGCCGAGCGGTGGCGGCTGCCCCGGTTCCGGCGCGAGCCCCCGGCCCTGGCGACCGGCGGCCGGACGCGGTTCGGCGCCGTCCACATCCTCAAGCCCCAGACCTTCATGAATGATTCCGGGCGCGCGCTCTCCGGGCTCGCGCCCGCCGAGCCGGGCGGCCCGCTCGAGGACCTCCTCGTCCTGGTGGACGAAGTTGCCCTTCCGGTGGGCTACTTCCGCATCCGGGCCAGGGGGAGCGCGGGAGGGCACAACGGGCTCAAGAGCGTCGAGGCCACGCTCCGCACGCGGCTCTACGCGCGGCTGCGGATCGGCGTGGGGCCCAAGCCGGAGCACGTGGACGACCTCGCCGATCACGTCCTCGAGCCGATGCCGCGGGCGGACCGCCGCGCCATCGAGGAGCTGATGCCGACGATGTGCGAGGCGGTGGAGTGCTGGATGGCCGAGGGGGCCGAGCGCGCGATGACCCGTTTCAACCGCCGGGTCCGGGCGGAAGAGTGAGCGCCCAGGCCGCGCTCTGGGCGGCGCCGGCCGGCGCCCTGGGCCTGCTGGCGGCGGCGCTGATCTTCGGATGGATCGTGCGGCAGCCGGCCGGCTCCGAGACGATGCGCGGCATCGCCGCTCGCATCGCGGCGGGCGCCCGGATCTTCCTGACCCGCGAGTACGCCGCGCTGGCGCCGTTCGTGCTGGTGGTGGCCGGGCTGCTCGCGCGGCTGATCGGGCCCTGGACCGCTCTCGCCTACGTCGGCGGCGGCGCGTGCTCCGTGCTCGCGGGCCTGCTCGGCATGACCGCGGCGACACGCGCGAACGTGCGCACGGCCGAGGCTGCGCGCGCGCACGGCCGGGGCCCGGCGCTGACGCTGGCGTTCCTCGGCGGCTCGGTGATGGGCCTGGCGGTGGCCGGCCTGGGGCTCCTGGGGATCGGCGCCGTGCTCTGGCTGCGGTGGCAGGCCGGGCCCATCCAGGCCGAGAGCGCCTGGCGCGCCTTCTCCCAGATCATCACCGGATTCGCGATGGGAGCCTCCTCCGTGGCCCTGTTCGCCCGGGTCGGCGGCGGGATCTACACCAAGGCCGCGGACGTCGGGGCCGACCTGGTGGGCAAGACGGAGCTCGGCATCCCCGAGGACGACCCGCGCAACCCCGCGACGATCGCCGACAACGTCGGGGACAACGTGGGCGACGTCGCCGGGATGGGCGCCGATCTCTTCGAGTCGTACGTCGGCGCGGTGATCGCCACGATCGCCCTCGGCGCCACACTGCCGGGAATCGCGGACCGCCTCAACGCGGTCGCGCTGCCGGTCGTCTACGCGATGGGCGGGCTGGCGGCCAGTCTGGTGGCGATCGCCTCGGTGCGCCTCTTCGAGCGGCGGAGCCCCGCCGCAGCGCTCCGGCTCGCGACGTTCCTCGCGGCGGCGCTGTTCCTCCTCGCCGCGTGGCTCGTGACCCCGCGCCTCCCGCTGGCGCTCGTGGTCGAGGCGCGCCCCGTCTCCGCGCTCGGCCCGTTCTGGGCGGTGCTGGCCGGCACGGTGGCAGGCGTGCTGATCGGATGGTCCACCGAGTACTACACCGGCGCCGCACCCGTGCGGCGGATCGCGGAGGCCGCGCGCACCGGAGCGGCAACCAACCTGATGGCCGGTCTGGCGGTCGGCATGCGCTCGACGGTGGTGCCGCTCGTCGTGATCTGCGCCGGCATCGCTCTCTCCTACGCGGCGGCGGGACTGTACGGCATCGGGGTCGCGGCCGTCGGGATGCTCGCGACCACCGGGATCACGATGTCGGTGGACGCGTACGGCCCGGTCGCCGACAACGCCGGCGGCATCGCGGAGATGAGCCGGCTCGGCCCCGAGGTGCGCGCGATCACCGACGGGCTGGATGCGCTGGGGAACACGACCGCCGCGATCGGCAAGGGCTTCGCGATCGGCTCGGCGGCACTCACCGCCCTGGCGCTCTACAGCGCCTACACGACGGCCGTGAGGCTCACCAGCCTCAACCTCGTGGACCACCGGGTGGTGATCGGGCTGTTTCTCGGGGGCCTCGTGCCCTTCTTCATCGCCTCCCACACCCTGACGGCAGTCGGGCGGGCGGCACAGGCCATGGTCGAGGAGGTGCGCCGCCAGTTCCGCGACATCGCGGGGCTGCTGGCGGGCACGGCGCAGCCCGACAGCGACCGCTGCGTGGCCATCGCCACGCGCGCGGCGCTGCGGCAGATGGTGGTGCCGGGCCTCGTCGCCGTGCTCGCGCCGCCGGTGGTCGGCAAGCTGCTCGGCGTGGCCGGGCTCGGGGGCTTCCTGGCCGGGGCCACCCTCACGGGTGTCCTGCTCGCGCTGTTCATGGCCAACGCCGGCGGTGCGTGGGACAACGCGAAGAAGTACATCGAAGGCGGCGCGCTGGGCGGCCGGGGCTCCGAGGCGCACCAGGCGGCCATCGTCGGCGACACCGTCGGCGATCCGTTCAAGGACACGTGCGGCCCCGCGATGAATATCCTGATCAAGCTGATGAGCGTGGTGAGCCTGGTGCTGGCGCCGTGGCTGATCTGAGCCGGAATCGAAAGGACGCCCGATGAGCCCCAAGCGTATCCTGCTGTCCTTCGCCATCACCTTCGCCTGCGCGCTCGCGGTCTTCACGCTGCCCCGCTTCGTGTGGAACACGGTGAGCGCGGCCGTGGCGCAGCAGCCGGGGTCCGGGGTCCGGGATCAGGGGTCCGGGGCGCCGACCGCCCGAGCCCCGGCCCCCGGACCCCGAACCCCTGATTCCGTTCAGGCCCCGGCCAGCGGCGCCCGGACCCCGGAACCCGTCTCTCTCCCGCTGCGGCTCACCGGCCTCCTGGGGATGGCGCTGATCTTGGGCGTCGGCTACGCGCTGAGCCGCAACCGCAGCGCCATCAACTGGCGCACCGTCGGTTGGGGGCTGGGGCTGCAGATTGCCTTCGCGGTCTTCGTGCTGCGGGTCCCGTTCGGCCAGGAGCTGTTCCGGTGGCTCGGCGCGGTCGTCACCCGGATCCTCAGCTTCTCGTACGCGGGATCGGAGTTCGTGTTCGGCGACATCGGCGCCCAGCACTCCAAGATCGGCGTCGTGTTCGCGTTCCAGATCCTGCCGGCGATCATCTTCGTCTCCGCCCTGTTCGCCATCCTGTACTACCTCGGCATCATGCAGATCGTGGTGAAGGCGATGGCGATCGCGATGAACAAGCTGCTCAAGGCGAGCGGCGCCGAGAGCCTCAACGTCGCGGCCTCGATCTTCATGGGCCAGACGGAGGCGCCGCTCACCATCCGGCCGTTCCTCAACAAGATGACGCGCTCGGAATTGATGACGGTGATGACGGCGGGAATGGCGCACGTCTCCGGCGCGATCATGGCCGCCTACATCGCCTTCGGCATCGAGGCGCGGCATCTCCTGACGGCCGTGATCATGACGGCGCCGGGCACCATCATGATGGCCAAGCTCCTCGAGCCCGAGACGGAGCAGCCGGAAACGCTCGGCACGGTGAAGCTGCACATCCCGATGACCGACGTGAACGTGGTGGACGCGGCGTCGCGTGGCACGGGCGAGGGATTGTTCCTGATGCTCAACGTGATCGCGATGCTGATCTCGTTCATCGCGATCGTCGCGCTCATCAACGGCGGCTTCGGCTGGGTGCACAGGGTCGCCCCGTGGTTCCCCGCCGACCTGCAGACCGTGCTCGGGTGGATCGGCCGGCCGGTGGCCTGGGCGATGGGGGTCTCCTGGCACGACAGCTCCGCGGTCGGCAGCCTCCTGGGCACGCGCGCGGTGCTGAACGAGTTCATCGCCTTCGCGCAGCTCGGTCCGATGAGGTCGACGCTCGATCCGCGGTCGTTCACCATCGCCTCGTTCGCCCTGTGCGGCTTCGCCAACTTCAGCTCCGTCGGCATCCAGATCGGCGGCATCGGCGCGCTGGCGCCCGAGCGCAAGCACGATCTCGCGCGGCTGGGCTTCCGCGCGATGCTGGCGGGGACACTGGCGAACTTCATGTCGGCCACGATTGCGGGATTACTGCTGTAGCAGACGTGATAGGTGATGAGTGATGGGTGATGGGTGATACGTCATGGGTGATGGGTGCGAGTGATACGTGATGCCGGGGCATCTACCGCGCGTTGCGGACGGCCACGGAGCCGGCCAGCGCACGCAGCATCGCTCGAAGAGCCCGCGCCTTGGCAATGAGGGGCTGGACCCGCGCCGGGGGCAGGCGGCCGGATGCAAGCGATACGTGCAGGTGGCTCTCCAGCTCGGCCGCCGATGCACCGGCTCCTCGGAGGAACCGTGCGAAGTCGTCCCCCAAGCCTCTGCCATATCCCTCCGCGATGTTGGCGGGGATTGATTCGGCGGCGCGGAGCATCTGATCCGAGGCGTTGCGCACGGCCGGCCCCCTCATGGAGCGAGTGAGCACTGCAATCTCGCGCACGAGTTCGACCGAGTTGCTCCACACTCGCAGATCCGTGAAATCAGCCGCCACGCATCGACCCTACGGGACCAGGCACGGTGCACCCCCATCGTTGCGTTGCGGACCGTACCCTTTCTCATCACTCATCACTCATCACTCATCACGCCCACTCATCACCCATCACTCATCGCCCATTACCCATCACTCATCACCCATCACTTTCGTAAGCTCATCTTCCAGGGTATTTTAGCCTCAACATACCCCCTGCTCCCGCTCAACACCTGACGGGGGCCGCTCAGACCAAAGGAGAGGTGTTGATCGTGACCCATCGTTACGAGGTTGTCTACATTTTCGACAGCGCGCTGGAGGAGCCGGCCGTCAGCGAGAAGCTGGCGAAGTTCCATGCGCTGCTGGGCGAAGGCGTGCAGGTCAACGTCAATCACTGGGGCAAGCGCACGCTGGTCTACCGTCTCAAGCGGCACGACACCGGCTACTACGTCGTGGCGCAGTTCGAGGCGGAGGCCACGGTGCTTCCCGAATTCGAGCGCGCCATCAAGCTGGACGAGGGCGTGCTCCGGTTCCTGCTGGTGCGGGCTGAGGGTGAGGCGCCCGCACCGCTGCCGGCGGAGGCCGCGGTGGCAGTCGGCGTCGAGGAGGAGGAGGAATGAGGTCGCGCAGCAAGACGTGCCCGGTGTGCGAAGCGGGCGTCCGCGTGGTGGACTACAAGGACGACCGGACGCTGGGGCGGTTCCTGACCGACCGCGGCAAGATCCTGCCGAGCCGCCTGTCGGGGATGTGCGCCCGGCACCAGCGGCAGCTCTCGACCGCCATCAAGCGGGCACGGCAGCTGATGCTGTTGCCCTACATCAAAGGGTACGGCCAGTAATCGACGGCTCGCCCCGCTGATCCTCGGCGGGCTGAGCTATCTCGCGATCGCGCTGATGGCGCCGGTCGCGCTGGTGGCGGCGCCGCTCGCGGCGCTGCTGGGCGTGCAGCGGCCCACGGGGCGCGACGCCGCGACGGCGGTGGCGCTCGCGGCGCTGGTCGTCGTCCTGTGCGCGGGGCCCGCCGACAGCTTCGACCAGCTGGAGCGGGCGTGGCTGATCCTGCTCACGGCCAGCCTCGCCGTCGTGCTGGTCTCCGGCAGGGCCGGCGGCTTCGTCACCTCGGCCCTGGCCGCCGTGGGATGCGCGGGCGGCGCCGCCGTGGTGCTGGCGGCGCTCACGCGTCTGTCCTGGGGCAAGCTGATCTGGCTCGCCGAGCGGCACTACGGGCTGCAGCTGTCCTGGCTGGTCGGCCAGATCGCCCAGGCGCCTGGCGGCTCGGACCTCACGACTCCGCTCCTCGGCTCCCTGACGCTCGGCGTGCGGATCGTGAGCGCCCTCTTCCCCGGCCTGGTCCTGCTCCAGTCGTTCGCCGCTCTGGCGCTGGCCTGGGCGCTCTACCACCGCGTGGCGCAGCGCCCGCAGGGGGAGCCCCTGGGCGCCCTGGCGGCGTTCCGGTTCAACGACCATCTCATCTGGGGGGTCGCCGGCTCGCTCCTCGTGCTGGTCTTCCCCCGCCTCGGGTGGGTCAACGCCCTGGGCGGCAACCTGCTGGTGTTCTTCAGCGGGCTGTACGTGGTGCGCGGCGTCGCCGTCCTGGCGGCGGCCGCGGCGGCGGGCGTCATCGGCGGACCGATCGCCATCGTGGCCGCGACGTTCGTGACGTTGTTCCTGATGCCGATTGCCGCGCTCGGTGCGCTGGCGCTCGGCCTGACCGACACGTTGATGGACTGGCGCCAGCGCCTCGCGCGCGCGGTCCAGAAACCTTGAGGATGCCCATGGACGTGATTCTGCGGGAAGCTGTGGAGAAGCTCGGCGCCGCGGGGGACGTGGTGACCGTCAAGGACGGCTACGCCCGGAACTACCTGCTGCCGCGCGGTCTGGCCTACCCGGCGACCGACGGCAACAAGCGGCGCCTGGAGGCGGAGCACAAGTCGCGGGCCCGGCGGGCCGACGCCGAGGTGGCGCAGGCCAGCGACGTCGCGGCGCGGCTCGAAGCGGTGTCGCTCTCCTTCACGATGAAGGCCGGCGAAGGGGACAAGCTGTTCGGCTCCGTGACCTCCCACGACATCGCCGAGCGGCTCAAGGCGGAGGGGTTCGACGTGGACAAGAAGGTCATCGAGCTCGACGAGCCGATCAAGGCCCTCGGCGTCTACAAGGTGCCGGTCCGCCTGCACCCCGATGTCAAGCCGGAAGTCCGGGTCTGGGTGGTGAAGGAGTAGCTCCATGGCCACGTCGATAGGCTACGTGGACGGGCCGCGGCTGCGCCGCTCGATCCTGGCGGCTGCCGCATGGGTTCGCGCGGGACGCGACGACCTCAACCGGATCAACGTCTTTCCGGTCCCCGACGGCGACACCGGCACCAACTTCTCGCTGACGCTCAAGTCCATCGTCGACGCGCTGTACCGTCTGGGCGACGCACCGCTCCCCGAGGTGACGCGGACGGTTGCCCGGGCGTCGGTCGAGGGCGCCCGCGGCAACTCCGGGATGATGCTCTCCCAGTTCCTGCTCGGCTTCAGCGAGGGCATCGGCGAGAAGGTGCGGGTACGCGCCAGCGAGCTCGCCGGCGCGTTCCGTCGCGGCTTCGAGCGACTGGAGGCCGCGCTGGAGGACCCGGTCGAGGGCACGATCCTCTCGGTCGCTCGCGAGGCCGCGGTGGGAGCCGAGCGCGCGGCGGCGCGGGCGGACGGCGACATCCTCCCGGTGATGAAGTCCACGCTCGAGCACGCGGACCAGGCGCTGCAGCGCACCCCCGAGCAGCTCCCCGTGCTGAAGGCAGCCGGCGTCGTGGACGCCGGGGGCAAGGGGTTCGTTCGCCTGCTCGAGGGCATCATCCGCCTGATCGAGAAGGGGATGACGGCCGCCGAACCCGCGCAGGCGTCGGCCGGCGTGGCGCCGGCGGCGCTGGTGGAGGTGGCGGCGGCGCAGGACTACCGCTTCTGCACCGAGGTGCTGGTGCGCGGGGACCGGCTGCCCAGCTCCGCCGAGGCGCGGCTCGCCGTCGCCCCGCTCGGCGGCTCACTCCTGGTCCTGCGGGCCGGCGATCTGCTGCGGGTCCACGTCCACACCGACGACGCCGAAGCGGTGTTCCGCATCGCGGAACAATGGGGCGAGATCGTGACGCGCAAGGCGGACGACATGCGCGAGCAGCACCGGCTCCTGACGACGGCGACGCGCCAGGTCGCGGTCGTGTGCGACTCCTCGTGCGATCTCCCCGACGCGGTGCTCGACCGGTACGGGATCGCGGTGGTGCCGCTCCAGCTGATGTTCGGGAGCGAGACGTACCTGGACCGCGTCGAGATGGACGCGGCCGAGTTCTACCGCCGCCTGCGCGGCGGCGCGACCAACGCCACCACGAGCCAGCCCACGCCCGCCCAGTTCACCGCGGCCTTCGAGCACGCGCGGGCGGGCGCCAACGAAGTGGTCGTCGTGCTCCTCTCCTCCGGGCTCTCGGGAACGTACGCCAGCGCCGAGGCCGCGCGCCGGAGCTTCGCCGCCGGCGGGATCCACCTCGTAGACAGCCGCAGCGTCTCGCTCGGCCTGGGCCTCCTGGCGCTCAGAGCCGCCGAGCTGGCGGAGGCCGGCTGGGGCGGGGCCGCCATCGCCCGCGAGCTGGAGCGCGTGCGCGACCAGTGCGGGACCTTCATCTCGGTGGACAACCTGGACCAGCTGCTCCGCTCGGGGCGAGTGTCGCGGGTGCAGGCCTGGCTCGGATCGCTGCTCGACATGAAGCCGATTCTCTCGCTCGACCGCGAGGGGGGCGTGGTCGCCGCGGCCCGCGTCCGCCATCAGGCTGCGCTCCTGCCCCGCGTCCTGCGGCTGCTGGACGCGGCGCTGCCGAAGTCGCGGCAGCGGCTCCGCCTGGGCGTCGCGCACGCCGACACGCCGGAGGTCGCCGAGCAGGTGCGCCGGGCGCTGAGCGAGCGCTACCAGCCGCTCGAGGTGACGGTATCGCCGGTGACGGGCGTGCTGGCGGCGCACACCGGGCCCGGCGCGTGGGGCGTCTTCTACCAGGTGGAAGACGGCGCTCCGGCCGGGGCCCCCGCCGCGCTCGGAGCGTCGTGACCGATCGCAAACCCGCGCGGCGGCGGGCACGGCGGGCGCGGGGGCCGGCGACGAGCGAGGCGCTGGCGTGGGCGGTCGAGGCCTGCGCCGCACGGAAGGCCGTGGACGGCGTAGTGCTGGACCTGCGCAGGCTCAGCGACGCAGCGGACTACTTCGTGGTCGTTTCGGGAACCTCGGATACCCACGTCCGGGCCATCGCCGAGCACGTGCTCGAGTCGCTGGAGCAGCGGGGGATGCGGGCGCACCACGTCGAGGGACTGGCGGGCGGCCGCTGGGTACTGCTCGACTTCTTCGACTTCGTCGTGCACGTCTTCCATCCGTCGCTCCGCGAGTTCTACCAGCTGGAGGGGCTGTGGAGCGACGCGCCGCAGCACGCCATTTCGAGCCTCTGATCTCTTTGAAGTGACGCGCTCCCTTCGTATCTTGTAGTCGTTGAAGCGCCTCCTTCCCCTCCTCGCTCTGCTTCCGGGGTGCTCCGGCTCGCGGTCCGGCGCACCCGACGCAATCGGCACCTCCACGGCGCACGTCGACATCCGGCCGGCGGAGAGCGCCCGCAGCATTCCGATCGTCGCCCTGCGCGTCCTGGCGGGCGGAGGTGCGCTGCGCGCCTATCTGCTTCCGGCGCTCACGCCCGCGAGCTGGGCCATGGGCGGCCGCACCTCGCCCGTGGCCGCGGTGATCGGGATGGACGACGCCGGGCGCCGGCTCATCTACCGCGACAGCTCGGGGCTGGTCGAGGCCTTCGACCTGGTGGCCTATCGGGAGCGGCCGGTCGAAGCGGACAGCACCTACGTCCGCCGAGGCGCCATCACGACCCTCGCCCCGGACGGAACGCTGTACGCGGTGCTGCCGGACGGCGCGGTCATCGAGTCCGCGCCGTGGGGCGCGAGCGAGTGGCCCAACCGCCTCGGGGGCGGGGTGCGGGACGCCTTCCCGGGCGTCGGCGGCAGCCTGATCGCGATCCGCCACGCGGCGCAGGACACGCTTGCCCTGGCGTCGCGCGAGGCGGGCATCTCCCTGCGGGTCGGTGTTCCGACGGCGGTCGCGCACGTCGCGAGCCGGGACGGCGACGCCGTGGCGTTCGTGACCGACTCGGGGCTCGTGGTCGTCGAGGAGCGTGAGCCGCAGACGCCGTGGTTCGTGCGCGTGAGGGGCTCGCCGGTGACGGCGGCGTTCACACCGTCGGGGCACCGCATCTACGTGGCTCTCAGGGCCCGGAGGGAGCTGGCGGCCGTGGACCGGTTCACCCGCCATTCCCTGGCCTCGGTCACGCTGCCGGGGTCTGCGGACGCGCTTCGGATGGATCCCTGGGGCCGCGCCGTCCTCGTCCACCCGGCCGATGCCGCCGGCGACGAGACGTGGATCGTCTCCGTCGCCGACAATCGCCTCTCCGGCCGGGTGAGCACGCGCTGGGCGAGCGACCTGCCGACCGCGTCGGAGAACGGCGTCCTCCTGGCCCGGGAGGGGGCCAACGTCGTGGCGCGGGACATCCGCTCGCTCGACTCGCTCGGGACGGTGGTTGCGGGAGCGGCGGATCTCTGGTTCGTCGGCCGCTGGAAGCCCACCACCAGCCCGAACGTGCTCCGCGAGGAGAGCGCGCCGCGCCGCCCGCAGCCCGCGGCGGCCGCAGCGGCCGCGCCGCGCAGGAGCGCGCCCGCCCCGGCGGAGAGCGCGCACGCCGCGCCGGCCCAGCGTGTCTGGGTGCAGGTGTCCGTTTCGCAGAACGAGAAGGCCTCGCGCGAGCTGGCCGCCGAACTCGACAGGACCGGCCACGCCGCCCAGGTGATCGCGCCGCGCCTGCCGGGCGAAGGCTGGCGGGTGGTGGTCGGACCGTACCCCTCGCGCAGTGCGGCGGATTCCGCGGGACGCCTGCTGGGCCGCCCGTACTACATCCTCGAGCCCGGGCCCGAGGGACCTCTCAGGCCGTGAGCGAGCCCGACGACCCGACCGCGCCGCTCACCGGCTCGATCCCCGAGCTCCTCAGCGGCGCCGCGCTCGTTGCACTCGTCCCCGCGACGGCCGACCTCGACGCGGCGGCCGCGATGGCGTGGAACCTCGCGCGGGCCGCCGCATCCGCCGGCCGCCGCGTCGCGCTGGTGGACGGCTACGTCGACGATCCCCAGCTGCACGCCTCGGCCGGACAGGACAACCACGACGGGATCGTGGACGTGTTCGAGTACGGCGCGTCGCTCTCCCGCATTGCGCGCCGGCAGCCCGAGCCCAACCTGTATTTCGTCCCCGCCGGGACGTTCGCCCCCGATCCCGCCGTGATGGCTGCGCACCCGCGCTGGCGCCGCCTGTCAGCCGGGTTCCGCCACGAAGATGCCCTGATGCTTCTCTTCCTCCCGGCCGACTGTGTCGGCGCGCTCGTCCCGGTCCTGGACGGCATCGTAGCGCTCGCCCCCGACGGCGTCGAGGCGGGCCTGGCGAGCACGCCGGAGATCGAGGCCACGGTCGACGCCGGCGTCCCGCTGCTCGCGACGCTGACGGATACCGACGATCTCGCACCGCTCCGCGAGGGCGCGGCGGCAGTGCCGATCGCCGCGGAGATGGCGGCGAGCGAGGACGGCGCGGCCCCCGAGTTCGAGTCGTTCGAGATCGAGCTGGGCGCGCCGACCGGCGCGCCCGAGCCGGCGGCGCCACAGAGCGCCCCGCAGCCGGCCGCGCCATTCCTGCGGCGGCAGCGCGCCCCGCGATCCGCGCTCGGTGTCCGCGCCGCCGTGTACGGCTGCGTGACGCTGCTCGCCGCGGTCGTGCTGGTCGTGACGTACCGGCGCGAGCTGGGACTGGGGAACCTGGGCCTGAAGGCGCTCGGGGCCGGCGCGGAGCCGGACAGCGCACCGCGAATGTCCGTCGTCCCCGCCTACCGGACGCTGGCGCCGCACGCCGTGGATACCCTTCCCTTCGCGGTCCAGGTGTCGGCGTGGACCAGCCTGGCCTTCGCGCTCGACGCCGGCGACGCCCTCGAAGCGCACGGATTCGCGCCGATGATCGCCCCGGTCCGGCTCGGAGGCCGGCTCTGGTACCGGGTGTTCGCGGGGCCGGTGGCGACGCAGGATGCCGCCGACTCGCTCCTGGCGGCCGTGCGGGACGCCGGGCTGGATCGTCCGCGCACGGCGCAGCCCGTCGTGGTGCCGCTCTCCCTCGCCCTGCACCGCGTGGCCACGCTCGGCGCGGCCCGCGCCGAGCGCACCCGACTGCGAGCGGCCGGCGTTCCGGCGTTCGTGCTCGGCCAGGACGACGGCACCTATCGGCTATATTCGGGCGCGTACGGGACGCCCGAGCAGGCGGCCTATCTCGACAGCCTCGTCACCTCAACCGGGAGCGCCGGGCAGCTCGGCCCGCGCGTCGGATTCCATCCATGAAGTTGCGCCGTGTCGAACTCTCAGGCTTCAAGTCGTTCGCCGACACCGTGGAGCTGCTGGTGGACGCGGGCGTCACCGCGGTCATCGGCCCGAACGGGTGCGGCAAGTCCAACGTCTCGGACGCGGTGCGCTGGGTGCTCGGCGAGCACAACCCGCGGGTGCTGCGCGGGTCGCGGATGGAGGAAGTGATCTTCCAGGGGTCGGCGGGGCGCCGGCCGCAGAACATCGCCGAGGTCTCGATGGTCTTCGACAACGGGGACCGGATGCTCGACCTCGACTTCGCCGAAGTCGTGATCGGGCGCCGGGTCTCGCGGTCGGGCGAATCGGAGTACTTCATCAACCAGGCGCCGGTGACGCGGCGCGAGCTGCTGGCCAAGCTCGCCGGGACGGGGCTGGGGGCGGACCAGGGGGTCGTGATCGAGGCGCGGATGGTGGACGCGCTGCTGTCGGACCGACCGGACGACCGGCGCGCGCTGTTCGAGGAGGCGGCCGGCCTCGGGCTCTACCGGGACCGCAAGCGGAGCACCGAGCGCCGGCTCGAGGAGACGACGGCCGACCTCGGCCAGCTGGAGCAGGTCGTCACCGAGGTGGAGTCCCGCGTGCGGAGCCTGTCCCGGCAGCGGCGGCGCGCCGAGCGCCACGCCGAGATCGCGGAGCGGCGCTACCAGCTCGTCGCGGCCGTGGCGCGGCTGGACGTGGCGGAGGTGGATCGGGCGCTGGCGGTCCTGGAGGAGCGGCGGGCGGTGCTCGGGGCCGCGCTCCCGGAGGCGCGGGCCTCGCAGACCGAGCGGGAGCGGCAGCGCCAGGCCGCGGTCGAGGCGCGGGCGGGTGCGGAGGCGCAGCGCAGCGAGGTCGAGCGGCGGGTGGGCGAGGCGCGTCTGGCGGTGAGCACGCTGGAGGGCGACCTGGCGGTCGCGACGGAGCGGGTCGGCAACGCGGCGTCGCGCCGTGAGCGCGCGCTCGCCGAACGCGCGGACACGCAGGCCTCCGCGGCGCGGGTCTCGCGCGAGCGGGAGGCCGCGTCGGCGGAGCGCCAGGCGGCGGAGCGGGATCGCGCGGCCGTCCAGGCCGAGCTGGAGCTGCGTCTCGCCGCCGAGCAGCAGACGCGCGAGCGCCTGGCCGAGCAGCGCTCGGCCCTGCGGGAGATCGAGGAGGCGCTGCAGCACCAGGCGGAGAGCGTGCGGCGGCTCGACGGCGAGCGGCAGGCGTTGGACCGCGAGCTGGCGGATCTGCGCGAGGAGTTGAGCGCCGCGGAGGCCCGCCACGCCGCGCTGACGCGCGACCACGGCGTCGCGGCGGGGGAGGCCGCGGAGACCGAGGCGCGGCGCGCGGCGCTGGCCGAGCGGCTGGTGTCCCTGGGCCTCGAAGCCGACCGGGCGCGCCACGCCCTCGCCGAGGCGCGGGAGCACGAGGCGCGGCTGCGGGCGGACCGCCGGGCCACGGAGGAGGCGCTCGCCCAGACGACGGCGCGGCAGGGGGCGCTGGAGCAGCTGGAGCGCGATCACGTGGGGCTCGCGCCCGCCGCCGCGGCGCTGCTGGCTGCGCGGGAGCGGTTCGGGGGCGCGATCCTCGGCCCGCTCGCCGACTTCGTGCGGGCGCGGCGGGACGACGCGGCGCAGGCCGAGCACGTGCTCGGCGACTGGATGCACGCGGTCGTCGTGTCGGACCTGGCGGCGTGCGACGCGGTCTACGCCTGGCACCGCGAGCAGGGCACGGGACCGCTGCTGCTCCTTCCGCTCGATCCCGGCCCCACCGGCGAGGCCCAGGGAGGCGACTTGGCCTCGCGCGTCGAGGGGAGCGGTCCCGCCACGCGCTGGGTCCGGGCCCTGCTGGCGGGGGCGCGGCCCTTCGCACCGTCGGGGGACGCCATCATCCGGGCCAACGGCGCGGTGTTCCTGCCCGGCCCCGGCGCCCCCGGCGGGCCGCTGCGCCGCCGCGCCGACCTCGAGGCGCTGGGCGACGACGCCGCCCGCCTCGCGGGGGCGCTCGCGGAGCAGGACCACGCGCTCGCAGTCGCAGCCGGGCAGCTCGAGCGGAGCGAGGGCGAGAGCGCCGAGGCCGACGCCGCGGTCGAAACGGCGCGCGGCGAAGAGCGGCGCGCGGTCGCCGAGGCGGACGATGCGCGGCGCCGGCTGGCCCACCTCGATCGCGACCTCGGCGTCGAGGCCGGACAGGTGGAGCGGCTGTCGGCGCGCCTCAGAGCGGTCCAACAGCGCCTCGTCGAGGTCGACGGCGGTCTGTCGGCCGCGGACCTCGAGCGCGTCAGGCTCGACGGCCGGCTCGCGACGGAGCGTGCGCGCCTGACGGAGCTGGAAACGGAGCAGGAAGCGGCGCGGGAGCGGCGCGTGCACTGGCAGGTGGAGGACGCGCAGGTCGGCGCCCGCCTGGCGGCCGCGCTGGAGCGCGAAGGGCGCGCCACGACGGGCACGCGGGAGCTCACGGAGCGCGGCGAGGCGCTGGTCCAGGAAGCCGGGACCCTGGACGCCGAGCTGTCGGCACTCGATCGGCAGCGTTCGCTCTGGCAGGAGGAGCTCGTCGAGCGGCGCGCGGCCCAGGCGGAGCTGGAGCGCGCGGCGATCGGCGCGGGCCAGGGGCTGGCCGCCGCGGAGCAGGCGCTTCAGGACGTCGAGGCGCACCTGGGGGAGGCGCGCCAGCGGGTGGAGGCGCTCACCGAGGAAGCGCACCGGCTGGAGCTGGAGGCCGCCGAGCTCGCCAGCACCCGACGGATCATGGGCGAGCGGCTCTCCGCCGAATGGGGGCGGAGCCTCGAGGAGATCCTGACCGCGCCTTCCGACGTGGCCGGCGATGCGGCCGCGCTCCGGGCGGAGGCAGACGAGCTGAAGGCGCAGCTCGATGCGCTCGGGCCCATCAACCCGCTGGCCGTCGAGGAGCACGCGGAAGAGAAGCGTCGCCTCGAGCACCTGGTGACGCAGCGGGACGACATCGTGGCCGCGCGGAACTCGCTGCAACTGAGCGTGCGCGAGCTGGACACGGTTGCGCGCGAGCGGTTCACGGCGACCTTCGCCTCCGCCCGCGCCAACTTCCAGCGGGTGTTCGAGACGCTGTTCGGCGGCGGCTCCTGCGATGTGTTCCTGCTCGACGAGAGCGACCCGCTCGAGTCCGAGATCGAGATCACCGCCAAGCCCCGCGGCAAGCGAACCGAGCGCATCCACCTGCTCTCACAGGGCGAGCGCTCGCTGGTCGCCCTGTCGCTCCTGTTCGGCATCTACCTCACCAAGCCGAGCCCGTTCTGCGTGCTGGACGAGGTGGATGCGCCGCTCGACGACGCCAACATCGGCCGGTTCACGCGGCTGCTCGACGAGTTCAAGGAGAACACGCAGTTCATCGTGATCACCCACAACCCGCGGACCATGGCCGTCGCCGACGCCGTCTACGGGATCACGATGCAGGAGCCCGGGGTCTCCAGCGTCGTGTCGGTGCGTCTGGGCAGCGAAACACAAGCGGCGTAGGATGCGCGGCCTGCTGGCGCTGGTCCTGGCCGCCGTCTGCGCGGGCGCAGCCCAGGGTCAGCTGCCGCGAGCCGTCTCGCCACGCCTCGCGCGCGCGTGGGCGCGCCCCGACACCACCGTCCTGGTATGGGTGATCGGGGAGCCCTCCACGGACCTCGACGCCCTTGCCGCCCTGGTCCGGCAGTCCGGTGGCCAGGTCCGCCGCGTCAGCGAATTCGTTCACGCCGTCTCGGCCCGTGTGAGCGGCGACGCGCTCGCGTCCCTGGCGACGGCGCGGGGCGTGCGCCACCTCCAGCTGGTCGCGACCTTCATCCGGCCGCCCGAGCGTGCGTTCGCGCGCCGCCCCGGCCCGGCGGTCTCGGCGCTGCCGGCGCCACGGCCGCTTGTGCCCGGTGCTCCCCTTCCGCCCCCGGCGCCGCCCCGCGCCGCGCCGGCGGATTCCACCTATGGACCCGGCACCTGGGCGATGCAGCAGCTCGACATCCCCACCGTGCACCGCCTCGGCTACCGCGGAGCGGGCGTGCGCATCGCCGTGCTCGACGCCGGCTTCAACACCGCCCAGCCGTACCTGGCCGGCGCCCAGGTCATCGCGCAGCGCGACTACGTGGGCGCGACCATCCCCGACACGGCGGGCGAAGCGCACGGCACCGCCGTCTGGTCGCTCCTGGCCGCCAACCAACCCGGGCGCATCGTCGGCGCCGCCCCGGAGGCCCAGTACATCCTCGCGCGCACGGAGTACACGCCCACCGAGACGCGCACCGAGGAGGACAACTGGGTCGCGGGCGTCGAGGCGGCCGAATCGCTCGGCGTCAACATCATTGCCTCGAGCCTGGGCTATCTCACCTTCGACAACGGGTTCAGCTAC
>DATKLR010000094.1:0-30262 GCA_035542295.1 Gemmatimonadales bacterium | reverse complement strand
GACCTCGACTTCGTACCCCAGAGACGTCAGCGCCCGTTCCAGCGCCTGCCGGGTCTCGGCGTGATCGTCCACGGCGAGCACCCGCGCCGCACGCAATCCGAGGTCCGCGCGCTCGCTTTCGGCCTGCAGAGTCGTCATAGTGGCGCGAGCCCTTCCGGCGCCTAGCCTGTCCGCCACGGCCGGCGTTAGGGGGGGTCGAGGATCGGCCTCGTGCTCGACCGGAGGGGCCGGCTCGCTCTCGAAGACCTCCGGCATGACATCCTCCCGGTCCTGAGGATCGGCAGGATCAGGCGGAGACTTGAACCCTGCGGGCCGAAGCGGCCAGCGTAGGCAGTTCCAGGCCGCCCGGCCTGCTCCTTCAGGGCGGCGCGTCAGGAATCCGGAACTTCACCCAGCGCGGCGTGGAATCCCCGCGCTGCACCTCGATCTGGATCCTGGCGCCCGGAGCCGGATGGAGCGCGGACCATCCCGCCACCCATCCGCGCCGGAACGCCTGCGAGCGCGCGAGGCGAGTGTAGGCGCCCGGGGCCAACACGACCGCCCGGATGACATCCCCGGCGCGCATGGCCCCGCCGAGCGCGGCAGGCGGCTCGGCCAGCAGACGGAACCCGCCGAGCGTCGCGTCGTAGTCGCTCACGTCCAGCTCCTCCGGCGCCATCGGCGGGAACTCGCGGGCTATCGAGTCACGCCGCGCCTGCACGAGCGCCGGAAAGCACGCGTCGTCCTCGCAGCGAACCTCGACGCTCTCGCCCACGGTCACCGAATCGTCGCCGTCCACGCGCCAGAGCCGTACTGTGGCCGACCAGCGCGCCGACCACCGCCAGACGGCGCGGAGAGCGGATCCGGGAGCGGCGTCCCCGTCTGCGAACACGAACGCCGTATCGTCGCTGACGAGCACCGAGTCCGGCGGCCCGAGATCGCGCTCGACGCGGGCGCGGTAGCGCTCGCGCCACAGCCCGCCCGGGGATGGGATGGGTGCCCGGTCGCCACGCCAGGTCACGCGGCGCGGCGCGACTCTGGACCACCGCACGGCGCGCAGCGTGTCGGCCCGGAAGAAGAGGACGACGTCATTCCTCGGACGGCACGCGATCCAGCCCGCCTCGGCGGCGTTGCACGGCAGGCTGCGGCCTTCGGCCTCCCGGAAGCCGGTGCCCAGGGCGTACCCCGCGACCGACGTACGGGTCACGTGAGGCTGCGCCGCCGCACTTGCGGCGAGAAAGAGCGCGCCCAACGACAGGGCGAACGCCGCCGCCTTCATGGCCCCCGCCCGCTAGTGCGGCGCCCGCGTCGCCGTGAAGGCATAGGTTCCCCTGGTATCCACCCAGACCTCGCCCGCGAGCGTCTCGCCGTCGGGTCGAGCGACGAAGTGCGCCAGCCGAACGACGCCGCCCACGGCCAGTTCTGCCGACCATACCAGGCTGCCGAACCGCCGCTGTCCCGACGTGGCGGCTTCCGCGGCCGCCGCTGCATCGGCGATGACTCCGGTGAAGGACGAGTCCGACCAGGTGATCCGCATCGAGAAGTACCCCCAGCCCGGCAGTCCGGGGATGGCCCCCGACCAGATCTCGGCGCGCGCGCCCCGAGCGGAGTCGACGCCCGCGGCGGCATCCGCGCCGCGCGCCGTCGCGGCCGGCACCGTCAATCCACCGGCGGCCACAGCCGGCGCGGCGTCAGGGACGTGCGGCTCCCCGGCGCGGCTCGCGCGCCGCCGTTGCCACGCCTCCACGTCGGCGCGCGGCGCCCGGACGTCGCGCGACAGCAGCTCCGCGATTCGCGCATCGACGCGAGCGTCGAATTCCGAAGCGCGCAGGTACGCCGCCAGCGCCCCCGGGTCGTTCCCGGCGAGTTCGGCCGCTTCCCCACGTGTGACGCACTGGATGAAGAGCTGCTGGCGCAGGTATTCTCGCTGCGGCGCGATCAGGGCCCGATACGCGGCGTTGGCGGAGTCGAGCGCCAGGCCGTAGGCTCGCCACGCGCCTTCGAGGTTCCCGTCCGCGAAAAGCCGCTCGGCTTCCTGGTAACGCCGGCGCGCCACGGCCGGGATATCCTCGCGCTGGGCGGTGCCGGCCAGCGCCGCGAGCGCCGTGTCGGCCGGATACCGTGAGCGCGCGAGGCCTGCCAGAGATCGCGCCTGGCGCCAGTCCCCGTCGCGCATCGCCTCGGCGATGGCTCCCTCCAGCGCGCCGCGCAGCGCCGTCGGCAGCACCTCGGCCAGGAGCGAGTCCACCTGCGGGATCGAGGCCGCCGACAGCGCGTCACCCAGCGCCAGCGTCTCGGGCCATCGTTCCGCCTCGACCAGCCGGCGCAGCGCACCGGCGCTCTCTCGCGCCAGCCAGGCCGAGACGGCCCGGGCCACCGGCGGCCACGCGTCCGGGACCGGTCCGGTCCAGCGCAGCGCGGCCGTCAACCGGCCCACGGTCTGGCGCACCGAGTCCGCATGGACAGGCGACGCAGTCAGGCGCCGCCGCAGCTCCGCCTCCTGGCGCTCGATGGCGGCGGCTCGGATCGCAAGCTCGACCAGCGGCCGCGCGCGCGCGGTTTGCGCCAGCGACCCAGCCTCCGCACCGCTCGTGTCCGCGAGCCGCTCGCGCGCCGCCACCCAGGCCAGCAGGCCTTCCAGCCGCGCGCGCGCGCCGGCCTCCAGGGGCGTATGGGATCCCAACAGCTCGAGCAGGTTCCTCCGCGCGAGGGGCCACCGCGCTGCCTCCGCGTATCGCGCCACGGCACGGAGCCGGTCGGCCGCCACGGCATCGGAGAGGACGGGGGGATCGCGCAGGACAGCATCGCTGACGGCAGGCGGCCACGGGAGTCCCGTGTCTATCGCAGCGGAGGACGCGCGGTACAGGGCCCCGATCTCCGCGCTCGCAGGCGAGAGCGGGACCGTCCCCACGTCCACCACCGGCACTCCCTCGTAGGACGTTCCGGGAGGCCTGACGAACTCGGTCGGCACCCCGGGGAGCGTCACCGCGCGGACGGCGCGGCCCCCCTCCGCGAAGTCCAGCTCGGCGCCGAAGGCGGACTCCGGCAGACGCAGCGCGAAGCGCCCGTCCGCATCGCTGGTGGTGCGCAACCGGTAGAAATCCGACGCAGCCGACAACCCCCGCGCCGCGACCGAGACCGCGCGCGGAGGGACCACCTGCCCTCGGACCAGCACGACCGAGGGATGGATGGGCAGCTCGAGCAGTTGGCCCTCCCGCTCCGGCCCGATGTCCACTTCGACCCGCCGGCGCAAGAAGCCGGGCGCCGCCACGCGCACCTGATGCCGTCCCGGCACCACCTGGACCGCACCCACGCCACCGACCTCCCGGTCGCCGATGCCGACCACGGCGTCCGGGAGCGGTCGCCCTGACACGGCGTCCACCACTTCGATGCCGATGCCGACCGCCGGGGGCCCGATCAGCACCGGGTCGACCGTCGGGGCAGCGGCCCGAATCAGCTCCGGCTCCTGGCGACCGGCGGTACGCTCGGCAGTCAGGCGGCCGACCTGCGCGGCCAGCTGGGATAGCGTGATCTCGCCCGCGTGCGCCAACTGCTCCGAGGCGTCCACCAGCGCTGCCGTGAACGGCGACGGCGCTGCGCCGAGCGGAGCCTCCGCGAACCGGCCCGCCCGTGTGCCGTACCATTCCCACTCGGCCGCGGGCGTGATGGTCGCTGCCGCTGGGGACGAGGGTGCGAGCGTGCGGACGCGGCACGCGTCCACGATCACGAGGACGCGGAACCCGGCGCCGCGCTCGCGCGCCGCCGCCTTGGCGCGCACGAGCCACTCGAGCAGCCGGTCGCGGGAAATCACCCCGTCGAACGTTCCGTCGCCCGCGTCCCGCGTGTAGTACGTGAAGAAGACCGGGGCTCCGGTCGCGTCCACATACGCGTGGCCGGTGAAATAGAGGACCAGGAGATTGGATGGCCCACTGAAGGTGAGAGCGGCATGGTCGATCGCCGCCTCGATCGCGGGCCCGTGCACGAGCTGGCCGTGAAGCAGCTGGACGGCGTCATCGGCGACTCCCCAGCGGCGCACGAGCACGTCGCGGATGGCCGTCGCGTTGGTGAGCGCGAACTGGATGCGCCAGTCCTCGCGCCCCTGGGTCTCATCGGCTGCGGCGATGATGGCGGCGCGGCCCTCGGAGCCGGCCCCGCTGTCCCCGGTCCCCGCGACCCAACGGGGATCGGCCGCCAGATCGGACAGCTCCCACGCGGGCGCGGAGGGCGCGGTCTGCTGAGCCGCGGCGACGGCAGGCGCGAGCGCGAGTATCCACAGGGCCAGCAGGGCCGCGCGGCCGCCCCGGCGAACCGGGCGCCCTGCGGTCGGCGTCTCCCTGGGCGGCGGCGTGGCCGTGCCGGGCGCGCTCGGGCTACCGCTGCGGGCGCTGCAGGGCGGGCGCCGCCGACTCCAGGCGATCGAACGCATGCTCCGCATTGGCGCGAACGCGGATGAAGTCGCGCGTCCGGGCGTTCAGCTGATTGGCCTGTTCGAGGGCCCGGCTCGCCTCCTCCAAGTCCAGCCGTGCGAGCGCCCAGAGATTGCCGCTGTCCCGGGACTGCCAGTGCTCCGTGATTCGGACGCCGCTGAGCGTCAGGTTGACCAGCTCCACGACCGTCGCGTCCGAGTACCCCTCGCCCTCGGCGCCGGACTCCGCCCGGGTCTGCGCCTGGTAATCGCGGATGAGCTGGCGGACGTACGTCTGCACCGCCTGCGCGACCGCGGCGCGGGCCCGCGTGTCCACCACCTGGCGAGCCAGGGACGCGGAGCCGATGTCGTCCACGAGCCCCGTGCCGTAGAACACGCGGGTTCCGTCGTTGAAGGCGCCGGACCCGCGGTTCACCCAGGCCGGGAGGCTCCGGGACGATCCCGGGGCTGCACCCAGCGGGACCGTGGGAGCAGCCGCACGGTGGCTGCACGCCGTCAGCGCGAACGCGGACACCAGCGCCGCCACCGACCACCCGTACTTCGCCTGCATCTGCATACGCATATCGGCCTCGCTCTTGAGATGGCTCCCTTGCGCCGGGAGCCGGAATCCCGTTCCCGCGCGTGGTTTACTTCCCGCGTTTCCCACCGGGCGTCGTCCCGCGTGTCGGCCGGGATCCCCGGCCGCGCGCGGTCTCTGCACCGGGCCTCAGTCCAGCCTCAGCCGAAGCTGCGCCGCCGCAGCCGTCGAGTCCGCGCGCAGCGTCATCCCCACCGCCTGCGTGAGCCCCTGGAACGCCAGCAGCTCCCGTTCGTCGGCTGCGGAAACGCCGTCGCCGCGCCAGCGACTCACGAGCTGCACCTGCCCCGGCGACCGCAGCCGCTCCAGCGGCCCCAGGCTGCCGGCGGCGATGACGACGACCGCAACCTCGCCGAGGCCGCGCGCGCCGGCGAGCGACAGCGCGTGCGCGCCGCGCGGCACGGCCGATCCCGGCGACGGGAACTCGAGGCGGACGCCCATCGTATCGATCCACAGCGCGGCGACTTCTCGCGGCCGATCCCGGATGTCGAGGAGCAGGTCGACGGCCACCGGCGTTCCCGGTGCCGTCGTCCGTGCGACGGAGAGCGGCGGCGGAACGAGCCGCAGCCGGAGCCGCGCCGCCGATCCGAAGGCGCGCGTGAGAGCGAGCAGCTCCTCGGTGCACTCCTCGTAGCGGCGGTGCTCGGGGGTCAGCAGACGGGCGACATGCGCCGCGCTCTCGCGCAGCGACCCGCTCAGCCGGCCGGGGATGTCGGCGGCGCGAAGGAGGCGGAGGGCTTCGACCTCACGTCCCTGACGCTGAAGCAGCCACGCCAGGTCCACCGTTGCGCCGTCCGCCTGATCCGAATCACGAGCCTCCGCGGCTTCGCGCAGGGCGAGCTCCGCCAGCGGCACCTCGCCGTGCGCCTCCAGCTCCCTCGCCGCGTCCCGCAGGCGGCGGCCGCGGGTCGCGGCATCGTCAGGCGCCATCGCGCCCTGGAGGATCAGCCAGGGAAAGAGATCGGACTCCTCCACGGCGATGCGCGCCCACGCGCTGAACCTGCGGCCCCGACGCACGACCACCGCCTCATCGTACGGCACAGCCCGCGTCAGGACGCCCTCCGTCGTTTCCCGTGTCGCTGTGACGACGCGCTGCCAACTCACGGCCGACGCGTCGGCGGCGCGCACGGCGATCTGGCCGGCGTCGATCCGCAGCTCCGATTCCACCCTGACGTTCCGCGCTCGGGCCGCCTCTTCCCGCGCCGCGCGCAGGGCCGCGCCGCGAGCCTCAGCCTCCGAGGCGCCGTCCCCTTCTCCCGTGAACAGCAAGGTGGTGCCCCGCTGCTCGGCGGGGATGCGAACCCACGCCGGGAGCGGCGCCGGCGCTCCGGCATGCGCGCACCCCTGAACGCCAGGCGACGCCGCGAGAAGCAGCAAGGCCGCGAGCCTCCCTGACCAGTGAGCCGGCGCGCGGAGCGCGGTACCGGCTCCGTTCGAACCCCTGGCGGCTCGGGCGAGCATAGGGAACCTCCTCGAGCTCCGGCCCCAAGGTGCGGCCGGGCGGCGGCATACTCCCGGGCGCCGTGGCCGGCTCCCGACCCCGACGTCCGGGGTGTGGCTTCCGGTACGCCAAGAGCATTTTGCACGCCAGTCGCCGGGGAGCGTGACCTCCCCGCGGAGGCCGCTGTTCGGGGGGCGTCGAGAGCGGCGTTGCGAGTTGCGGCTGCTGTCGTTACGCCGCCCGCGCTCGCCGACGGCGCGGAACGGCTCGGCGCGCCGGAGCTGCTCCCCGGCTGCGGCCCTCAGGCTCCGGCATCGTTGTGCCGGACGAAGTTGCCGCCCGATCGGCAGTTTTGGGCCCGCCTCGGGCACGACGCGATGGCCGCTGCGCCCCCACGTGGCGGAGCCTGGCCCCGGAGACCGCGCGCACGCCGGAGACAGCGCGTGGACTCCACTTTCACGCTTCTTGCAAAGCCGGGGTTGAGGGCTACTTCGGCTCCCGGGCCGGTGCGGACTTCTCCGCCGGCCCCCGTGCGGAGTACCTGAAGGCAGCCTGTGCTGATCTCGTGGACCAGGAGACGCTCATGGATATGCAGGGAGGCGGCCCACTCCCGCCGCGGCCGCACCGGTTCAACAGGGAGGTGGAGGTGCGGTTGCGCGAGGTGGGGCGGCCCGACCTCGTGCTGGGGCGCGCCTCGCACTCGATCAACATCAGCAGCAACGGGCTGCTGGCGGAGATCCCGGGCGAACTCGATGCCGTCGGCGGCCAGGAGGTGTCCGTGCGCCTGACATGGGATGGCGGGAGCTTCGAGACCACGGCGACGATCGTTCGGTTCGACAGTCCCTATCGAGGCGACCCGGCACGGCAGGCGATGGCGCTGCAGCTGAAAGAGCCGATCCCGCACGAGCTCTTCGAGCGCCCGGCGTAACCGGCGCCCGCGGCCTTCTCAGGGCAGCACGCCGGTCCCGCGGCGGAGGATCGCGCCTATCGCCCGGAGCAGATCGTCGGGCGTCCACGGTTTCTGCAGCATGGGGGCCTCCGCCGCCACCGCCTGGTAGCCCTCCTCGTCGGCGGGTGCATAGCCGCTGACGAACAGGAAGGGAACCAGAATCTCCCGGTCACGCAGGGCGCGGAACAGCGCGGGTCCGCCCATCTGCGGCATGATCACGTCGCACACGACCAGATCGAACGCGGTGTCCTGCGCCTCGCAGATCGCGAGCGCCTCCTGGCCGTGGGCGGCGAGCGTGACGCTGTAGCCGCGCGCGCGCAGCAACTCCCCGGCCGCTTCGCGGATCAGCGGCTCGTCCTCGACGAACAGAATCGTTCCGCCGCTGCTCCACGGCGCGGCGCCCGGCGCCGGGGCCCCGCGCGCGGCGGCGGGCTGCGTCTCGGCGGACGCCGGCGACACGGGGAAATAGCAGCTCACGGTCGTGCCGAGCCCGCCGGCGCTCGTGACGTGCACGAACCCGCCGTGGCTGCGCATCAGGGAGTTGACCATGGAGAGGCCGAGGCCGGCCCCCGCGCCGGGCGGCTTGGTCGAGACGAACGGCTCGAACAGGACGGCTTGAATCTGCGGGGGAATGCCGACGCCGGTGTCCTCGACGACCAGCTCCACGAAGTTCCCCGGTTCGCCCCAGCCCTGTCGCTGACAGGTGTCGCTGTCCAGCATCTCGTGACGCGTTCGGATCTGCAGGGTGCCGCCGGAGGGCATGGCATCGCGCGCGTTCGTGACGAGATTCAGCAGGATTTCCTCGACGGCTCCGACGCTGGCACGGACCATCGGGATCGCGTCGCCCGGCTCCCACGCGAACATTACGTGCTCCGGCAGCAGCTGGCGCAGCATATCGACCAGGTCGGACACGACCGGGTTGAGCATCAGCGGCCGCCACTCCTCCTGTTCGCGCCGGCTCGTCGCCAGGAGCTTGCGAACCAACGCCCCGCCGCGCGCCAGACCGCCCCGCATGGCATCCAGGCGCGCCCTCACGTCCGCCCGGGCAGTCGGGAGCGCCGGCTCCAGCAGCCCCAGGTTCATCTGAAAGACCGTGAGGAGGTTGTTGAAGTCGTGGGCGATGCCGCCGGCGAGCTGCCCGATGATCTCCAGCTTCTGCGACTGGCGCAGGCGCGTCTCGAGGCGGAGCCGCTCCGTGACGTCCTCCACGATGATGTCCATGCCCTCGAACGCGCCCGCGGCGTCCCAGCGCGCGCGGCCCGCCAGCCGCAACGTCAACGGTCGGCCGTCCTTCCGGCTCGACGCCAGCTCCACCCCCGCGAAGCGGCCCACCGGCCGCGTCCGCGCCAGGAACGCGGCGTAGTCGGCGGGGGGCCACGAGAAGACACGGGTCGCTTCCAGGCCGATCAGCTCGTCCGGCGACGCGTAGCCGAACTGCTCGGCGAGGGCCCGGTTGGCCATCTCGATGCGCCCGTCCGCCGTGATGCGCGCGACGCCGAACACCTCGTTCTCCACCAGATCGCGGAGCCTCGCCTCCGACGCGGCGCGCGCGGCCTCGTTCTCCAGGTTCCGGGTCACGTCGCGAATGATCGCGCAGACCACGGGCCGGCCGCCCACCCACACCATGGACGGCGAAACCTCCGCCTGGAATGTCGTGCCGTCCGCCCGCCGCCCCTCGCCGACCAGCGGCTGCTCGGTCCGCTCGCTCCCATCGCGATGGGCTGCCTGCGACGGCCATCCCGTACGCTGCAAGCGGCGCAAGGCGGGGAGCAGGTCGTCGAGCGGACGCCCCAGGGCTTCGGCGGCGGTCATCCGGAAGATGGTCTCGGCCGACTCGTTGAAGAGCGTGATGCGCCGCTCGGCATCCGTCACGACGATGGCGTCCATCCCCGAGTGGATGACTCCCGCCAGGAGCGCCTCGGAGGCGGCCAGCTCGCGCACGCGCCGACGCTGCATGCGGGCGCGGATCGTCAGCACCGCCGCCGCAAGGAGCACCGCCGCGAACAGCGTCCACAGCAGCTCGCCGCGCACCGTGACCCAGGCGCCGGCGAGCGCCTCGCCCGTCGGCGCCTCGCAGTAGAGCGCCAGGTGACTGTCGCCGTGCACCTGCGCCAGCTCGCCGACGATGGCGTCGGGCCCGGGCATGCCGGCCGCCAGGCCCGAGGCTCGCGCCGCCAGATCGGCCCGGTGTGGCGCGACGCTCCCGGCGCTCGTGGCATCCCCGAAGAGCAGCGGCGGACCCTCGGCGAAGCCCTGGCCGGCACCCCATACGCCCAGGGTGCAGGCGTAGCCGAATCGCACGGGGGGCCCGATCGGCGGCCGGGGGCGGAGCATGGTATACGGCTGGAACGCGAGGACGACGGCGCCGAGAGCGCGCCTCGGCATCGCCCGGCGCGACGATGAGACGACCGGCGCGATCACCCCGATCACCGGCGTGCTGTCCGGGCCGATGCCAAGAGGCTGGAACCACGCCTGCGCCCGCACCGCGGCATGCTGCGCGACGGCTGCCATCGCCGGCGCCGCCCCCAACGGCATCCCCACCTGCGCGACCGTACGCCCAGCGAGATCCACGGCGATCGCGGAGAGGAAGCCGGGTCGGGAGAGCTCGGGCACGTAGCGCAGCAGGACGCCGGCGCGGCCAGAACCGCGTCCGGCACCGCGCCCCAGGAACAGCTCGGGGTGTTCGCGGAGATCGTCTGCAGTCAGGAGCGCCAGCGCCCGCTGCTCGTCGAGGTCCGTTTGGAGTCTGGTGGCGAGATGCACGGTCTCGAGGTGCACGAAGTCGCGCAAGGCGGCGAGTTCCGCCGAACGGACCAGGCGCACGCGCAGCACCGCACCGACGGCGAGGGCGGCAAGCAGCCCGCCGACAACTATCACCATGCGGACGCCGCGGGATCCCGGCCCGCGGCCGGCGGACGCCGGCTCGCTCATGGACCGGATGCTATGGGCGCGCCCACGGCCACGCAACCGCGGGCTGGCTTGCATCGCCGTGTCCCGATTCCCCGCTTTATGCGGCCGGTCCCACGAGCCGCTGTACCTCGCGCTCCAGCTCCGCGAGGGAATACGGCTTCTGCAGCAGGCATTGCGCCGCCGCGGCTTCCGGGGTCGCCGTCCCGAGCAACGGCATGCCGCTGGTCATGATGACGGGCAGCGTGGGCCAGCGGCGGCGAAGCTCGGCCAGCGTTTCCCACCCGGACAGCCCCGGCATGACGACGTCCAGGATGACCAGCGCCACTTCCCGCTCCGTCGTGCGCAGCAAGTCGAGAGCCTGCATCCCGTGGGCGGCCTCAAGCACCGCGTATCCGAACTGCTCCAGTGCTTCACGCCCGGCCCGGCGGATCTCGACCTCGTCGTCCACGATGAGCACGGTTCGGCTCTCCGAACCCGGGGCCCGGGCACCGGGGATCGGGTCGACGCCTCCGGCGGCGTCGGCGCCAGTCCCCGCGCTCAGGACGGGAAGGAAGACGTGAAAGGTCGTGCCCGCGCCGACGGCCGTATCGACCGTGACGCCTCCCTCGTGCTGCCGGAGCACGCCGTACACCATCGCAAGGCCGAGGCCGGCACCGCGGGCGGGACTCTTGGTGGTGAAGAAGGGCTCGAAGATGCGGGGCAGCACGTCGGGAGCGATCCCGATCCCTGTGTCCCGGACGTCGAGTCGGACGAACTCGCGATCGCCGACGAAATCCACGGGGAGTCCGGCGCTGTCGGGCGAGCGGAAGCACGCCGTCGAGAGGCGGAGGACTCCGCCCTCGGGCATCGCGTCGCGTGCGTTGTAGCCCAGATTCAAGAGGATGTCGGTGATCTGTTCCGCGTCCGCGCAGACCAGGCGGCCGCCGTGATCGAACGCCGTCTCGACCGTCACCAACCCTTCCAGGTCGCGCCGCAGCACGTCGGCGGCGGCGGTGACGATGGTACCCGGGTCCACGGGGCGTCGCACGCTGGCCGCCGGCCGCGTGCAGCTGAACAGGCGGCGCACCAGGCGCGCGGCGCGGTGCGCCCCCGCGCGCCCGGCGACCAGCTCCTGGATCACCGCATGCTGGTCCGGCGACAGGTGGGACAGCGCCAGCTCGATGCTGCCGCTGATGACCGCGAGCGCGTTGTTGAAGTCGTTGGCGATGCCCGTGGCGAGATCCGCGAGGGCCTCCATCTTCACCGATTCGCGGAGCTGGGTCTCCCGGAAGCGGCGAGTGGCTTCGGAGCCGTCTCGAGTGTCGGAGACCGCACGCGTAGCGGGTGCCATGTCGACCTCAGGGTGAGGCGCGCCTCACCGGAGCCGGCGCGCAGACCTGATCGAGCAGCGTCAGCAGATCGGCCAGCTCGTAGGGCTTCTCGAGGGTGTGGCAGCCCGTCTGCTCCACGAAGCGAACGGTCTCCTGCCGCATCAGGTCGCCGCTCACGAGGATGAAGCGGGATACCAGCTCGGGCCGATCGTGCCGGACCAGATTGAACAGGTCCCGGCCGCTGAAACCGGGCATCCGCATGTCCGAGAGGATCGCGTCATAGTCGGCGTTCCTGAGCGCCGCCGCCGCCGCGGCCCCCGTCGCCGCCTCATCCACGCCGAAGCCGCAGCGCCGGAGGTAGCGCGCCGTGACGCCACGCAGACCCGCCTCGTCGTCCACCAGAAGCACGCGCGTTCCCGACGCGTGCTCCCGGGGCGGCGGCGGCGCCACCTCCGCGGCGGACTCGCGCCGGACAGCTGCGACTCCGACCTGCAGCGCCGGAAGCGTCACGACGAACCGCGCGCCGCCGCGGGCGCCGTCCTCCAGGCTCAGCGTTCCCCCGTGCGCCTCGATGATCTGCCGCGAGATCGGAAGCCCCAGCCCCGTCCCCTGCCCGTCCGGCTTCGTCGTGAAGAAGGGGCTGAAGATCTTGTCGCGCAGGTCGGCCGGGACCCCGGGGCCGTCGTCCTCCACGGCCAGCCGCACCTCAGCGTCCCCGGCCATCGCGCACTCGATGAGAACGGTCCCGGCGCGCGCCTGCATCATCAGCGCCTGACCGGCGTTCGTGATCAGGTTCGCGAGAACCTGCAGGAGCTGGTTCTCGCTGCCCTGCACCCACGGCCCGCCATCGGCCGCCGCCGTCGGGGGTACCAGCAGGTGCACGTTCTGGACCTCCAGATCGTGCGCGAGCAGGAGCACGGCTCGCCGCACGACCTCGGGCACCGACACGGGCTGGCGATCGGCCGACTGGCGGCGCACGAAGCTCAACAGCGTCACCACGATGTCGCTGGCCCGCTTCGCCTCCGCCAGGATGAGCTGGAGATCCTCGCGCAGCTGCGTGAGGTGCGCCTTCGTCGGGAGGCGCCGCCCGCTCCGCGTGGCGCTGACGTGCAACGGCCCGCCGGGCAGGGTCCAGAAGGTGAGCAGCGACTGCGTGGTCGCGACGATCGTGGCCAGCGGGTTCTTGAGTTCGTGGGCGACACTGCTCGACATCTGCCCCAGCAGATTCAGCTTCTCGCGTTCGGAGGCGCTGGCTGCGTCGGGCAGCGCGGGTGGCGGCACGCGCCGGTCCGCGAGGCGGACCGTCCGAGCACTCGTCATGGTCCTGGTGCCGGCGGCGCCGCCCGGGCCGCCTCCGCGAGAACCGTATCGGCCAGCTGCTGGCGCACCGTGGCGTCGAGCGTGGACGCCCGCGCGTCGTTCACCGATGACCGCCATGGCTCCGTGTCCTCCCGCTCCAGCGACCCGTCCGGCTCCAGCAACGCGGCCACGCTCTCCAGCCGCTGCTCCACGCCTTCGAGCAGATCGCCGGCCGCACCCAGCTGCTGCGCGGTGATGTCCTGGAACTGCAGGATGTCGTACAGGCCGGTCAGCTGCGCCCGAAGCCCCTTGGCCACCTCCGCAACCTCCGCATCGGCCTCACCCGTGCGCCCGGCCGAGGCTCCGTCGAGGCGATCCACCATCTCCAGCGCGCGGTCCAGGCCGTCCAGCAGTCGATTGGTGGCGGTCTCCGTCGCGGACGTGACCTCCGCCAGCCGCGCATGGGTGCGGCGGAGCCGATCGGCCGCGTGCACGCAGATGGCCTCGCGACTGACGCGCACGTCGCCGAGGGCGCGCGTGATCGCCGCGTACGCCTGGTGCAGCGCCTCGGGCAGCGCCATGAGACCGGGCTGCTGTCCCTCGAGCGCCTCCGCGACGTTGAGCACGTGCGGCAGCCGCGCCGGATCGCGCTCGACCGTCCGCACGCCACACACCAGCTCCTGCATCAGGCGCAGCGCGTTGTCGAGATCGGCGAGATATGACGCGAAACGGGTGCGCTCCATGACACGGCCTCCGTGCTACGCTCAGGCCGCCGGAGCGGCTCCCGTCAGTACCTGGTCGATCTTCTCCTTCAGCACCTGAGGCGTGAAGGGCTTGACGATGTAGCTGCTGATCCCCGCCTGCACCGCCTGGAGAATGTCGTCCCGGACGCTGCGCGTGGTCACCATGAGGATCGGCGTCGCGGCCGTCTCGGGGCGCCCGCGCAGCTGCCTGACCAGCTCCAGACCACCCATCACGGGCATGTTCCAGTCCGTGATGACCAACCCGACCGAGGGATCACACGCCTGGAGAGCCTCGGCACCGTTGGCGGCTTCGCTCGTTTCGGCGATGCCGATGCTCTTCAGCGCGTTGATCACGATGCGACGCATGGTCGCCGAGTCGTCCACAACGAGACACTTCATGGCCGCATCACCTCCGAGCCGCCGGCGGCGGTCAGCCGCCCAGATCCGCGACCAGCTTGCGCACGATGGCGTCACGGGCCTCGGCGCTGTCGTAGTGCCCGTTGGCCAGGCGCTCGAGCACCGCGCGCAGCCGCTCGGGCTCGACCTGGCTCCCGGAGCCCCCGGCCGCCCCGGGCTCCGCGAGGGTTCGCGCCGCGTCGGACAGCTCGACGCGATCGGTTCCAGGGCTGCGCGTTTCGCCCGACGACGCCTGCTGGGGAGCGGGGACGGACGCGGCCGGCGTCTCCCGGAACGCGGGCGCCTGGCGGGGCCCGATGTCCTGGAGCGGCTGCGGAATGCCGTTAACGGGTTTGGTCGTCACACTCTGCCCTCATGGTTCGCTGCGTGTACGCTCCGGTGCGTCGCCGCGCTCCCGTCAGCCCTTGCGCGACATCATCGCGAGCAGTCGCCTGGGATTCAGCTGCAGCTCGGCCGCCTTCCGCTGGCCGAGCAGCACCACGGTGTCGAGCGAGTCCGTTTCCCTGGAGAGATCCACCAGGTCCGTTGCGGGGGCCGCGGCCGCGCTCTCGTCCGGCGCAGCCTGCGCTCCGCCCCCATGGCGAGAACCGGCCGGGTCGGGAAGCGCGCCGCTCCCCGACCTCACCGCCCCCACCCCCGGGACCGTCCTCACCGGTGACGACATCGCACTCCTCCTTGTCCGTCAGTATCGGCGCGAGGACGGAGGACTTGAGCGCGGCGCCACCGGCGCGACAGTGGCGGCGATCCGCGCCCGAGGGGCGTGCGCTGCACGTCAGGGGGGAGGTGAAGACGGTCCGGCAGGGCACAGCTGCTCCGAAGCGCCGGCGCCGCCGGCGGCGCGACTCAGCCCAGGCGGTCGAGATTGAACCGCGGCGTCGCCGCCGCCGCGACCGCGTAGTGGGCGTCCGCGGCGGCCGCCGCGTCGAGGGCCGCCAGCTCGCGCCCGACCGCGTCGCGGTGCCACACCAGCTCCTGAACCAGGCGCCGGACCGCCGACTCGGTCGCCGCGGCGGCGTCGGCCACGGAGGCCATCAGGCGCCGCAGCGCCTCGGCCCGCGGCCCGGCCCGTGCGCGCATGCGCAGGCGCTGCTGCATCGGCTCCAGCCGGCGCCCGCCTTCAGCCAGCTCGGCGATGAGCAGGTCCACCCGCCCGGCGAGGTCCGCCACGCGGTCCATGTCGCTGGCGGCGACCGCCTGGCTCTGCTCAGCCACGATGTCGGCGTAGCGCCGAAGGGCAGATTGCTGGGCCGCAAGGGCTGCGCAGGCCTCGAGGTACGCGCGCTCCTCGAGATCCCTCACGCGCTCGCTGCCTCGCTCCTGCGCGGCTCGACCTCCTGTGCGGCGTGCTCCCAGGCTTCGAGCAGCGGCGAGACCATCGTCACCAGCCGGGCCAGGCGCTCGGGGTCGCGCTGGCTGTCGACCGCGATGATTTCGGCCGCGAAGTAGCCATACAGCGCCGCCAGGCGGTCGCCCAGCTCCCCTCCCACCTCCCGGTTCAGCGACAGCAGCAGCTCCTGCACGATGGCCTGGGCCCGGCAGAGGGTCTCGCTGCGGCCCTCAACGTCGTCGGTGGCGAGACAGCGGCGGGCGCGCGTGAGGCTCGCCATCAGCTGCGTGTAGAGAAACACCACGCGCTGCGCGGGCGACATCGCCAGCACGTCCAGCGCTCCATAGGCCGAGACGGAGCGCCCGGTCGTCACCCGAGCACCCCCTTCGACACGACCGCGGCGGACGAGAACTGCTGGCTCAGCGCGGCCGACTGCGTCTGCAGCTTGGCGATGGTCGCCTCCATCGTGCTGTACTGCTGCACCAGCCTGGTCCGCTCCGCCGCCAGTCGCGTATCCCAGGACGACACGCCGGCGTTGAGATCGGTGATCCGCTGATTCAGGGCTGTTTCCGTCGTCGCCAGCAGCCCCTTGGTCGGATCCAGCCACGCGTCCACCATGCGTCCGAGCAGCTCCGCCAGTCCGACGGACAACGTCACCTGGCCTGCCGCCCGCGCCGTATTCCCGGCGTACGCGACCACCAACCCAGCAACCGGTGTGCCATCGGAGCCGGTGAGCTGTTGCCCCGACCCGGTAGCCCCGTAGCCGCCTATGGTTCCGGCCACGTCCTGTCCGGTGTACGACCGCGCAGCGATCCCGAGCTGGGCGGTGCCGTCGGCGCCACCCGGAAGGAACGACACGGAAAAACCCGCCGCCGAGCCGAGGCCGCCGCCGGTCAGCACCAGCTGGCTGCCGCTCTGCGACGCCGTGATCGGCAGGGCATTGCGGCCTTGCGTCACTCGCGCCATCGAGCCGAACGAAAGCGAGCCGCCCCCCTGGTTGTTCGCCGTCACGGTCAACGCCAGGTTCGAGCCGCCCGTCTGGCTGGCTTCCACCACCAGCTGCCCGGCCACGATGCTCACGGTGACGCCGGTGCCCAGATCCTGCTGCATCTGCGAGACCAGATCGCCGATGGTCGCGGACGCCGGGTCGCCGATCGTATAGGTCGCTGCCACCGGCGTCCCGTCACCGCGCGTGCCGGCGTAGGAGATGGTGTCCCCCGCCGCGACGCCGAGTGCCGCGCCCCCAGCGCCCCGAAGGTCGCCCCACCGGGTCGCCGCCGTCGCCGGGACCGTGCCCGACGGATCGGCGTACAGCGTCGCGGTGGACGACAGCTTCTGCGCGGCGGACGCCGCGAACGCCGTGTTGAGCGCACCCACGATCTGGGCCGCGGTCATGCCGTTGCTCAGGCTCAGCTGCGCACTCCACCCGGTGGCCTTGTCGGTGACCACCATGGTGTCGCTGGTTCCGTCGTCCGCGTACGTCCCGGAGAATCCCGATCCCGTCACGGACGCCGGGGTCGCGGGGTTGGTGATGACCACGTCGTACGTGCCGCCGACGGTCGATGGCCCGAGCGCCGTGAAGTTCACCTGCGGGTCCGTGGCGCTCTTCTGCGGCACGAACAGCTGCTCGATGGAGGAGTAGTCCGCCGTGAACGCCGTCTGGAACTTGCCGGCGTCGAGACTGAGCTGGCCGTTCTGGTCCAGCGACAGCCCGACACTGGTGGCCGAGGCGTAGTCGCTGGACGCTCCGGGCACCACCTGGATGAGAGCCTGTGCCAGCGAGGAGCGCATCGCCTTCAGCGAGGAGTCCCCATACAGCGGCGACGCGGCCTGCCCGCTGGCCGGGGCCGTGTTCTGCGTGTTCACGAACGACGCGATGTTGTTGTAGGCGGTGACCAGCGCGTTCAGCGCGGAGACCGCGGGCTTCGAATCGCGCGCGATGCTCACGGACCACGAGGCGTGGGACTGCGCACCCTGGAGGGTGAGCGTGACGTCGGGGATGGCGTCGGTCACGACGTTGCTCGAGCGCTGCATTGTCACGCCGTCCACCTGAAAGGTGGCGTCGGCGCCCGCCACGAGCGTGCGCTGCCGCCCGACCACGTCGGCGGTGAACGCGCCGAGGTCGAGATGGCCGCCGCCCTCGTTGTGCGCCACGATCGAGACGGCGAGCCGGCTGTCGCCGCTCGTGCCGTCGGTGACGGTGAGGCGGCCCTGGGCGTCGATCAACGCCGTCGCCGGGCGCTGCCCGGTCCTGAAGCCGTCGGTCGTGCTGTTGAGACGGTCGAGCAGCGTCTGAACCGTGTCGCCGCCGCCGACGGTGTAGGTCAGCGACACCGCCGTCCCGTCACCTCGCGTCCCCGATACGGCGAGGGTGTCGCCGGCGTGCACGTTCGCCGCGGTGCCCCCGGTCCACAGGTCGGCCAGCAGCGTGGATGCCGTGGCCGGCGTGGTGACGCCTCCGGCCGTCAGTGCGTCGCCCTGGACCTGCTGGGCCACGCCCGAGCGGCCGCCCTCGACGAGGCCCAGCAGCTCGAGCGTTCCGCCGCTGTCCGTGAAGCTCGTGGTGCCCCGAACGTCGAGGTAATAGCGGGTCGTGCCCGAAACGGTCTCGCTCTTCACGGATGCGGTCACGCCGCTCAGCGAGTTGATGCCAGCGGCGATGTCGTTCAGCGACTGGGTGGAGAGGTCGATCGTGAGGGCCTGGCCGCCGATGGTGACCGTCTCCGGGCCGCCGCCGTCGGTGAGCCCCAGCAGCGTCTTCACGGCAGTTCCCGCCGACGCGAAGCGGTCGCCCGCCGCGCCCGAGCTGGTCTGCCGCTTGATGGTGGTCGTGCCGTCCAGGAGACCGAGTTGCACCAGCAGCGCGCTGGCGCCGTCCTTAAGATCCACGCCGGTCGCGCCGGTCACGTCGCTGGCCAGCTCCAGGCGGTTGTCGGTCGCGCTGGTCGTCAACACCGTCGCCGTCACCTTGGTGGCGGCGCTCCCGCTGTTGGCCGCGTTGATCTTGTCCCGGATGTCGCTCAGGGTGTCGGTCGCGGCGACCGTGATCTTGGCCCCGTTCACGAAGAACTCGCCGGAGAGACCCAGCGCCGTCGAGGCACTCGCGTACACGCCCCCGCTGACCTTCTCGGCCTGCGCCACGCCCACCACGTCGACCTGGTAGCTGCCGGGCACCGCGCCGGGCGAGGTCGTGACCGAGACGTCGGCGGGCCCGGTGTACCCGGGGCTCGTGACCGAGGCCGTGGTCGCCGTGAACGCCGACCCGTCACGCAGGCCGCTCTCGGCGCTCTGGAGGGCCTGGAGCAGGGTGCCGTAGCTCTGCCAGGACGACACCCGGCTTCCGGCGGCCGTCACCTCGTTCTTGAGCGCGGTCTGCGGCGCGCCGTCGGCCTGAATGATCTTGTCCACCAGCGACTGCCAGTCGATGCCGCTGACGACGCCGCTGACGGAACTGAGAGGTGTGGTCATCTCGCGGCCTCCCCGCTAAGGAAAGACCCCCCGGGCCGGCCGACCGGCCCGGGGGTCAACAGGTGAGAGAATGCCTCACCCTCCGATCAGCTTCAGGATCGACTGCGGGGCGGCATTGGCCTGCGCCAGCATCGCCGTGCCCGCCTGCTGCAGGATCTGCTCCTTCGTGAAGTTGACCATCTCCGTCGCCATGTCCGCATCCCGAATCGTGGACTGGGAGGCCGAGAGGTTCTGGATCAACGACGCCAGGTTCTGCGAGGCGTAGGTGAACCGGTTCTGCGCGGCGCCGATGCTGCCGTCGGCGGAGGCCACCGTGGAGATGGCGCTGTCCAGCCGCGTGATGACCGTCTGCGCGTTGCTCAGGCTGGTGAGATCGGTCCCGTCGAGATTGAGGCCGGCCGCAGCGGTGGTGAGGTTGGCCAGGGACAGGTCGATCGTGTCCTGACCGACGGTGGCACCCGAGCCGACGGTGAACCGCCCGCCGCTCGCTGCGCCGGTGATGATCGTCTTGCCGTCGAGGCCCTGGTCCGCGTAGCTGCCGTCCAGGCTCACCGTGATGCCGAGCTTGTCGAAGGCGAGCGTCTGCGCCCCGGAGGCGGCCGGCTGGGTCAGCGTCTGGGTCACGGTCCCGCTGCCCGGGTTGCCGCTCAGCGTGATGCCGGTGCCCGCGGCGTCGGTGAACGTGTAGGTGGTGCTGGCCGCCGCGCCGTTCAGCGAGATCGTCCCGCTCGTGCCCGCGCCGAGGCCCGTGCCGGCGGCGGTGTAGGTGCCACCGCTGACCGACACGCCGTAGGTCCCGTCGAGCAGCGTCTGCCCCTGGTACTTGGTGTTGGCGACGATGCGGCCGATTTCACTCCGCAGCGTCGTGTACTCGGCGCTCAGCTTCTGGCGGTCCGACGAGGTGACCGTGTCGGACGCCGCCTCGGTCGCCAGCTCCTTCATCCGGTCCAGGATGGAGGTGATGGTGTCCACGGCGCCGGACGCGATCTGCACCAGCGAGCCGGCCTGCGAGGCGTTGCGGGACGCGGCCTGGAGGCTCGTGACCTGCGCCTGCAGCGTGTTCGCAATGCTGAGTCCGGCGGCGTCGTCGCCCGCCGTGTTGATCCGGAAACCCGAGGACAACTTCGCGATCGACGCTTGCAGCGCCGATCCCGTGTTGTTCAGGTTCCTCGCCGCGTTGAGCGCGGAGACGTTGGTGTTGATGATCATGGCTTGCTCCCTCGCTAATGATGTTCCGGGGCTTCCCTGCCTCGGCCTGCCGAATGACGACCCCTAGCGGCCGTCTGGAGGGAGTTATCGGCGCGGGGTTCCGGAACTTGAGGCGGCCAGCCTGGACCGCAGATCGATGGGATGGCGCGGGCCGTACAGTTCGTCAGCCCGGACGCGCTGACAGCCGAGGCGCGTGCGGAGATTGACGACCAGCGGCCCCTGGAGGTTCATCGTGCACGCCGCCCACGGCGAATCCGGGAGCGTGACGATGGCGAGGAGCGCGATGTCGCCCGGCTGCTCGGCGCCGCGGGCGACCGGGTCGCCGTCGGGAAGCTCGAAGGCGTAGTCGGGCACGAAGGGAAAGGGGTCGGCGACGAGGAACACCAGCGAGCCTTCGTCGCACGACTGCAGCCAGTAGACGCCGGCGGCGGCCGCGGGAAGCATCACGTAGCGGTGCTGCGCCGCGAAGCCCAGCAATCCGTCGGGGAAGATCAGGCAGTCCTCCGGCCAGATCCGCAGGGGCCCGAACAGCTCGGACGCCACCAGCAGCGGCGGCGGGCCCGGCCGCGCGATGAGCGGGGCGGCGCTCAACCGGTGGTTCCCAGGTACGACGCGAGGGTCGTGGGGAGCACGCGGCTGGCGGCCAGCAAGGCCGCCTGCAGTGACGTCTGGGCGGCGAGCAGATCCGTCGAGGCCGTCGCCACGTCGGCGTCCTGAAGCGTGCTGCGGCGCGACGTGATCGTGGTGACGAGCGCGCTGGCGTTCTGCGCGGCGGAGTCGAGCTGGTTGTCGCGAGCCCCCGTGTCGGCGACCAGCGCCTGGACGTTGTCGCCCGCCTGGTTGAGGCTGGCGACCGTCGTTCCCACTGCGGAGCCGCTGCCCGACGCCAGAGCCGAGCTCAGGGCCTGGAGCGCGGGGAGCAACCCGCTCGTCACGAACAGCTCGCGGCCGGTATGGTTCGTCGCGGCGTACGAGCCCTGCGCGATCTCCGCCTGGCGCTCCGTATCATCGCCCACGTAGCTGCCGTCGGCCTTGAACGGGGCTGCGGTCGTCTGGGCTCCCCCGAAGATGTACTCGTTGCCGACCTGGGTATTCCCGAGCTCCACGATCTGGGCGATGAGCCCGTCCACCTCGGTCTTGGTGCTCGCGCGGGTGGCGGTCGTGGCTGTGCCGGATGACTGCTCGATCGCCAGCTCCTGGGCGCGGGAGACCAGGTTGGTCACCTGGTTCAGCACGGAGTCCTCGGCGGAGACGCGCGTCCGGGCCGCCGTGACGTTGCGCTGCACCTGGGCGAGGGCATCCAGGTCCTGCGACGCCCGCATGATCTGCGAGGCGGCGACCGGATCGTCCGAGGCCGCGGTGATCTTCTTGCCGCTCGACACCTGGTTCTGGGCGGTGGCAATCCGCTGGAGATTGGCCTGGACCGCGTCGAGGACCGACTGCTGCAGCATGGACGTGGTGATACGCATGCGCCCTCCGCCGGCGCTCTGGAAAACCCTTCCGGCTCCGTTGCGTAGAAGCAAGAGTTGCGCCAGACTAGTACCGGCAGGGGGACACCGCGCGCGCGCGTGAGGCCGCGCGCGACGCGCCGGGCGGGCATTCCGAGGACGGGAGCGATTCCTGCGCATGGCCACCATCCTGTGCGTTGACGACGAACCGTCGGTGGGCGTGGTGCTGGAAGACGCGCTCGCGCGCATGGGCCACGAGCCGCTGCTGGCGCGGAGCGCGGATGAGGCGCTCGCGACGCTCGGGAGCACGCCGGTAGACCTGATCATCTCCGACTACCGGATGCCGAAGGCCACGGGCCTCGACCTGCTCGCCCTGCTCAAGGCCCAGGGCTACGACGTTCCCCTGATCATGCTGACGGGCTTCGGCAGCATCGAGAACGCGGTCACGGCGATCCGCAGCGGGGCGATCGACTACCTCACCAAGCCGATTCTGCCGGAAGCCCTCGAGATCGCCGTCGGTCAGGCGCTGGAGCTGACCCGGCTGCGCGCCGAGAACGCGGCGTTCCGCGACGAGGCGGAACGGTTCAACCTGCAGCGCGAGATCATCGGCGAGAGCGAGCCGCTGCGCCGCGTGCTGCAGACGATCGCGGCGGTGGCCCCGACGCGGGCCACCGTGCTGCTGGAGGGCGAATCGGGCACGGGGAAGGAGCTGTTCGCGCGAGCGCTGCACGATCAGAGCCCGCGCCGCGACCGGCCGATGATCGCCGTCAACTGCGCCGCGATGCCCGAGGGACTGGTCGAGAGCTCGCTGTTCGGGCACGAGAAGGGCGCGTTCACCGGCGCGACCGGCCGATCGGCGGGCGCGTTCGAGCGGGCGCACCGGAGCACGTTGCTGCTGGACGAGATCTCCGAGATGCGACTCGACCTGCAGGCCAAGCTGCTCCGGGTGATCGAGACCAGCGAATTCGACCGGGTGGGCGGGCAGAGTCCGGTCCGGGTGGACGTGCGGATCATCGCGACCACCAACCGCGACCTGCAGGCGGCGGTCGCGGCCGGGACGTTCCGCGGCGACCTCTACTACCGCCTGACGGTCGTCCCGATTCAGGTGCCGACGCTGCGCGAGCGGCCCGGGGACATCCCGCTGCTGGCCCGCTACTTCGTCCGCTGCGCCGCAAAGGAGATGGGCATCCCGGTCCCCGCGATCACGAGCGAGGCCATCAAGCTGCTGCAGCGGCACAGCTGGCCCGGCAACGTGCGCGAGTTGGCCAACGCGGTGGAGCGCGCCGTGATCCTCTATCGGGGACGGACCCTCGGCCCGGAGGCGTTCGACTCGCGGAGCCTCGTGTCCGTGCCGGCCCTGCTGGAGCGGCGCGAGCCGGCTCCCGCCGCCCTCCCGGCGACGGCCGCCGCCTCGGGGGGCGACGAGCAGCGACTGCCGGCGGACACTTTCAATCTCGACACCATCGAAGCGATCATGATCGAGCGGGCGCTGCGCGCAACCGGCGGGAACCGCACGCGCGCCGCCAGCCTCCTCGGCATCAGCGAGCGCACGCTGCGCAACAAGTTGAACGTCCCGCAGGGCGGATCCTAGCGGAAATTTCTTCCGGCGCATCGCCGGGAGCCGGATCGCGCCGCTCGATCAGGCGGACGTCCCCACGTCCTCGCGTGACGCGCCTAACCCCCTCCACTCCTTCGGCTTCCCTCCCTCCCGCTGACGTGATTCGCGTGCGAGCCGAATCGCGCCGTCCGGCGGTATAGCGCTTGCAACCGAGCCTCCTCGCGATGAACTGCGAGGGCTCGTGATTCGCGACCTGTTCGGTGCATCGAGCATCTATTCGGCGCTGCGTGCGGGACTCGACCGCGAGACGGTGCGCCAGCGCGGCATCGCGCACCGCGTGGCCAATGCCCAGGCCGAGCTGGCCGGCGACGCCGCAGCCGCGGGGACGGCCGTCGGGCCGGGCGCGGCGGCGGCGCAAACGGACCTGGAGCGCTCGATGGTGGATCTCGCCGACACGCAGCTCCGCTTCGACGCCACCTCCGTCCTGCTGCAGAAGGCCTATGGTCAGTTCCGGTCGGCTCTGAAGAATGACTAGCATCCCGCCGACCGGCGCCACGCCGCCGGGACCCGTGCGGCGCCTGTTCCGCTCCCTCGCGATCAGCGCGAGCGGGCTGATCGCGCAGCGCGTGCGGATGGACACGATCGCCGAGAACATCGCCAACGCCGAGACGACGCGCACGGTGGCCGGGGGTCCGTATCAGCGGCTGGTGGCGGAGGTCGCGCCGGTGCCGCACGGCGGCGGCGCGCGCGTCGCGGGCATCGTGCAGGACACGAGACCGGGGCCGACGGTCTACGACCCGGGGCACCCGGACGCCGATGCGAACGGGTTCGTCCGCTATCCCAACGTGGACGTGACCGCCGAAACCGTCGACCTGATGGTGGCTCGGCGGGCCTTCGAAGCGAATGCGACGGTGTTTCAGGTGGGCCGCGAGATGCTGAGACGGGCGCTGGACCTGTGAGCCGGAGCCGATCATGACTGTGGACCGCATTCGATCGCTCGCGCCTCCGCTGGCGGCCCCCGCCGGCCCCGCCGCCGCGCGTCGCACGCACGCGCCGGTCGCGCCCGCGGCACCAGCGCCGCCCGCCTCACCCGAGCCGGAGCTGGCCGGCGCCCTCACCGAAGAGGAGCGCGCGCATTTCCTGGCGCAGGCCTTCGCGGGACCGGCCACCTACGCCCCGGCCCGCCGAGACGCGGACGCCGCCGCCGCCCCGCTGGGGCGCCACCTCGACGTGCGGGCGTGACGATGGCCGACCCCATCTCCGGCTCCATCGGGCGGATAGCCGCCGCGGCGCTGCCACGGACCGACGGGTCGGCAGCAGGCGTCTCCGCGGGCGGTCCCTCCTTCGCCGACACCCTGAAGGAGGCCCTTGGCGACGTCTCGCGGCTGCAGACCGATGCCCAGGACACGATCAATGCGTTTCTCACCGGGCAGCCGGTCGAGCTGCATCAGGTGATGGCCGCAACGGAGGAGGCGTCCCTGTCGCTGGAGCTGCTGGTCGAGGTCCGCAACAAGCTCGCCGACGCCTACCGCTCGATCATGAACATGCAGGGCTGAAGGTACCACCGCGTCCATGCCTGACCGCGCCCCAGCGCAGCTCGTTGGTCCGCTCCGCAACCTGGGCGGCACCCGCAGGTGGATCACGCTGGGTGGCGCCGTCATCGCCACCGCGGCGATCTGGATGCTGGTGCGCTGGGCCGCGCAGCCGCCGTTCGTCACCCTCTACAGCGCGCTGCCGTTGGACGAGGCCGGGCGGGTGGCCGAGCACCTGGCCACCGCCGGCGTGGTGTACCGCCTTGAAGGAGGCGGAACCGAGATCAAGGTTGCGGCCACCGACCTCGCGCGCTCCCGCGTGCTGCTGGCCAAGGACGGGCTGCCGGCCGCGGGCCGGCCCGGGCTGGAGCTGTTCGATCGTCCCGCGTGGGGCATGACGGACTTCACCGAGCAGGTCACCTACCGGCGCGCGCTGGAGGGAGAGCTCGAGCGGTCCATCCGGTCGCTGCAGGGCATCGCGGATGCCCAGGTGCACCTCGCGCTCTCCCAGACCAGCGCGCTGCGTCGGCTCGAGCGTCCGGCCGAGGCAGCCGTCGTGGTGAAGCTGAAGCCGGGCACGGGCCTTTCGGCCGACGCCGTCCGCGGCATCGCCTACCTGGTGAGCAACAGCGTGGAGCGGCTTTCGGCTGACCGCGTGGCGGTCCTGGACGATGGCGGGCACCTGCTCTGGATTCCCGCCGACGACAGCTCGGCGGAGGGGCTGACGAGCCGGCAGCTCGAGCTGACGCGCACGGTGGAGCGGCAGCTGGAGCAGAAGGTGGAGAACATCCTGGCCGGCGTGGTCGGGCCCGGCCAGTCGCGGGTGCAGGTCTCGGCCAAGCTGAACTTCGTGAAGGTCGACCGGACGGTGGAGGCGTACGACCCGGAAGGGCAGGTGCTCCAGAGCGAGCAGCATTCCGAGACGCCGGCCGGCACGGCGCTGGACCCGGGTGAGCTGCCGCAGTCGTCCGCGACGAACATCTACCAGAACTCGCGCCGCGTGGAGACCACGGCGGGCGCGGTGGGGGAGATCGAGCGGCTCACGGTAGCGGTCGCGGTGAACGACCACGTTGACGCTCCGCCGGGCCCGAGCGGTGCGCCGGCCGGCAAGCCGGTCCCGCTGCCGGCGCAGACGCTCGCGAGCATCGCGCCACTGGTGCGCGACGCCGTGGGCCTCGACACCACGCGGGGTGACCGGCTGACGGTGACCGCGGTTCCGCTCAGTGTGAGTCTGGTCGCGGCGGGGTTGACACCGGAGAACAAGACCGGGGGCACGGGGGTCGCGTTCACCCTGCTCGACCGCGCGGTCCGCCCGGCACTCGGCCTGCTCGGCATCCTGGTGACCTTCCTGCTCGCCCGGCGGGCGCTGCGCGGCGGCGGCCGGCGTCCGGTTCTCGCCGCCCTGCCGCCCGCCGGCGAGGCGGACGCGGCGGCCGCGGAGGTCGCCGCGATCGCCGCGCCCGTGCCCGTGACCGACCCGTCGGTGCTGCTCAAGCGGCGCGTGGCGGCGGAATCCGGCGAGCGCCCCGACACGGCGGCGCGGGTGGTGCGGGCCTGGCTGGCTGAGCCATGATCGCGAACGCGCGCGCGCATACCGACGACCTCACGGGTCGGCGCAAGAGCGCCGTGCTGTGCATGGCGATGGGGGCCGACGCCGCGGCCAAGGTGATGCAGCAGCTCCGGCCGGACGAGGTGGAATCCCTGTCGCTGGAGATCGCGACGCTGCAGTCCGTCGATCCGGGGACGACCAACTCGGTGCTGAAGGAGTACTACGACGTCGCGCGCGCGGTCGAGTCCATTGCCGAGGGGGGCGTGGAGGTCGCGCGGCAGATCCTCGACCGCGCGGTCGGCGCTCAGCGCGCTGCCGCCATTCTCGACCGCATCCAGGAGCAGATGATCGACACCGGGCTCGGCCGGCTGCGCAAGGCGCCGCCCGAGCTCCTGCACACGGTGCTCCGGGGCGAGCACCCGCAGACGATGGCGCTGATCCTCGCTCACCTCGACCGGCGGCAGGCGGTCGCCGTCATCGAAGCGCTCGACGTGCCCGCCGCCACCGACGTCCTGCTGCGCATGGCCCAGATGGAGAAGGTGGCGCCCGAAATGCTCCAGCTGGTGGAGGACGGGCTCAGCAGCAAGACCGATCTGTCGCTGGCGCAGGAGATGACCGCGTCCGGCGGGCCCAGCACCGTGGCCGCGGTGCTCAACCTCACCAGCTCCTCGCTCGAGAAGTCGCTGCTGGAATCGATCGGACAGCGCGACGCGCCCCTCGCCGAGGAGATCAAGAACCTGATGTTCGTCTTCGAGGATCTGCGGTCGGTCGACGACCGCTCCATCCAGCGGATCCTGCGGGATGTGGACGGCAAGGATCTGGCGCTGGCACTCAAGGCGGCCAGCGAGGAGCTGAAGGAGCACATCCGTCACAACATGTCGGAGCGGGCGGCCGCGGCGCTGGCCGAGGACATGGAGTTCATGGGTCCGGTGCGGGTACGCGACGTCGAGGCGGCGCAGGGCCGCATTCTCGCGGCGGCGCGGACGCTGGAGGAAGCCGGGGAGGTCATGCTCGTCAGCGGCCGGAGCCAGGATGCAGTCATCGCCTGAGGCCGCGGTGCTTCTGGCGCCTCCGCCGGCCACGACGCGCTTCGTGCTGTGGCCGCTGCCCGATCTCAGCGCCGCCCTCCCGCAGGCCCCGCCGCCGTCCGTTGAGGAGGCCGCGCCGTCGGCCGAAGAGCAGGCGTACGCGCGCGGCGTCGCCGACGGCGGCCGGCAGGCGCGGGACGAGCACGAGCGCACCCTGCGCGCGCTCCGCGAGAGCGCGGCGGCGCTGGCGCAGGCGCTGCGCCAGGCGCGGGCGGCGTGGCTGGACGGCCTGGAAGCCAATCTCCACGCCCTGGCCCTCGCGGTCGCGCGGCAGGTCATTGATCGGGAGGTGGCCGCTGCGCCCGAGATCGTGGGGGAGCTGGTGCGGCGGGCGCTCGCGCTGGTGGACGTGCCCGACGCGATCACCGTGCGAGTCAACCCGGCGGACGTCGCGGGCGTGGAAGCCCTGCGCCACGGGCCGGACGACGGCGTCGCGCTCCCCGCGTTCGCACTGGTCGCCGATCCCGCCCTCAGCCGCGGCGGCTGCGTCGTCGAGACGCCGGGCCGCCTGGTGGACGGACGGGTCGAGACGGCGCTCCTGGCGCTCTACGACCGGCTGCGCAATGGCTGACGCGCGGGATCTCGGCGTCGCTCTCGCGCGGATCGCGCGCGCGCCGCGCTTCGCGCTGGAGAGCCGCGTCACGCGGATCGCGGGGCCCGTGATCGAGGCATCGCGGCTCCACGTGGCCATCGGCGAGATCTGCCAGGTCTCCACCCTCGATGGCGCGACCATGGACGCCGAGGTCGTGGGGTTCCACGAGCGCGGCGTGCTGCTCATGCCGTTCGGCGACGTGGAGGGGATTCACCCCGGCGCCGCGGTGCGCCCCCGCGGCCAGAGCATCGATTTGCCGACGGGCGAAGACCTGATGGGCCGGGTCCTCGACGGCCTCGGACGCCCGATTGACGGCCGCGGGCCGCTGCGCACGCAGCAGCGCCGCTCGGTGTCGGCCGTTCCGCCGCACCCGTTGGAGCGGGCGCTCATCACGCAGCCGCTGACGACGGGGGTGCGCGCGCTCGACGGCCTGCTCACGCTCGGGAAGGGCCAGCGGGTGGGGATATTCTCCGGCAGCGGCGTCGGCAAGAGCGTGCTGCTCGGCATGATGGCGCGAGGCACGACGGCGGACGTCAACGTGATCGCCCTCCTGGGCGAGCGCGGCCGCGAGGTGCGCGACTTCATCGAGCGCGATCTCGGCGCGGAGGGCCTGAGGCGGTCGGTGGTCGTCGTGGCGACGAGCGATCAGGCGGCATTGCTTCGCGCCAAGGGTGCGCTGGTGGCGACGACCATCGCGGAAGGGTTCCGGGAAACCGGGCGGGACGTGCTGCTGCTGTTGGACTCTATCACCCGCGTCGCGATGGCGTGGCGCGAGATCGGCCTCGCCGCGGGCGAGCCGCCGACCACCAAGGGCTATCCCCCTTCGGTGTTCGCCGCATTGCCGAGACTGCTCGAGCGGGCGGGAACGGCCCGGCGCGGCAGCATCACCGGCCTCTACACCGTGCTCGTCGAGGGGGACGACTTCAACGAGCCGATCGCCGATGCGGCGCGCTCGGTGCTCGACGGCCACCTGACACTGAGCCGGCGGCTCGCGAACCTCGCCCACTTCCCGGCGATCGACGTGCTGGAGAGTGTCAGCCGCGTGCGCGATCAGGTGGTGGATGGCGAGCAGCGCCGCGCCCTCGAGCTGGTGCTCCGCCTCGAGGCGGCCCACCGCGCCCATGAGGATCTGCTCGCGGTCGGCGCCTACCAGAAGGGGGCCAATCGCGACGTGGACGCGGCCGTGGCCACGCGCGAGGCATGGCTCGGTTTCGTTCGGCAGCGCCCCGACGAGCCCGCGACCGCCAGCGACACCCGGCGGCGGCTCCTCGCCCTGGCGGCCCAGGTGGCGGCACTCTCATGAAGCGCTTTCGCTTCCGGCTCGAGCGGCTGCTCGGCCTACGCGAGGCCGCCGAGCAGGACCGCGCGCGCTCCCTCGGGACCGCGGCCCGGGCGGCGGCCCACGCCCGCGAGCTGGCTGACGCCAGCGCCCGGCAGTGCCTGGCGGCACAACAGCAGATCTCGCGCGCCCTCGGTGCGCCGCTGCCGGCCGGCCTGGTGTCCAGTCTCGCCGCCTCCCTGGCCCGCATCGCCACCACGCGCGACGTACACGAGCAGGCCAGCAGCGAGGCGGACGCGGCACACAGCGACGCGCTCACCGATTACCAGCAGGCCCACCGGGAGCGGCGCGTGTTGGAGCGCCTCTCCGAGATCCGACGCGGCGTCCACGAGGTGGAGGCGGCGCGCGAAGAGCGTCGCCAGATGGACGAAGTCGCCGCCCAGTTCGGCCGTCGCCAGCAGGAGCACTCGTGAAGCTCCCAGCCATCGCGCTCGTCGTCTTCGTCCTGAGCCTGGTCGGCGTGACGCTCGCCACGCGGCCCCCGTCGCCGACGGTCGCCGCTGCGCCGGCCCGGGGCGCCCACGACTCCGCCGCGGCTCAGCCACCGGCCGGGACCGACTCGGTCCGCCGGGATTCCGTGGCCGATCGGCAAGGCCCGGAGCCCGCGGCGTCGGACACCACGCCGGGCCCCGTCACCCCGCCGACGCCCCCTGCGCCCGCGGTGCCCGCCGATCGGCCGGCTGCGGCCGCCCCCCCGGGGCCCGGCGCCGCGGCCGCGCACGTCACCGCGCCAGACCAGAGCACCCTGTACCACCGGCTCGCACGCATCATCGCGACCATGAATCCACAGGACGCGGCTGGCGTCCTCGCCAAGATGACCAACGACGAAGTGACCGGCATCCTGTCCCAGCTCGGCACGCGTCCAGCCGCAAGCCTGCTCGCCAGTCTCCCCAAGGAGCGCGCGGCGCTGATCAGCCAGCGATTGCTGACGCCGGGGAGACCGTGAACGCAGTGACGGTTGTCGCCGCGACGCCTCCGGTCCGGTCGCAGAGCGCGGGCCGGCCGCCGCGGGTACGCTCCGCGCGGAGCGGCTCCGCCGACCCCTTCCTCGGGGCGCTCGCCGCCGCGCTCGTTCCGGGAACGGTGCCCGCGCCCAGGCCA
>DATKLR010000093.1:0-10101 GCA_035542295.1 Gemmatimonadales bacterium | reverse complement strand
TGACGACCACGTGCCGCTGCTCGAGAAGGGGATCCGCGCGATCGACGTGATCGGCTTCGAGAACTACCGCGAGTGGCATCACACCATGCAGGACACCGTGGACAAGGTGTCGCAGGAGACGCTGGGAGAGATCGGCCGCCTGGCCCTGGCGCTGCTGCGCTGATTCGCCACGCGCCGCGTGCGTCGGGACCGCGGCGCGGACGGTGCTCGCGTAGGTTGTGCCCGTGTTCACGAGGGACGAGCGCCGGGCGCTGATCTTCCTCAGCGTCGTCGCGGCGGCGGGGGGCGTGATCCGCGCGACCCGGGGTACGGCGCCGGGAGCCGCGGCGGCGGTGGTGGCGCCCAACCTCCCCGGCGAGGATCTGGTCCGCCAGGCGGCGCTGTCGCGTCAGGCCGAAGCGGCGCAGCGGCCCCTCGCGCCGGGGGAGCGGGTGGACGTGGATCGCGCGACGGCGGTCGAGCTGGAGCGGCTGCCGCGCGTGGGCAAGCGGCTGGCAGAGCGGATCGCGGCGGACCGCCGGATCAACGGGCGCTTCGGCTCGCTGGCGGGGCTCGGCCGCGTCCCCGGAGTGAGTTCGGGCCTGCTGCGCGCGCTCGTGCCGTACGTCACTTTCGGCGGAGTCCCTCCTCTGGCAGCGGAGTTCGCACCAGCGTCCCCCGTTGCGCGGGCGGCGGCCGCGGCGGCGTCGAGGGCGGGAGACTCGTGCGCCCACGAGGTCGCGCTCAACCGCGCCACGCGCGAAGAGCTGATGTGCCTCCCCGGCATCGGAGCCGCCCTGGCCGGGCGGATCGTGGCCGAGCGGGACGCGCACGGGGCCTTCCGCGACATCGCGGATCTCGCGCGGGTTCCGGGGATCGGACCGGCGCGAATCGAACACCTGAAGGGTCACGTTACAATCCCTTGACAGGGGGGGTGGCGCCGGTACTATTCCCGATTGTTCCCTAGGCGTAGCGCGGTCTATCCCTTTCCCACTCGGCTCGATACGATGCCGGCACCTGCGACGGCTCCTGGCGATCGTCTTGGCGACCTGCTCGTCCGCGAAGGCCTGATCACCAAAGACCAGCTCGACAAGGCACTCCAGGAACAGAAGAGCAACGGCCAGCGCCTCGGTTACAACCTGGTGAAGATGGGGTTCATCCAGGAGACCGAGATCACCAAGATGCTCGCCCGGCAGTACCGCATGCCTGCGGTGGACCTGGCGCGCTTCGAGGTGGACCCGAAGATCGTCAAGATGATCCCGGCGGACGTGGCCCTGAAGCACCTCGTGCTGCCCCTCAAGCGCGAGGGGCGCACGCTCACGGTCGCGATGGCCGACCCGACGAACCTCAGCGTCCTCGACGACCTGAAGTTCATCACCCGCTACGACATCTTCCCGGTCATCGCGGGCGAGTACACGCTCCGCACGGCCATCGACAAGTACTACGAGCAGGTGGACCAGCAGCTCGACTCGCTGCTCAAGGACATCGAGGACGAGGAGGCCGAGGGCGAGCTCGAGGTCGTCGAGCAGAAGGAGGACGAGGAGCAGGCCGGCACCGGCATCAGCGCCGACGACGCGCCGGTCGTCAAGCTCATCAACGCGATCCTGACGGACGCGGTGAAGCGCGGGGCCTCGGACATCCACATCGAGCCGTTCGAGCACGAGATTCGGGTGCGCTACCGCATCGACGGCGCGCTCATGGAAGTCATGAAGCCTCCCATGAAACTCAAGGCGGCGCTGACCAGCCGGATCAAGATCATGTCCGCGTTGAACATCGCCGAGCGCCGCGTGCCGCAGGACGGGCGCATCAAGCTCAAGATGGGCAAGCGGGTCATCGACTTCCGCGTCTCGACGCTGCCGGTGCTGTTCGGCGAGAAGATCGTGATGCGGATCCTCGACAAGGGGAACCTGACCCTCGACCTGTCGAAGTTCGGCTTCGAGCCGAAGGCGGAGGCGGACCTCCTCAAGGCGATCCTCAACCCGTACGGCATGGTGCTGGTCACCGGGCCGACGGGGTCGGGCAAGACGACCACCCTGTACTCGGCGCTCTCGCGGGTCAACACGATCGAAGTCAACATCATGACGGCCGAGGACCCGGTCGAGTACAACCTGATGGGGATCAACCAGGTGCTGGTCCGCAACGAGGTCGGGATGACCTTTGCGGCGGCGCTGAAGGCGTTCCTGCGCCAGGACCCGAACATCATCATGGTGGGAGAGATCCGCGACATCGAGACGGGCGGCATCGCGATCAAGGCAGCGCTCACGGGGCACCTCGTGCTGAGCACGCTGCACACCAACGACGCCCCCTCGACCATCACGCGCATGATCGACATGGGGATCGAGCCGTTCAACGTCGCGTCCGCCGTCAACCTGATCGTCGCGCAGCGGCTGGTGCGGCGCATCTGCAAGGAATGCAAGGCGGAGCACGAGTACCTTCCGGAGGAGCTGAAGGCCCTCGGCGGCGACACGAAGGAGTTCGAAGGCGTTAGCTTCTACAAGGGCGCCGGCTGCGAGGCCTGCGGCGGGACCGGGTATAAGGGGCGCGCCGGGCTGTACGAGGTGATGGCGCTCTCGCCGGAGCTGCGGCGCATGATTCTCAAGGGCGCCTCCACCAGCGAGCTTTCGGAGCAGGCGGTCAAGGACGGCATGCTCACCCTGCGGATGGACGGACTGGTCAAGATCAAGAAGGGCGTCACTACTCTCGAAGAAGTGGTCAAGGAAACGGCGGCGGCGTAGCAACGTGACGGCACCACAACAGCACCCCGCGGCGGCGCCCAGCGCCTTCAATCTGCGCGCCCTGCTCGAGGAGATGATCGAGCGGGACGCCTCCGACCTCCACATCACGGCGGGCGAGCGCCCCAAGCTGCGGGTGGACGGCGACATCACCAACAGCAAGATCGAGGCGGTCCTCAATCCCAAGGACACGCTGCAGCTGGCCTATTCGATCCTCACGGAGCAGCAGAAGAAGCGGTTCGAGACCGAGGACGAGCTGGACTTCTCCTTCGGCATCCAGAACCTGGCGCGGTTCCGCGGCAACGCCTTCAAGCAGCGCGGCTGCGTCTCGCTGGTGATCCGGCAGATCCCGTTCCAGGTCAAGACCTTCGAGCAGCTCCAGCTCCCGCCGATCGTGGCCAAGCTGTCGGAAAAGCCGCGCGGGCTGGTGCTCGTCACGGGCCCCACCGGGTCGGGCAAGTCCACCACCCTGGCGGCGATGATCGACAAGATCAACCGCGAGTGGAAGGGCCATATCATCACGGTGGAGGACCCGATCGAGTTCATCCACCGGCACCAGCAGTGCATCGTGAACCAGCGCGAGGTGGGCACCGACACGAAGTCGTTCGCCAGCGCGCTCAAGTACGCGCTGCGCGAGGACCCCGACGTCGTGCTCATCGGCGAGATGCGCGACCTGGAGACCATCCAGGCCGGCCTGACCATCGCCGAGACCGGCCACCTCGCCTTTGCGACGCTGCACACGAACTCGGCGGCCGAGACGATCAACCGCATCATCGACGTCTTCCCCGCGCACCAGCAGTCACAGGTGCGCGCGCAGCTGGCGTTCGTCCTGGAGGGTATCATCACCCAGACGCTGCTCCCCAAGGCCAAGGGGAAGGGCCGCGTCATGGCGTGCGAGATTCTGGTGTGCACGCCGGCCATCCGGGCGTTGATCCGCGACGACAAGGTCCACCAGATTCAGTCGTCGATGCAGGCCGGCAAGAAGCACGGCATGCAGACGCTCAATGACTCGCTGTACCAGCTCTACATGAACCGGGACGTCGTGATGGACGAGTGCCTGCGGGTGTCGTCGGACCCGAACGAGTTCCTCAGGATGATCGGCGAGCCGGTGCCGGGCGACGAAGACAACAAGGTCGCCCCCAAGGACCGGCCGCTCACCGGCGGGCTGAAGCCGCGCTGAGCCAGCGCACAGGAGGGTGACGGATGCCCGTCTTCAACTACACCGCCAGGACCCTGACCGGGGAGCTGCAGTCGGGACAGCTCGACCTGCCGAGCCACGACGACGTCGTCGCGCACCTGCGCAAGAACCGGATGATCGTCGTGAAAGTCCAGCAGGCGCCGAAGGAGATCAAGTTCTCGTTCGGCTCCGGGATCGCGACCCGCGACATCGTCATCTTCACCCGCCAGTTCGCGACCATGATCAACTCGGGGCTCCCGCTGGTGCAGGCCCTCGACATCCTGTCGGAGCAGACGGAGAACAAGGCCCTCAAGGAGGTCACCAGGGCGGTCGTGTACGACGTGGAGAGCGGCCACACGCTCGCCGACGCCCTGCGCAAGCACCCGAAGGCCTTCACCGAGCTGTACGTGAACATGGTGGCCGCCGGCGAGGCCGGCGGTATCCTCGACACCATCCTGTTGCGTCTCGCGACGTTCATGGAGAAGAACGACGCCCTGGTGCGGAAGGTGAAGGGCGCGGCCATCTACCCGGCGGTCATCTTCTCCGTCGCCATCATCGCCGTGGTCGTGCTGCTGATCTTCGTGATCCCGGTCTTCCGGAGTATGTTCGCCGACGTGCACATGGAGCTGCCGCTGCCGACCCGCATCGTGATCGGCGCCAGTGACTTCCTGAAGGGCTGGTGGTGGGCGCTCGGCCTGGGCATCGCCGGCCTCGTCTTCGGCATCCGCCGCTACTACGCGACGCCGGCCGGCCGCCTCAACCTCGACAAGGCGATGCTCGCCTTTCCGGTCCTGGGCGACGTGATCCGCAAGTCGGCCGTGTCGCGGTTCACCCGCACGCTCGGCACGCTGATCGCGTCGGGCGTCTCGATCCTCGACGGCCTGGAGATCACGGCCAAGACCGCCGGCAACCGCGTGATCCACGACGCGGTGATGGAGTCGCGGGCGTCCATCGCGGGCGGCGAGACGATCGCCGCGCCGCTCCAGAAGTCGAAGGTCTTCCCGCCGATGGTCATCTCGATGATCGCCGTCGGCGAGCAGACCGGCGGCCTCGACGAGATGCTGAGCAAGATCGCGGACTTCTACGACGAGGAGGTGGATGCGGCGGTCGAGGCGCTCCTCTCGCTGATGGAGCCCGTCATGATCGTGCTCCTCGGCGTCGTGGTCGGCGGCATGATCGTCGCCATGTACCTGCCCATCTTCGGCATGATCGGGGCGGTGCAGTAGACTGGTGGAGAGGAAGCGGGCGGGAGTTCGCAGGGGAGTTGCGAGGCGCCAAGTTTAGAGTGCTTGTGAGACGTGAGTGAGCAGCGCGAGCAAAGGCCCCGCCACGGAGATCGCGGCGGGGCCTTCGCCTTCCTCTCCCCGACTCCCCCCTCCTCGTAACCGCTCACAACTCGGCGTCTCGCAACTGTTCTGACCGCCTCCCGCCTCGCGACTCTTGCATTTTGCAAGACGCCGACCCTAGCTTGAGGGCCGTGACCAGCCCCGTCGCCCGTCCCCGCCGCCCGGCGGCGGGGACCGTCCCACCAGCGCTGACGCTGCTCCGGTGGATCTACGTTGGCCGAATCGCAGTGGCCTCGGCGGTCTTCCTCGCCGCGGCCCTGAGCTGGTGGAAGGCGGATCCGGCGGCGCTGCTGGTCGCCTCGCTATCGGTGTTGCTCGCGCTGGTCGTGACGGCGGGCTCCTACTGGTACACGCACGTCCTCCTCGCCGAGCCGGGCCAGACCTTCCTGTACGGGCAGGCGCTGTTCGACATCGCGCTGGTTACGGCGATCGCCCACATCACGGGCCCGTACTCGTACTTCGCCGCGCTCTACATCGTGGTCATCGCGTACACCATGGTCCTGATGCCCCTGGCCAACGGGCTGCTGGTGGCCCTCCTGGCCGGCATCGTCTACACGGCCGACGTCGTGTTCGTGCAGAAGGCCGAGCAGCCATCGGCGGCGCTGCTCCAAGTCGCCGTCTACTGGCTCGTGGCGATGGCCACGGGCTACTTGGCGAGCCGCGTGCGCGTGGCGCGGGCCGCGCACGAGAATCTCGAGGCGGAGCTGCGCCGGGTGCGCCTCGAGGCGGCGGACATCCTGCGCCACATCGGCGCGGGCGTGCTCACGCTGGAGGCGGACGGCAGCCTGGTCTACGCGAACCCGACGGCTGAGGCACTGCTGGGGCTCACCGCCGCCGAGCTGGAGGGGCGGCCGGCGCTGGAGCAGATCGGCCGCGCGGCGCCGGCGCTGAGCGAGGCGATCCGGTATACGGCACAGGAGGGACGCCGGGTGGTGCGCTCGGTGGCGGAGGTGACGACGGCCGGCCGGTCCTTCCCGATCGGCTTCTCCACCACGGCCGTGCACGCGGAGGGGGGCACGGCCCCGTCGGTGACGGCCATCCTGCAGGACATCTCCGACGCGCGCCGCCTCGAGGCGCTGCGGCTCAGGACCGAGCGGCTCGAGGCGGTGGCCGAGATCTCCGCGTCGCTCGCCCACGAGATCAAGAACCCGCTCGCCTCGATTCGGAGTGCGGTCACCCAGCTCTCGCGCCTGGCGCCGTCCGGGGCCGACGAACGGGTGCTGGCAGGGCTGATCGTCAGGGAGAGCGACCGGCTCTCCGCCCTGCTCACCGAGTTCCTCGATTTCTCGCGAGTGCGCGTCACCCGCTCGGCGCGGCTTGACCTGGCCGAGGTGGCGGAGCGGGGCATCCAGCTGGCCCGTCAGCACCCGGACTGCACGGCCGATGCGAGGATCACGCTGGAGGCCGAGGAGCGTCCGGTGGTGGTGGAGGGAGACGAGGACCTCCTGCACCGCGTCGTGTTCAACCTGGTCTTGAACGCGGTGCAGGCGGCGCGCGGCTCCGCCGACGTGCACGTCCGGGTCGCGCCCGCCGCGGCGGACGACCTGCTGCCCGACGTCGTGATGGAGTCGCCGCGCCTGCTGCGGGTGAGCGACCGCGGGCCGGGGGTGTCCGCGGAGGTGCTGCCCCGGCTCTTCGAGCCGTTCGTCACGGGCCGCCCGGGTGGCACCGGCCTGGGCCTCGCGATCGTCCAGCGCGCGGTGCAGGCCCACCGGGGTCTCATCTTCTGCGACACGGCGCGCGGGCAGGGCACGACCTTCTCGGTGTTCCTGCCGGCGCGCTTCAGCGCCGAGGAGGTCACGTGAGCGAGCACCCGTCGCTGCTGATCGTGGACGATGAATCGGCGATCCTCGACAGCCTGCGCATCCTGTTCAAGAACGAGGGCTTCGAGGTGTCGGTCGCCCGGGGCGGCCGCGCCGCGCTGGAGGCCCTGGGCCGGGCCGTCCCCGAGATCGTGCTGACGGACGTGCGGATGCCGTCGGTGAACGGCCTGGAGATCCTGGCCGCGGCGCGCGAGAAGGACCCCGACCTGCCGGTCATCCTGATGACGGCGCAGGCCGAGCTGAAGACCGCGATCGAGGCGGTGAACCGGGGCGCGTTCCACTACATCCAGAAGCCGTTCGACAACGACGAGCTGATTGCGATCTGCCGCCGCGCGCTCGAGCACCGCCAGCTCAAGGCGGAGAACCGGGTTCTGAAGCAGGAGATCCAGCGGCGCGAGCGCTCGCAGGCGGTCAAGCCGATCGGCGCCTCGAGGCTGTTCCGCGACGTAATGCGGCTGGCGGAGACCGTGGCGCCGACCGACAGCATCGTGCTGATCCAGGGAGAGAGCGGCACGGGCAAGGAGGTCATCGCCCGGTACATCCACCGCCTGTCGGAGCGACAGGGCGGCCCCTTCCTCTCCATCAACTGCGGTGCGCTCCCCGAGGGGCTCCTGGAGTCGGAGCTGTTCGGCCATGTGAAGGGGTCATTCACCGGCGCGGTGCGCGACCACGAGGGCCTCTTCCTGGCGGCGGGCGGTGGCACCTTCTTCCTCGACGAGATCGGCGAGATGACCCCGGCGACGCAGATCAAGCTGCTGCGCGTGCTGCAGGAGCGCGAGGTCACGCCGGTCGGCGGCACGCAGCCGGTCCCGGTGGACGTGCGGCTGATTGCGGCGACGAACCGCGATCTCGAGGACGACATGAAGGCGGGCCGGTTCCGGTCGGACCTCTACTACCGGCTCAACGTGATCGCGATCCATCTCCCGCCACTGCGGGACCGGCGGGATGACATCCCGCTGCTGGCGGACGCGTTCCTGCGGCGCATGGCCGGCGAGCGCGGCCAGACGCCGAAGACGATCGACGTGGACGCGATGACGGCCATCATGGCGTACGACTGGCCGGGCAACGTGCGCGAGTTGGAGAATGCGCTGGAGCGCGCCGCGACGCTGAGCAAGGCCGACGAGATCGCGGCGGCGGCGCTGCCGGCACGCGTGACGGAGCGGCGCACCCCGTCGCTCGTCGCCGAGCGGCCGTCGGCCAACCCGCCGCTGGACGTAGTCGAGCGCGCCTACATCACCTGGGTGCTCCAGAGTGTGGGCGGCAACAAGACCCGCGCCGCGGAAGTGCTCGGCATCGATCCGTCGACGTTGTACCGGAAGCTGGCGCGATACGACGCCGGCTCGTCCTGACCCCGGTCCTCCGGTGAGCGGCCGCGTCGCCTGGGCCGCCGCGGCGGGGCTCACCGTGGCCGCCGCCGTCGCCCTGAACCTCACGGCGTCCCTGGTCGGCGTCTTCTACGACGACGGCATCTACCTCGCCCTCGCGAAGAGCCTCGCCGAGGGGCACGGCTACCGGCTGCTCTATCTTCCCGGGGCGCCCGGCGCAGTCCACTATCCGTTCCTCTATCCCGCCTTCCTGGCCGCGCTGTGGCGCGTCGTCCCGGCGTTCCCGGCGAACGTCGCGCTGTTCAAGGCCGCCAACGCGGTGCTCCTCGGCCTGTTCGCGGCGCTGCTCGTGCTCTACCTGCGCTGGCGCGCGCCGCAGCCGACCTGGCGCCTCGCGCTGTTCGTCGTCGTCGTCGCGACCGCCGTGCCGCTGGTGACCGTGGCGACGGTGCTGTTCGCCGAGCCGCTGTTCCTGGTGCTGGCCGTCGGGGCGTGCTGGGCAGCGGATGCCGCCCGCGCATCCGAGGCGCGGCGATCGGCCTGGGCGCTCGCGGCGGCGGCGGGCGCTCTGGCGGGCGCGGCGGCGCTGACCAGGTCGGTGGGGATCGCGGTGATCGCGGGCGTGGTCGTCTCGCTCCTGCTCGCGCGCCGGCCGCGCGCGGCGCTGATCGCCGCGCTGGTCGCGGCCGCGTGGCTCGCACCGTGGCTCGCGTTCGTGGCGCGCCACCACGGCGACGCGGATCCGATCCTCGCGTCGAACTACGGCACCTACGGCGACCTCCTCGGGCAGGCGGGGTGGTGGCTCTCGCCGGCGAGCCTGGGGGACCTCGTGAACCCGCTTGGGGCGGTGGCGCTCGCCCCGTTCCACGGGTGGCTGCGGTTGTATCTCGGCGTGCCGGCGCTCCTGCTCCTGGCCGCCGGGTTCGCGCCCCTGGCCCGTGCCCGGAGCACGCTGGGCTGGTCGCTCATCGGCTACCTGGTGATCGTGTTCGCCTGGCCGTATGGCCCCGATCGGTTCCTCTGGGCCGTCTGGCCCTTCCTGGCCCTGGCGTTCGCGGCCGGCGCGGAGCGCATCTGGTCGCGGCTGGCGGCGGTGCGGCCGCCCTACGCGCGGATCGGCCGCGGTTGCGTCGCTGCCGTCGCGGCGGCGGTAGTGCTCGGGTACGGCTTCTATCAGGTGCGCGGCTACGCCCGAGGCGACGCGATGGCGCTGCAGCGGGGGATCTCGGCGACGCTAGGCGAGATCCTGCCCTGGATCCGGGAGGCGACGCCGCCGGATGCCGTCGTCGCGGGGGAGGACGAGGCGCTGCTCTGGCTGTACACCGGCCGGCACGCCGTGCCCAACTACGTGTGGCGCTACCGGGGGCGCGGCGCGGCGAGCCTGGGCCCCGATTCGCTCCGGGCGTGGTTCGACCGCGCGGGCGTGACGCAGGTCCTGTTGACGGGGCCGCGCTCGGATGCCGCTCCCACGCTGAACCGGCTGCTGGAGTGCTCGCCGGGCTATCTGCGTCTGATGCGGGTGTGGCCGGGCTCGGTGCTCGCGTTCGCAGTGGAACGCGCGGCCGCGGGAGGGAAGACGCCGTGAGCGACGGGCGGCTGGAGGTCTCCGTGATCATGCCGTGCCTCAACGAGGCGGCGACGGTCGCGATCTGCATCGGGAAGGCGAGGGCCGCGCTGGCGGCCGCGGGCCTGGACGGGGAGGTCGTCGTGGCCGACAAC
>DATKLR010000092.1:0-12958 GCA_035542295.1 Gemmatimonadales bacterium | reverse complement strand
GAGAAGATCGACGAATCCGAGTATGGGAAGTTCGCCTGGGTCATTGATCCGGAGGGAAACAAGGTCGAGCTATGGCAGCCGCCTCAAGGCCAATGAGCAGGCTCGCTAATCGCGGCCGCGCGCTGCGGTCTGACTCGGCGTTGAACCCGACGGACCAACTTCAGAGGATCCGCGTGCGCAAGTACCACCATCTCGGCATTCCGACCACCGAAGTCCGGGCAGACGAGCGCTATCTGCCGGATTTCAAGGTCCACGTGTCCGGCTACGATTCGAGCCCTTACCACATCGAGTGGATGCGATTTGACCCCGACTGTCCGCTGCCGGATCTGGTGCGTACCGTGCCGCATGTCGCCTTTGAGGTGGATGACCTGGACGCCGAGCTTGCCGGCAAGCAGGTGCTTATTGCGCCCAACAGCCCCTCGCCGGGCGTTCGAGTCGCCTTCATTGTGGAGAACGGTGCGCCAATCGAGTTCTTGCAGCTCGAGCCACGGGAGTGAGCCGGTGGCAGCCACCTGGGGGGCCGAGCGACGTCGATGCGTACTTCAGGGAGATTCGCGGCCGCGGCGCGGTGGTCACGTCGGCGCCCGCCGATCAACCCTACGGCATTCGCGAATTCCGCGTCCGGGATGTCAACGGCGTCGGAATCGTGTTCGGCCAGGACATCGAGCCCGATTGATGACCACTACTTGAGCATGCGCGCCGCGATGCGGCCGTGGCGGGCGACTACGCGCTCCAGGGCGATCGTGCGGAGAACGCCGTCCTCGACCACCGGGCGGCCGTCCACGATCAGGGCGTGCACTCGCGTCGGCGCGCAGAGCAGCAGGCCGAGCAGCGGATCGCCGGCGCCGCTGTAGCCGACGTCCCGGAGATCGAACAGCGCCACGTCGGCGCGCCTGCCCACCTCCAGCGCTCCGATGTCCGTGCGGCCGAGGCACGCGGCGCCGCCGGCCGTGGCCATCGTGAGCGCCTCCTCGACCTTGACGGCGTCGGCGCCCCGCGCGACGCGCCCCAGGAGCAGCGCCTGCCGCGCCTCGGCGAGCAGATGCGAGCCGTCGTTCGACGCGCTGCCGTCCACGCCCAGCCCGATGGGGCAGCCGGAGCGCGCCAGGCGGTGGATCGGCGCGATGCCAGAGCCCAGCCGCATGTTCGACGTGGGGCAGTGCGCCACCCCGACCTTCGCGCGGCCCAGCCGCCGGATCTCGGCGGCGGTGAAGTGGATCCCGTGCGCCACCCACACCCGGTCGTCGAGCCAGCCGTTGTCCGCGAGGAACTCGACCGGCCGGCGGCCGAAGCGCCGCAGGCAGTACGTCTCCTCGTCCTTCGTCTCGGCCAGGTGGGTGTGCAGGCGCACGCCGTGACGCTCCGCGAGCGCGGCCGTCTCGCGCATCAGCCGCTCCGACACCGAGAACGGTGAGCAGGGTGCCAAAGCGACCTGGACCATCGCGCCCGGCTGGCTCTCGTGGTAGCGCCGGATCACCCGCTCCGAGTCGGCGAGGATCTCGTCTTCGTCCTGCACGACCGAGTCGGGCGGGAGTCCGCCGGCCTTGCGCCCCACGCTCATCGAGCCGCGCGTGGCCACGAATCGGATCCCGATCTTCCGCGCCGCCGCGATCTCGGCGTCGATCAGCTTCGTCTCGCCGCGCGGGAAGAGATAGTGGTGGTCCGACGTCGTGGTGCAGCCGGAGAGCATCAGCTCGGCCATGCCGACCAGCGCCGCGACGTGAACCGCCTCCTCGTCGAGGCGCGCCCAGATCGGGTAGAGCGTCGTGAGCCAGTCGAAGAGCTTGGCGTTGGCGGCCGCGGGGTGCGCGCGCGTCAGCGTCTGGTAGAGGTGGTGGTGCGCGTTCACCAGGCCCGGCAGGGCGAGGGCGAACGGCGCCCGGATCGTACGGTCGGCCACGAGGCCGCGTGGCACCTCCGTGCCGACGCGCCGGATCACGCCGTCCTCTGCGTACAGGTAGCCGCCGCGCAGCCGACGGTCCGCGCCGTCCATCGTCACGAGCAGATGGATGTCGCGGATCAACAGCGACCGCGGCTTCGCGCGCGCTGTCATCGGGCGAGCGCCGCCTCCACCGCGGCGAGGTCGGGCGGGACGTCGATGGGCTTCGGCGCGGCCTCGAGCGCCGCCCTCGTGTCCTTGAGCCCGTTGCCGGTGATCACGGCGAGCGCCGCCGACCGCCTGGGCACGATCCCCTCCTGGACCGCGCGGGCCAGGCCCGCCACTGCTGCCGCGGCCGCCGGCTCGGCGAACACGCCGGCCAGAGCGCCGGTCGCCCGCATCGCCTCCCGGATCTCCTCGTCGCCGACGTTGAGCATCGTGCCCCCGGACTCGCGCACCGCGTCCACGGCCTTCTTCCAGTTGCGCGGCACGCCGACGGCGATGCTGTCCGCCATCGTGTGCGGCTCGACGGGCCTGAGCGCCGCGCCGCTCCGGAACGCTTCGGTGACCGGCGCCGCGCCCGCCGCCTGGACGCCCAGCAGCTTCGGCGTGCGGCGGACGAGGCCCAGCGCGCGCATCTCGCGGAAACCCTTCCACGTGCCCGCGATGGTGCAGCCGTCGCCCACCGACACGGCCACCCACTCGGGCACCCGCCACTCCAGCTGCTCGCAGATCTCCAGGCTGACGGTCTTCTTCCCCTCGACGAGGTACGGGTTCACCGCCGCATTGCGGTTGTACCAGCCCCACCGCTCGCACGACCGCTGGCACAGGTTCCAGGCCTCGTCATAGCTGCCCAGGACGCGCAGCACGGTCGCGCCGAACGTCAGCAGCTGCGCGAGCTTGGGCTCCGGCGCCCGCTCGGGCACGAAGATGATCGCCTTGAGGCCGAGCGACGCGGCCATGCAGGCGAGCGACGAGGCCGCGTTCCCCGTGCTGGCGCAGGCGATGCTGCCGCGCCGCGCCTCGAGCGCCTTCACGGCGCCTACGGAAGAGGCGCGGTCCTTGAGCGACGCCGACGGGTTGCGCCCATCGTCCTTGAGCAGCAGGGACCGCACGCCGACGTGACGCGCCAGGGCGGGCGCCGGCACGACCGGCGACCATCCCACTGCGAGAGCAGGCAAGCGGGCGCGCGCGCCGAGCGGCAGCAGCTCGCGGTAGCGCCACTGTGACAGATCCGTGCGCCGTGCGAGCGCGCGGCGCGTGAGGCTGCGGGCGGCCGCGCGGTAGTCGTACTGCACGTCGAGGATGCCGGTGATGCCGCAACGAGGGCAGGTCATCGGCGCGTGCTTTCCGCGCGCGGGATACTCGGTGCCGCACATCACGCACTTGAGGCCGGTCACGAAGTCGATCGGGACATCCTCCAGGTCACGGTCAGGAACGCCAGCCACGGGACGCCGCACAGCAAGGTGACGCGAAAACCCGGGACCCACCAGGTCGTGAGGAGGACGGCGACCATCGCGGCCAGCCCGGCAGCCGAGCCCCACGTCCGCCAGCGCGCGTGGCGCTCGCCCGCCGCCGCGGTCCGTCGCAGGAAGAAGAGATGGGTCGCGAAGATCTGGGCCCAGGCGTAGAGCCCTCCGAACAGCGCGATCCCCACCAGCACGACGAAGGCCCGCTGCGGGATCAGCTTCGCCGCCACGACTGCCAGCGCCATCCCGCCGGTGCAGGCCGCGAGGGCGTTCAGGGGCGTGCCCCGTCCCGACAGCCGCCCGAAGGCCGCCGGCGCGTGGCCGCCGCGCGCCAGACTGAACAGCATCCGGGTCGTCAGGTAGAGGTCGGCATTGATGCTCGACAGCGCGGCCGTCAGCACGACCAGGTTCATGATCGCCGCGGCGCCGGGAATGCCGGCCATCTCGAACACCTGGACGAACGGACTCTTCGTCAGGCCGATCTGCCGCCAGGGCACGAGTCCGATCAGCAGCGCCATCGAGGCGACGTAGAACAGGATCAGTCGGCCGATGGTCGCCTTCAGGGCGCGGGGCACGGCCCGCTCGGGGTCCTTCGCCTCGCCACTCGTAACCGCGACGATCTCGGTGCCCAGGTAGCTGAACATCACCATCACGACCGCGAGCCACACGCCGCGGAGGCCGTTCGGCGCGAACGGCACGTAGCCGGCGGCGCCGGGCACCGCGGCGTGCCGGAACCCGGCCAGCAGGGCGGCGCCGAACAGGATGAAGAAGAGGATGGCGACGACCTTGATCATCGCGAACCAGTACTCGAACGTCCCGAACGCTCCGACGTGCAGGGCGTTGACCGTCACGATGCCCAGGGAGAACAGCACCACGAACACCCAGAGGGGTACGCCCGGGAACCAGAGGCGCGCGTAGATGCCTGAGGCGATCACCTCCTCGCCGACGGCGATGGTCTGGGCCAGCCAGTAGCTCCAGCGCACCGTGTAGCCGGCCCACGGGCCCTGGTAGATCTCCGCGTGGACGCCGAACGACCCGGCGGTGGGATGCCGGACCGCCATCTGGCCGAGGGCCAGCGTCATCAGGAAGGCGACGACGGCGCCCATCAGGTACGACACGACGACGGCGGGTCCGGCGAGGCCGATCGAGATGCCGCTGCCGAGGAAGAGTCCGGTGCCGATGGCCCCGCCGATGGCGATCATCGTGAGCTGCCGGGGGGACAGCTCCCGCGTGAGGCCGGCCTCCAGCGCGACGGGGTCGCGGCTCACGGCGTCACGCCGGCGGTCCGGAAACCCCGCGGGACGCCCCCCTCGCAACTCACAACTCGCAACTGGCCTCAGTCGTAGCGCGTGCTGCGCAGGGCGGGGCGGCCGCCCGCGAGTGCGGCGATCTCGGCGATGACCGCGTCGCACTCGTCCTCGGTATTGTAGAAATGAGGTGAGATGCGGATTCCGGCCTCGGGCCGGTAATCGATCAGGAAGTCCCGCTCCAGCAGCCGGCGCGAAATGGCCCGAGCGTCGGGCGGATCCACGGCGACGGTGCCGCCCCGGCGTGCGCTGTCGCGTGGCGTGATGCTCGCGAAGCCGTACTCGCCGACGCGGGCGAGCAGCCGCTCGGTGAGCCGTACCGAGTGGGCGCGGATCCGCTCGACGCCCACCTCGCGCACGATCCGCAGCCCCTCGACGGCCGCGTACAGGCTGGGAACCGACGGCGTGCCCGTCAGGAACCGGAACGGCGAATCGGCGTAGCGCGTCGGCGGCGGCTCGAAGGCGAACGGATCGGCGTGCGCCATCCACCCGGTGAGCCGGGGCTCGAGGTGCGCGAGGTCCGGCCGGACGTAGAGGAAGCCGTTGCCCGGGCCGCCGCACAGCCACTTCAGGCACCCGCCGACGGCGAAGTCCACGGCGAGCGCCGTGACGTCGAGCGGGAGCACGCCGGCCGACTGGTAGATGTCGAGCACCACGTGCGCGCCGCAGCGGTGTGCCTGCTCGACGATCGCCGGCACGTCCTGCACGAGGCTGCTCCGGAACAGCACGTGGGAGACCGGCACGAGCAGCGTCCGCTCGTCGATGGCCTCCGGCAGCCGCTCGACCGGCACCGGAACGAGCTCGAGCCCCGGCTGGGCGCCGTACAAATAGAGGATTGAGGGGAAGTTCCCGTCCTCGCACACGATCCGGTTGCGCCGGCCCTGCGGCGCGAAGCACGACAGCACCACCGCCTCGGCCAGGGTCACGTTCTGGTGCATCGTGACCGAGCCCCGGGGCGCGCCGATGATGCCGGCCACCATGTCGCCGACGGCGACCGGCATCTCCCACCACCCCTCCTCCCACGCCCGGACCCCGCGCTGCGCCCAGGTCTCGGCGTACTGCGCCAGGCTGGAGGCGGTGCCGCGCGGCATCGCCCCCAGCGAGTTGGAGATCAGGTAGGTCGTGGTCTCCAGGATCGGGAACTCGCCCCGCCACGAGGCAAGCGGCGTCTCGGCCGCGCCGGACGTGTGCGCCCCCACCGGTCAGACCGCGGGCGCGTCCTTGTACAGCTTGCCCGCCGTCAGCGCCGCGAGCACGCACCCGACCAGCATCTCGAGCATCCACACCACGGCGTAACGCGCCGTCAGCGGCTGGAAGGCCGCATGGGCGAACTCCATCGGGAAGCCGGCGGCGAACCCGACGATCAGGCCGAGCAGCGCGGCGGTCTTCGGCCCGGGGCCGGCGGTCGCGCGCATGTTGGCGTACGCCCAGGCGAGACCCCAGGAGATCAGGAACAGGCACACGATCCAGACGACGAAGAACAGCCACATCGGGACGCGGGGCTCCTTGAGGAACCAGCCGGCGTTCATGGCGATGTCCATGCGCGCCTTCCCGACGATGACGTAGGCGCCGCCGAACTCCATGAGCATGCTCCACACGAAGAAGACCACGCCGCCCCACAGCGCGCCGACGCGGACGCTGCGGTTGTTGATCGCTGCCATGAGACCCCCAGGGTGACGGAGTTGCACCGGTGCAGGATGCAGGGGAAATGCTGCAGCGGCAGAGGCCCGAGCGGAAGAGGCGCCGCCTGGTTAGCTTCTTGGCTTCAAATGGCCCACATCGAATCGACGCTGTCTCGCGTGGGGCTCGTCGCCCTGCTGGCGGCCGCCCCGCTCGCGGCCACGGCCCAGCCGCTGGCCCCCGCCGGCACCGGGGGCATCGCCGCTCTCGACCGCGCGTTGCGCGGCCTCGATCAGAACAAGCGCGTCCTGGTGATCGGGGCGCATCCCGACGACGAGGACACCGAGCTGCTGACGCTGCTCTCCCGCGGAATGGGCGTGGATGCGGCGTACCTGTCCCTGTCGCGGGGCGAGGGAGGGCAGAACCTCATCGGCTCCGAGCTGGGTGAGGGCCTCGGCCTGCTCCGGACCGAGGAGCTGCTGGCGGCGCGTGGGGTGGACGGCGCGCACCAGTACTTCTCCAGAGCTTTCGACTTCGGGTTCTCCAAGACGCTGGACGAGACGCTGCGCTTCTGGCCGCGCGACACGCTGCTCGCGGACGTGGTGCGTGTGATCCGCCGGTTCCGGCCCCAGGTGATCGTTTCGATCTTTTCCGGCACGCCGCGCGACGGTCACGGCCAGCACCAGGCCGCGGGCCTGGCGACTCGCGCGGCCTTCGACCTGCTGCGCGACTCGACCTGGGGACCGCGAAAGCTGTACCGGGAGGGGCGGTTCGACACGACGGGGACGACGGTCGTCCTCAACTCCGGCGCGCTCGACCCCGTGGCCGGAGAGTCCTACCACCAGCTCGCGATGGCGAGCCGCAGCGAGCACCGCTCGCAGGAGATGGGGCGGCTGCAGGACATCGGGGCGTCCACGTCCCGGCTGGCCCTGATCGAGGACTTCACCGGGGCGGGCGGCGCGGGTCTCTTCGCCGGGATCGACACGTCGCTGGCGCCTGCACTCGCGCGCTACGCCGCGCTGGTGGATTCGGCCCGCGACCTCCTGACGCCGCGGAAAGTGGACCGCATCGTCCCGCTGCTCGCCGCGGCCCTGAGCGAGCTCAGGGCGAACGCGCCACCGGATTTCCTGAAGGCGAAGGAGCCGGTGCTGGAGGAGGCGCTGGCCAACGCCGCCGGGGTGGTGGCGGACGCCATTGCGGGCGACGCACACGCCGTGCCCGGCGACTCGTTGACGGTTATCACCTATCTGTGGGGAGCGGACCGGGAGGCGCCCCTGGATGCGGCGGTCATCGAGGCGCCCTCCGGGTGGGCCGTCGGGCCGGGCCGCGTGGTCACGGCGCCGGCGGGCCGCGGACCGTTCTTCGCATCGGCACGGGGCGTCGCCACGCGCATGTTCACGGTGACCGTGCCGGCGGAGGCGCCGCTCTCACAGCCGTACTTCCTCCGGCGGCCGCTCGTGGGTGCGCTGTACGACTGGTCCGGCGTCCCGGATTCGCTCGAGGGCGAGCCGCTCCAGCCCCCGCCCTTGTTCGCGCGGATCGAGACGACGATCGCGGGCGTGCGCGTCGCGCTGCGGCGTGAGGTGGTGTATCGGCGCGACGACGAGGCGATGGGCGAGGTCCGCCGCCCGCTGTTCGTCGTCCCGCCGGTCGGCGTGGAGATCGCGCCCGCCATGATGGTCTGGCCCAGCGCCGCGGACGGCGCGCGCACCGTGTCGGTGACGCTCACCAACGGGCGGCGGGGTCATGTGGAGGGGGTCGTGCGGCTCGACCTGCCGCCTCTGTGGAGCGTGTCGGACGCGCAGGTCTATACGCTCGACGGCGAGGACGCGCGCCAGAGCTTCACGTTTGAGGTGAGACCGTCCCGGGACGTCAAACCGGGCCGGTACACGGTGCGGGCCGAAGCCACGGCGGGGCAGGGGACGTACGATCGCGCGGTCGAGGTGGTGGACTACCCGCACATCCGCCCGGTGGCGTACGTGCGCGAGGCCAGGCTGCGGATCGAGATGGCGGACCTGGCGCTGCCGCGCCTGACGCGGGTGGGCTACGTGCGGGGCGCGGCGGACCTGGTGCCCGAAGCGCTCCAGGCGGTCGGGGTGCCGGTGGCGCTGCTCACGCCCGCCGACCTGGAGAAAGGCGACCTGTCGCGGTTCGACGCGATCGTGGTCGGGAGCCGGGCCTACGAGACCGATCCGGCGCTCGTCGCCGCCAACGGCCGACTCCTGGACTACGCGCGGGCGGGCGGGCGGCTCATCGTGCAGTATCAGCAGTATCCGTACGTGCGCGGCGGCTTCGCGCCGTACCGGTTCACGATCGCCTCGCCGCACGACCGCGTGACCGACGAGACGGCGCCGGTGACGGTGCTCGATCCGTCCAGCGCGCTGTTCCGCCGGCCGAACGCCATCGGCGCCGCCGATTGGGAGGGGTGGGTGCAGGAGCGCGGGCTCTACTTCGCCCACGAGTGGGAAAGCGCCTACCGGCCGATGCTGGAGATGGGAGACGCCGGGGAGCGGCTCCGCGGCGGCCTGCTGATCGCGCGGCTTGGCCGCGGGCTGTTCGTCTACACCGGGCTCAGCTTCTTCCGGCAGCTCCCCGCCGGGGTGCCGGGCGCATACCGGCTGTTCGCCAACCTGCTGGCGCTACGGCCTGATGACGTGCGGTAAGCTGCGCGCGTTGGCGTTCCTGGCCGCCCTCCCGGTGGCGGCCTGCTCCAGCGGCAAGACGCCCCTCGTCATCTATTCGCCCCACGGCCGCGAGCTGCTCACCGTCCTCCAGCAGCGGTTCGAGGCGCTGCACCCCGACGTGGACGTGCGGTGGATGGACATGGGCTCGCAGGAGGTCCTGGATCGGCTGCGGTCGGAGCGGGCGAATCCCCAGGCCGATCTCTGGTTCGGCGCTCCCTCGCCGCTGTTCGCGCGAGGCGCGCACGACTCGCTCCTCGAGCCGGTGACGCCCGGCGGCCCGCTGTACGTCTCCGTGTACCGCACGCCGGCGGTGATCGAGTACAGCAGCGAGGCCCTGACCGAGGCCGAGGCACCGCACGACTGGGACGACGTGCTCCAGCCGAAGTGGCGCGGCAAGCTCCTGCTCCGCGATCCGCTCGCGAGCGGGACGATGCGGGCGATCTTCGAGATGATCGTCATGCGGAGCCTGCAGCGCACCGGCGACACGGCGCAGGGCATGGCGTGGCTGCGCCGCCTCGATGCGCAGACCAAGGAGTACGTGCTCACGCCGGCGCTCCTCCACACCAAGCTCGAGCGGCAGGAAGGGCTCATCTCGCTCTGGGACCTGCCCGACATGCTGCTGCTGCAGCACGAGGGGCGGAAGCTCGGCTATCTCTTCCCCAGCTCCGGCACGCCGGTCATCGACGACGACATCGCCGTGGTGCGCGGTGCGCGCCACGCGGCGTTGGCGCGCGAGTTCGTCGACTGGGTACGCACCCCCCAGATCGAGCTGCTGGCGGCGCGGGAGGGGTTCCGGCTGCCGGCCTTGGGGCTCGAGCCGCCGCGGGACTCGCTCCCCGCGTGGATGGGGCCGGTCGAGGCCCGCCTCAAGGCCGAGCCGCTGAACTGGGACAGCGTCGAGGCCCGCGGCGTTGGCTGGATGGAGTACTGGGACAAGCACGTACGGGGAACAGGTGAGCAGTGAAGGGTGAGGGGCGAGACGTCCACGTGAGAGATGAGAAGTACCTCAGCGTCGCTGGACTCACCAAGTCCTTCGGGGGAGTGGCGGCGGTGGACGCGCTGTCCCTCGGCGTGGCGCGCGGCGAGATCCTCGCCCTGCTCGGCCCGAGCGGCAGCGGCAAGACGACGACGCTGCGGCTGCTCGCGGGGTTCGAGGTGCCCGACGCCGGGACGATCACGGTGGACGGCGAGGACGTGACGCGAACGGCGCCGGCGGCGCGGCGCTTCGGGATGGTCTTCCAGCACTACGCGCTCTTCCCTCACCTGGACGTCGGGCAGAACGTGTCGTTCGGGCTCGCCGCCTCCGGCGAGGCCGCGGCGCGGCGCGTGCGCGAAGTGCTGGCGATGGTGGACCTGGCGGGCTACGAGCGGCGGCCGGTGACGGCGCTCTCGGGCGGCCAGCAGCAACGGGTCGCTGTGGCGCGGTCGCTGGCGCCCGAGCCGCGGGTGCTGCTCCTGGACGAGCCGCTCTCGAACCTCGATCCGTCGCTGCGGGAGCGTACCCGGCGCGAGCTGCGGCGCGCCATCAAGCAGGTCGGCATCACGACGGTCTTCGTCACGCACGAGCAGGAGGAGGCGTTCGAGCTCGGCGATCGGATCGCCGTGCTGAGCGCGGGGCACCTGGAGCAGGTCGGGACGGCGGACGAGCTGTACGACGAGCCGCGGACGGCCTTCGTGGCCGGGTTCGTCGGCCGCGCCGCGGCGCTGCCCGGCGAGCGTGTGGCGGGCGCAGTGCGCGCCGGAGCGCGGGCGCTGGTGCGGCCGGAGGCGATGCGGTTCGTGCCCCTCGCCGGTGCGGCGCTGCAGGGCGTCGTCACCGAGCGCCGGTTCGTCGGCGCGCAGGCGTACTTCACGGTGGACGCGGGTGCCGGCGCCGTTTTCGACGTGCAGGCCCCGCATGGCGCCGTCCGGGTCGGCGAGCGGGTGGGCGTGGCCGTGGACCGCGTGCTATTCTGGGATCGCACGGACGCACCGACGCACGGACGCACGGAGTGAGAACCCGCCGCAGCTGGGATCTGAATGGGCTGGCGCTGGTGCTGGCCCTCGCCTGGCTGATCGTCTACCCGCTCGTCCTGGTCGGCGTCGAGGCGACGCACGCCGACCTCGGCGCCTTCATCGCGTCGCACGCGGAGCGGGCGGCGCTCTGGAACAGCCTGTGGATCTCGGTCGCCAGCGTCGCGCTCGCCGCGGGAATCGGGATTCCCCTGGCCTTCGTCTTCGAGCGGTACGATTTCCCCGCGCGTCGCTTCCTCGGCGCGCTCGTCGCGCTCCCGGCCGTGCTGCCGCCGCTGGTGGGCGTCATCGCCTTCCTGTTCCTCTACGGCGAGACGGGGTTCGTCGCGCGCGGCGTGCGCGCGCTGCTCCATCTGTCGCACGATCCGTGGCGGCTCCAGGGGCCGGCCGCGATCCTGCTGGTCCACGCGTACTCGATGTATGTGTACTTCTACCTCTTCACCCGGGCCGGTCTGGCGCGGCTCGACGCCTCGATGCTCGAGGCGGCGGCGTCGCTCGGGGCGGGGCCGTGGCGCACCTTCCGGCGGGTGACGCTGCCGCTGCTCGCGCCGTCGCTCTGGGGCGCCGCGCTGCTGACCTTCATGACGGCGCTCGCCTCGTTCAGCGCGCCATACGTGTTCGGCGGCTCCTTCCGCGTGATGACCACCCAGATCGTCGCGACCAAGCTGAACGGCGACCTGCCGACGGCGATGCTGGAGACGCTGGCGCTGGCCGTGCTGGCCATCGCCGGCTTCGTCGTGGTGCAGCGGAATGAGGGCGACCGGCTGACGTTCTCCGTGGGGAAGGGCATGGCGCCGCGCGCGCGGCGGATCGCGCACCCGCTGGCCCGGGGCGCGGCCGCGGCACTCGGCTGGACGCTCGCGCTCGTGCTCCTCCTGCCGCACCTCACCTTGGTCGTGGTGTCGCTGGTCCCGGCGGGCACGTGGACCACGCAGGCGATTCCGCCGGCCTGGTCGCTGGGCAACTACGCCACGCTGTTCGGCGAGGCGGGGCGCCTGCGGCCGCTGCTCAACTCGCTCTGGATGGCCGCGGCGGCGACGGCGGCCGCCGTGGCGGTGGCGCTCGTCGCGGCGCACCTCGCGGTGCGGCGCCGGGTGGCGCTCCGCGGCGCGATCGAAACGCTGCTCGCGCTCCCCTGGGCCGTCCCCGGCACCGTGGTGGCGATCGGGCTGGCGACGCTCTTCAGCGTCGACCGGCCCCTTGCCGGACGCTGGGTGCTGGTGGGTACGGCGGCGATCCTCCCGCTCGCCTACCTCGTGCGCAGCCTGCCGCTGACCGGCCGGTCGCTGCTCGCCGGCTATCGCCAGCTCGATCCGTCGCTCGAGGAGGCGGCGGAATCGCTGGGCGCCGGGCCGTGGCGGCGCCTGACGCGCGTCACCCTGCCGCTGCTCAAGCCGGCCATCGCCGCGGGCGCGAGCCTGGCGTTCGTCACGGCGCTTGGCGACTTCGTCACCTCGGTCCTGCTGTACACCTACGACACGCGCCCCATCGCGATCGAGATTCTCGCGAGTCTCCGCCTCGCCGACGTGGGCGTGGCGGCCGCCTTCGGCGTCGTGCTGATGGCCGTGAGTGCCGTCGCTCTCGGCGTGGGGGCGAAGGCGGGCGCGGCCGCGGAAGCCGAGGCCGGCCAGTGAGGAAGTCCCTCGCGGTCCTGATGACCACGGCGTTCGTGGACATGCTCGGCTTCGCGATGATCTTCCCGCTCCTGCCGTTTTACGCGCTGCGGCTCGGCGGCCACCCCTGGATCGTCGGCCCGCTCGTGGCGTCGTTCTCCATCGCGCAGCTCGCCAGCTCGCCGCTGTGGGGACGCGTGTCGGACCGCTACGGGCGACGGCCCACGTTGCTGATCGGCCTCTCGGCGGCTGCCATCGCATACGTGATCTTCGGCTTCGCGCACAGCATCTGGCTGCTGTTCGCCTCGCGGCTGGTGCAGGGCGCGGGCGGCGGCACGACGGGCGTGGTGCAGGCCTACGTGTCGGACGCGAC
>DATKLR010000091.1:0-3537 GCA_035542295.1 Gemmatimonadales bacterium | reverse complement strand
GTGGTGCTGACCAAGATGGACGGCGACGCGCGCGGCGGCGCGGCGCTCACCATCTACGCGGCGACCGGGGCGCCGATCAAGTACATCGGCACCGGTGAGGGGCTCGACGCCATCGAGCCGTTCCGGCCGGACCGCATCGCGGGCCGGATGCTGGCGATGGGCGACGTGCTGACGCTGGTCGAGCGGGCCGAGCAGACGCTGGACCGGGAGAAGGCGGAGCGGCTCGCCCGCAAGGCGACGACGAAGAAGGGGATGGACCTCTCCGACTTCCTCGACGCGCTGCGGGAGACGCAGAAGCTGGGCCCGCTGGAGTCCATTCTGACGATGTTGCCGGGCGGGGGCGGCGCGCAGGCCCGCGAGGCGCTGAAGGCGGTGCAGGCCGCGGACCCGAAGCGGCTGAAGCACGTCGAGGCCATCGTGCTCTCGATGACGCCCGAGGAGCGGAAGCACCCCGAGCTGCTGAGCGGCCCCAGGCGCGCGCGGGTCGCGAAGGGCTCCGGCCGGCCGGTGCAGGAAGTCAACCGGCTGCTGGCGCAGTTCAAGGAGATGGGAAAGTTCATGAAAGGCATGAAGGGGATGCGAGGAGCGATCTGAGATGGCCGTGAGGATGCGGTTGCGCCGGGTGGGACGGAAGCATCAGCCCACGTTCCGGATCGTGGTGGCGGACTCCGAGGCGCCGCGGGACGGGCGGTTCGTCGAGCTGCTCGGGCATTACTACCCGCGCGGCAAGGGCGAGCAGATCACGCTGGACAAGGCCAAGGTGCTCGAGTGGCTCGCCAAGGGCGCGACGCCGTCGGAGACGGTGGCCTCGCTGCTCCGGAAGGCGGGGTGCTTCGGGACCGATCTGCCCGAGCCGCCGGTCTCCAAGGCGTAGGGGCCGATGGACGGGCCGACCCATCTGGTGGTCGGTCTCCTGAAGAAGCCGCACGGTGTCCGGGGTGACGCGCTCGTCTACCCGGTGACCGACGAGCCGGACGCGGTCTTCGCCCTGGGGAAGCGGCTGACACTGCTGAACCGGGAAGGACTGGCCACCGGCCGCGAGCTGGTGATCGAGCGGAGCCGCCCGTACCACCGCGCCTGGCTGCTGCACTTCGAGGGGATCGAGACGCGCGAGGCGCTGCTGGAGTTCAAGGAGCGCCATCTCGCCATTCCGATGGCGGAGGCGCGCGCGCTCGAGGACGGCGAGTTCTACATGCACGAGCTGGTGGGGCTCAACGTCGCGACCGCCGCCGGCGCTCCGGTGGGCGTCGTCGACGATGTGATCGAGGCGCCGCAGGGGTGGCTCCTCGAGGTGGCCGGGGCGGAGAAGCGCCACCTGATCCCCTTCACCCGGGGCGTCGTCGAGCGGGTGGACCGCGCGGAGCGGCTGGTCGTGATCGCGCCTCCGAACGGACTGCTGGAGCTGTAGGTGCTGCAGATCACGATCGTCACGCTCTTCCCCGAGTTTTTCGGGGGGCCGCTGGGGCTCAGCATCCCGGCGCGCGCGGCGGCGAAGAGCCTGGTGAGCTTCCGGGTGGTCGCGCTGCGGAGCTACACGCACGACCGGCACCAGACGGCGGACGATGAGCCCTACGGCGGCGGCGCGGGGATGGTGCTGAGGCCGGAGCCGTTCTTCGAGGCGCTGGACGACCTGAGGCCCGCGGGCCCCGTGGTGCTGTTGTCGGCGCGGGGGCGGCGCTTCGAGCACGACGACGCGGTGCGGTTCGCCGTGGGCGAGACGCTGACGCTGCTGTGCGGGCACTACAAGGACGTGGATCAGCGGGTTGCCGATCACCTCGCGACGGAGGAGCTTTCGATCGGCGATTTCGTGCTCTCGGGCGGCGAGCCGGCGGCGCTGTGCGTCGTGGATGCGGTGGTCCGCCTGCTGCCGGGAGCGCTGGGGGACCACGAGTCGGCGGCGGGCGATTCACACTACGAGGGTCTGCTCGCGCCGCCGTCGTACACGCGCCCCGCGGAGTACCGGGGGCACCCGGTTCCCGACGTCCTGCTCTCGGGCGACCACGGCAGGATCGCGATGTGGCGGCAGGCTGAGGCTGAACGATTGACGCGGGAGCGGCGCCCCGATCTGTGGGCGCGCTACCTCGCACGGATGGGAGAATGACCATGGATCGGCTGGCGACGTTTCGACAGGCGGGACTGAAGACGGACCTCCCCGACTTCCGTCCCGGGGACACCATCAAGGTGATGGTGCGGGTGCGCGAGGGGGACAAGGAGCGCCTGCAGGCGTTCGAGGGCGTGTGCGTCGGGCGGCGCGGCGGCGGGGTCAGCGAGACGTTCATGGTCCGCAAGGTCTCGGCCGGCGTCGGCGTCGAGCGCATCTTCCCGCTGCACTCGCCGAGCATCGCCTCGGTGGAGATGGTGCGGAAAGGCAAGGTGCGGCGCGCCAAGATGTACTACCTGCGCCGGCTCGCGGGGAAGGCGGGCAGGATCAAGGAGCAGCGCGAAGGCGTGAAGGAGCCGGAACAGGTCTGACGGTGCTCGACCTCTCGGTCGAGCGCGCGTACTTCGCCCGGGGCTTGCGCCGGGTGGCCGGCGTGGACGAGGCCGGCCGCGGACCCTGGGCGGGTCCCGTGATCGCCGCCGTGGTGGTGGTCACGCCCGATTCGGCCTGCCTCGATGGCGTCAACGATTCCAAGCAGCTCACCCGCCGCCGCCGCGAGCAGCTCGCGGCGGCGATCGTTTCCAGTCTGCCCTACGCACTGGGCGCCGCCAGCGTACGCGAGGTGGACCGCCTCAACATCCGCCGGGCCACGGCGCTGGCGATGCATCGCGCCCTCACCCGGCTCGCGGCCGCCGCGGACGTGATCGTGGTGGACGGGCTCGCCGTCCCGGAGCTGGGCTTCGTGCACGAGGCGATGGTGGACGGCGATGCGCGCTGCTACGCGGTGGCCTGCGCCAGCATCCTGGCCAAGACGGTGCGGGATCGGGTGATGCAGCGGCTCGGCGGCCGGTATCCGGACTTCGGCTGGGAGCGGAACGCGGGCTACGGGACGCCGGCGCACCGCGCGGCGCTGGAGCGGCGTGGTCCTACCCCTCACCACCGCCGGTCCTTCTCCCCCGTCATCCAGGGGCGCCTGCTCTAGCCTTTTACCTCCGCCAGGCGGAGCGCCTCCGCCACACCCTTCGACTTCGCGACGAAATCGGCCGCCCCCGCCCGCCGGCAGGTGGCGACCAGGATCGGATCCTCGAGGCTCGAGCAGGCGAGCGCCCGCGTGGCCGGCGCCGAGGACCTGATCTCCCGCAGCACGTCGAAGCCCGACGCACCGGGGAGCCCGATGTCCACCAGCGCCGCCGTCGGCCGGAGCCCCGCCTTGACCAGCGCGATGGCGTCCGAGCCGTTCCGCGCATCCACGGTTGCCCAGCCCGCGGAGTGGAACGCGCGGTCGAAACGCGCCAGCGCCTCGTCGTCGTCCTCGACGATGAGGATGGTGCGGGACGAGCCTGCCGCCGGTTCCGTCATGCCGTCCGCGTAGTCTAGGCCGCGTCGTGGCGGAGTCAAGCGCCCCCGAACGCGAAGCGCCGGCCCCGAGGTGCCCC
>DATKLR010000090.1:0-3494 GCA_035542295.1 Gemmatimonadales bacterium | reverse complement strand
TCGAGGAGGACGTGACGACGGGGCGGCGCAGCTTCCGGTTCGTGCCGGGGCCGCTGTTCGGGAACATCGTGCTGGCGGACGAGATCAACCGCACGCCGCCCAAGACGCAGGCGGCGCTGCTGCAGGCGATGCAGGAGCACGGGGTGACGGTGGCGAGCCAGACCTACAGGCTCTCCGAGCCGTTCTTCGTGCTGGCGACGCAGAACCCGATCGAGCAGGAGGGGACGTATCCGCTGCCCGAGGCGCAGCTCGACCGGTTCATGTTCGAGCTGCACGTCGAGTATCCGTCGAAGGACGAGGAGGAGCGGATCGTCGAGTGGACGACGGGCGAGACGTCGGCCGTGCTCTCTCCCGTGCTCACGGCCGAGGAGCTGCTCGAGCTGATGGGGCTGGTGCGGCGGGTGCCGGCGCCGAAGGTGGTGGTGGAGGCGGCGGTGAAGCTGGCGCGGATGACGCGGCCGAGCGAACCGCTGGCGCCGCAGGCGGTGAAGGAGTACGTGGCCTGGGGCGCTGGGCCGCGAGCCTCGCAGTATCTCGTGTTGGGCGCCAAGGCGCGGGCGGCGATGGACGGCCGGCCGATGGCGGATCTAGAGGACGTGGCCGCCGTCACGCTGCCGGTGCTGCGCCACCGGATCGTCGTGAACTTCCACGCCGAGGCGGCAGGGAAGAGGGCCGAAGACGTGGTGCACGAGGTCGTCCAAGCCGCACAGCGGTAATTCCCCGTTCGGATGTCCCGATAATCGCCTTGCCATACCTGTGGTTTGGTGACATCTGGGTGATGCTCGGTCGTTAGCAGTCGTGGCAGTCAGCCGGCAGCATCCATGACCCGAGTCGACGAAGTCCGCCGCTCCCAATTCGAATTCCGTTGCCTCGGCCCTGTATCGCTGCGCGGCGCCGACGGCCGGAAGCTTGTGTTCCGCACCAGGAAGCAGATGGCGTTGTTCACCTTCTTCACGCGGCGGCCGGGTCAGCCGCAGGCGCGCGACCGCCTGATCGACCTGCTCTGGTCCGAGGACGAGGTCAGTCGCGCACGGCATTCACTCTCCCAGACCACGTCGCTCATCAACAAGCTGCTCGACTGCGAGGCGATCGCCGTCCCGGCGAAGGATGAGCTGCTCCTCAGGGATGGCGTGGTCTGGGCGGACGTCGCGGAGTTCGAACGGTGTGCGGCCCAGCACCGGCAGCGGGACGCGTGGACCCTGTGGCGCGGCAACCTGCTCGACGGGATCTGGGTCCACAACGCGCCCGGCTTCGAGCGCTGGCTCGAGGCCGAGCGGCGCCGCCTCCTGGAGACCATGCGGCGGGCCCTGCATGAGCTGCTCGGCACTACGCGCACGGAGGGCGACTGGGAGCAGATGCGCTCGGTGGCGGAGTCGCTGCTGGAGCTGGACCCGCTCGACGAGACGGCGATGCTGGCGCAGCTCGTGGCGTTGACGCTGCTGGGCGATCGCACGCTTGCGCTGCGGCGGTATTCCGCGTTCGAGACGCGGCTCAGCCAGGAGCTGGGCGCGGAGCCCGGGCCCGAGATGCGTGCCTGGGCGAAGCGCCAGCGGAGCGGCGCCCGGAGCGCCGGCCGTGCAGACTCTCCCGGCCGGGTGGTCGAGGCGATCGTTCCTCCAACCGCGAAGCCGCTGTACGGCCGCAGCGCAGAGTTCGCGCGGCTCTGGCAGGCTTGGGACGCGGCGCGGGGCGGCCAGGGCGGCTGCGTCGTGGTGCTCGGCCCGGCGGGCATCGGCAAGAGCGCGCTCGCCGGGAAGCTGGTGGACCAGGTGCGCGTGGCCGGCGGCGCGTCATGCACGGCGCGCTGCTTCCCGACCGAGCGGTGCGTGCCGTTCGCGCCGATCTCCGCGCTGGTGCGCCAGATGGCGGAGCTGCCGGGCTTTGTCGCACTCAGCCAGGTCTGGATCAGCGAGTTGAGCCGTCTCGCGCCCGAACTGCGCGAGCGGTTTCCCAATGCGCCGCCGGCGCTGGCGGCCGACGACTCGGTGCGCCACCGTGTCTGCGAGGCGACCTGCAGGGCCGGGGAGTCGGTCTCGTACGAGGAGCCCCTCCTTCTGGTCGTAGACAACGTGCAGGACGCCGACGAGACGACGCTGGCGCTACTCCATTACTTCGGCCGCCAGGTCGCGACGCAGCGCACCCTGCTCGTCTACGTCGTCCGGGCGGGGGAGGCCGGGGAGGAGCTGGGGGAGTTCGCGGAGCAGGCGAAGGCGCAGGGCTACAGTCAGCTGCAGCGGGTCGGCCCGCTGGAGGATTCGCACCTCCAGCGGATCGTCGGTGACGTGCTGGCCCGGCGGGGGCTGGAGTCACCGCCGTCCGTCGTGGCGTCCATGGCCCGGATCGCAGGTGGGAATCCGCTGCACGCCACCGAGCTGGCGCTGGCCATACCGGCGGACGGCAGCCGGCCCGCCTCGGACTGGCTGCTTCGCAGCGTGGACGAACCGCACAGTGCGACAGCGCGCTTCGAGCAGTCCGCCTCGGCGCGTCTGGCGGCCCTGTCGGCGGGGGCCCGGTCGGTGACCGCCGTGCTGGCCATCGCGGCGCGTCCCCTGGCCGAGCACGAGCTGCAGGCGGTGACCCAGCTCGCGCCCGCGGAGCTGGCCTCGGCGGTGTACGAGCTGGACCATGCGCAGCTGCTCCGGCGCGACGGCTCCAGGCTCGCGTTTGCCCACGACAGCTACGCGCCGCTCGCCGACGCCACGCTCGACGGGACGGAACGGCGCGGGATCCACTCGCGTTTGGCGCTCGTGCTCGCCGAGTCGGCGGCCCGGAATCCGGTGGCGCAGATGGAGGTGGCGCTACACCTGGAGCAGGCGCGGAGGTACGCTGACGCGCGGGCGCATGGCTTGGCCGCCGCCGAATTCGCCGGCTCCGTGGGTGCCGTAGAAGAGCGCGCTGAAGCGCTGGAGTTGGTGCGGCGTGTATCCGGGCCATATGACGGCCAAGTCGCGGCTGCACTGGCGACGTGTCGCCTTGGGCTCAGGCAGTTCGAGAAGGTGGGCGCGCTGTGTCTGGAGGCTCGCGCGGCGCCGGATCTCGCTGACGAGCTGAAGGCCGAATTCCGCTTCGTTCAGATTGCGGCTGATCACTACCAGGGGCGGGTACCGCTCTCGCGCGTCTGCGCCGAACTCGAGGAGCTGCTCGGGCCGCACGGCTCGGGCCCCTTCACGAGCCGTGACGACGCGATGACGCTGCTGCTGCGCACGGCCGACAAGACCTGCGACATTGGGTTGGTGCGCAGAACGGCGCGCGCGCTGTGGCGGTCGGGGCTCGCGTCGCCAGGAGCAGAACCGTCTGCGCACTCGCTCTTTGCGCGGGCCTACGTGTTCTCAAAGTACTACTGGCCGGAGCGAGCCTATCCGCTCCTCAAGGAAGCGCAGCGCAAGGCGGAGCAGGAACAGAACTGGGAGTTGGATCACGCCTGCCGGGAGGGCTTGGGCGTGGTACTCAAGCAGGTCGGCCGGTTCGCCGAGTCCATCGAGCAGTTCCGGCAC
>DATKLR010000089.1:0-4029 GCA_035542295.1 Gemmatimonadales bacterium | reverse complement strand
CTCGACGAGCACAGCGCCCAGGGCCTGCCCCCGAAGCCGTGGGGCCGCGTGGCCGTGACGGTGGCGCCCTCGAAGCCGGACGTGGTGTACGCGCTCATCGAGGCGGTGCCCCCGCTCAACGCGCTGTACCGCTCCGACGACGGCGGCCGCACCTGGCAGATGCGCGACCGCAGCCAGCTGATGATCTGGCGGCCGTTCTACTTCGCCAACCTGATCGTGGACCCGACCAACGAGAACCGGGTCTACAAGCCCGACCTCGGCCTGATCGTCAGCACCAACGGCGGGGCGAGCTTCAGCGACATCAGCGGCGGGACGCACGGCGACCACCACGACGTGTGGGTGGATCCGCAGAACCCCGACCACCTCATCACCGGCGACGATGGCGGCATCTGGTACAGCTACGACGCCGGCAACAAGTGGTGGAAAGGCGACAACCTGCCCATCTCGCAGTTCTACCACGTCAGCGTGGACAATGACCGGCCGTACCACGTGTACGGCGGCCTGCAGGACAACAGCGACTGGATCGGGACCTCGTCGTTCCCCGGCGGCATCGCCAATGCCCAGTGGGAGAACATCTACGGCGGGGACGGTTTCTGGACCTGGGTGGACACCTCCGACCCCGACTACATCTACACGGAGGCGCAGGGCGGCTCCATCGGCCGTGTCAACCGCAAGACGCACGAAACGCGGAGCATCCAGCCGCTGCAGACCTACGGCGAGCCGAAGCTCCGCTGGAACTGGAACACGCCCATCTACGTCAGCCCGACCCGGCGGGGCGTCGTCTACATCGGCGCGCAGTTCCTGTTCCGCTCGCGGGACCACGGGCAGACCTGGCAGAAGATCTCACCCGACCTGACGACCAACGACACGACCAAGCAGCAGCAGGAGAAGTCCGGCGGCGTGACGGTGGACAACTCCTCGGCAGAGACCTACACCACGATCTTCGCCATCGCCGAGTCACCGAAGAACCCCAACGTGATCTGGGTCGGCACCGATGACGGCAACCTCCAGCTCACGCGCGACGGCGGGAGGACCTGGACCAACCTCGTGGGCAACATCGCGGGGCTGCCGCCGAACAGCTGGGTGACCTCCATCGAAGCCGGGCACTTCGAACCCGGCACCGCGTACGCCACCTTCGACCGGCACACGTTCGGCGACATGCAGCCGTACGCTTACAAGACCACCGACTATGGGCGGACCTGGACGCCGCTGATCTCGGCGGATGCTCCCGTGCGCGGCTACGCGCACGTGATCAAGGAGGACGTGGTCGACCGGGGCCTGCTGTTCCTCGGGACGGAGCTCGGGCTGTACGTCTCGCTGGACGGCGGGGCGAGCTGGGCGCACTACAAGGGCGGCGGCCTGCCGGACGTGGCCGTGCGCGACCTGGTGGTGCATCCACGCGACAACGATCTGATCATCGCGACGCACGGCCGCGGCATCTGGATCGTGGATGACATCTCGCCGCTCCGCGCTCTCACGCCGGCCGCGCTGGCCAGGGACGTCGTGTTCCTGCAGGCGATGCCCACCCAGCAGCGCCTGCCCGCGGGCGGCGGGTGGTCGAACGGCGACGCCACGTTCGTCGGGCCCGACCCGACGGACGACGCGGTCATCACCTACTACCAGCGGCGGCGCCACATCTTCGGCGACATGAAGCTCGAGGTGCTCGATCCCGCCGGCCAGTCGCTCGGCGCGGTGCCGGTCAGCGAGCGGCGGGGGATCAGCCGCGTGACCTGGGGCGAGCGGCTCAAGCCGCCGCCGGTGCCGCCGGCCGCAACCGCGGCGGGGGGCGCCGTCGTCGGGCCGCGGCTCCTGCCGGGCGTCTACACGGTCCGGATGGCGCGCGACACCGCCGTGTATACCACGAAGCTCACCATCGTGGCCGACCCGCGCTCCAGGCACACGGCGCTCGACCGGCGCAATCAGCTGGCCCTGGCCCGGCGGCTCGCCGCGCTCCTGACCGACATGACATACGACGTGGACCGGATCAACGGCGCCATCGCCGCGCTCGGCGCCCGGGCTGCGCGCCTGCCGGCGGGTGATTCGCTGGCGGTGCGGCTGCGCGCGGCCTCCGGCGTGGCGGACAGCATCAGGAAGAAGATCGTCGCCACGAAGGAGGGCGGGATGATCACCGGCGAGCAGCGGCTGCGCGAGGACCTCTCGGACCTCTACGGCAGCATCGTGGGGTACGAGGGGCCGCCGTCCGCGACGCAGCTGCAGCGCGCCGGCGCGATCGCGCACGAGCTTTCAGACGTGATGAAGGGCTTCGACGCGTGGGCCGCTCGGGAGCTGGAGGGCATCAACGCCGCCATGACCGCGCGGCAGCTCCAGCCGATCGCCTTGCTCACCCGGGCGCAGTGGGACCAGCGCAGGGCCGCCGGACACTAGCCGGCGGGAAGACGTGAAGCGCGAAGGCCGGGGCGCGAGCCCCGGCCTTCGTCTTTGATGCGACGCGCCCATCCCGGCCCCCGGGCCGGCGCCCCGCCGCGGCGTCGGACCCAACAAATCCCGGATCCGTGCGTCGTCCATATGACCCCGACAATCCAACCCGGCCCGACCACGGCCCGGCACGTCGCCGCCGTGCAGGGACGCCACCCCGCGGGGGGAGGCAACGGCCGTGAACATCCTCCACGTCCTCTCGCAGTACGAGGTTACCGGCGCCGAAACGTACGCGGCGACCTTGATCGCGCAGCAGGCGCGGGAAGGCCACCGGGTGACGGTCGTTTCCGACACCCTCAGCACGCCCGTGGACGCCGAATTCATGGCAATGCCGATCGGCAAGCGCGACTACCCGCAGCGCCTGCGCAACGTCGTGGCCTTGCGCCGGCTGATCCGGGCACGGCGGATCGCCCTGGTGCACGCGCACTCGCGGGCAGCGAGCTGGGTCGCCTTCTTCGCCACCCGCCTGTCGCGGGTTCCGCTCGTGTCGTCGCTCCACATCATGCAGTCCCCGCACATCTCCGCGCGGCTCTTCAGCGTCTACGGCGAGCAGATCGTCTCCGTCTCCCGCAACGTCCGCGCCCATGCAGTGCGCGTGCTGGGCCTGCCGGAGGCACGCGTGCACCTGGTCCGCAACGGCGTGGACGTCGAGCGCCTCGCCGACCCGCCGGACCGCGCCGAGGCTCGCGCCCGCTGCGGCCTCCCGCCGGACGCGCCCGTCGTGGCGCTCGTGGGCCGCCTGTCTGGTCGCCGCACCGCGGTCGCCGTCAGCGCCGTGGCGGACGCGTTTCCGCGGATTCGCGCCGCCGTTCCCGATGCGCTGCTGCTGGTCGTCGGCGGGATGAAGATGCCCGCCGATTTCCCGGCGCTGGTCGCGGCCACCAACCGGCGCCTGGGCGCCGACGCGGTGCGCCAGGTCGGCCACCAGACGGATGTCGTCCCGTTTGTCGCCGCTGCGGATGTGGTGATCGCTGGCGGGCGGAGCGCCATGGAGGCGCTGGCCGTCGGGCGCCCCGTCGTGGCGGCCGGCGAGGCGTGCTACGCCGGCGTGGTGTGCGAGGAGACCTCAGACCAGGCGATGCGGACCAATTTCGGCGACTTCGCCGAGAGCGCGCCCCCCGACCCAGCCGGCGTCGCCGCGGACGTGGTCTCGCTGCTCCGCGACCCCGCGCGCCGGGCCGCACTGGCCGCCTGGGGCGGCGCGTTCGTGCGACGGACCTACGACGTCCAGATTACGTGGCCGCAGCTGCGGGAGATTTACGACGTCGCGCTGGCGTTCAAGGCCACCCACCGCGACATGGTGCCCGCGCACTCGACGTAGTCCGCGCTCGAGGCTTCCCCGCGGAGGAACGCCCCGCCCGAGCGACAGCTCGAGCGGGGCGTCGTGCACGTCGGCTGCAATCGGCGCGCGGCCTCTCCGGCACTACCGCGCGGTCGGTGGCGAGCCGCCGTTGCCGGCCTACCGCATCTGCGGCGGCGCCTTGACCGGCGGCGCCGGCCTCCGCGGAAGCTGCCGCGGATGCTCCTGGATCATGCGCAGGATCTCGGCGACGCCCCGCTCGAGCTGCGGGTCGCGCCCGTTGATGACCGACA
>DATKLR010000088.1:0-3690 GCA_035542295.1 Gemmatimonadales bacterium | reverse complement strand
TGGCACGAGCGCCGCGAGCTGTTCGCCGAGCAGGACCGCCACGACCACCCCGACTGGAAGATGATCGGCACCGAGAGCGGCTCGATCTTCCAGTCGCTCGACGAGCGCTACTCGCTCGGGAACGACAGCGCGCTGGTGCGGCCCAACTACACGACGGGGATGATCCAGGCGGAGCGGCACTGGAAGTGGGTGGCGCTGCACGACTACTTCGCCGGCGACTTCATGTGGACCGGGATCGACTACCTCGGCGAGAGCTTCTGGCCGTTCAAGGGGTTCGGCTCGGGGGCGATCGACATCACGGGCCGGCCCAAGGACTCGTACTACCTGTGGCAGAGCCAGTGGACCGACCGGCCCGTGCTGCACCTCCTCCCGCACTGGAACTGGCCGGGGCGCGAGGGCCAGGTGATCCCGGTGCTGGCGTACACCAACTGCAGCAGCGTCGAGCTGTTCCTCAACGGGCGCTCATTCGGCGTCGAGGCGAAGGAGTTCCCCGCGCAGGGCACGTCGGGCGGCTGGAACAGCTACGCCTTGCCCGTGGTCCGCGCCTCGACCAGCGACCTGCACTTCTCCTGGGACGTGCCGTACCAGCCGGGCGTGCTCCGCGCCGTCGGGACGCGCCGTGACGGCTCGGCCTGCGCCGTCGCGGAAGTGCGGACGGCGGGTTCCCCGGCCGCGGTCCGGCTCCTCGCCGAGCGCGATACCGTCACATCCGCGCCGGGGGACGTCGCGCTGGTGAGGTTCGCCATCGTGGATTCGGCCGGCACCGTGGTGCCCACCGCCGACGACCTTCTGCACGTGACGGTCAGCGGCGGCAGCATCGTGGCGCTCGACAACGGTGACATGCAGGGCCACGACCCGTACCGGACCGACAGCCTCCGCGCATTCAACGGGCGCGGGATGGCCATCCTCAAGGGCACGCTCCCGGGCCCACTCACGGTGACCGCGAGGGCGGACGGCCTTGGCGAGACGCGCGTCACGATCCAGGTGGTGCGCGGCGCGGTACCGGAGACGATCCTGCCGGCGCGGTGACACCTCGCGCCGGCCCGGCAGGCGGCTGGGGCAGTGCGGCCGCTGCTCCGAGCTTCCGGCGCTCCGCGAGGTGCGCCCTCAGATCAATCCCGGTCTTGAGCGCGACCAGCACCACCAGTGCGACGGCGGGAGAGCCCAGGACCTGCGCGCCGAAGCCGCCGATCAGGGTGGCGGCATGGAGTACCATCACCCGAGCGTAGGGTTGGAACATGAGCGCCCGGGGGTCGGCGCGGCGGAACTCGCCGCCCCACAGGTAGTTGTGCGCGAACGAGAAGCCGTGGCTCACGGCGATCGCGAGAGCGCCGTACCCAACGCCAGCGGAACGGAGCGCCGCGATGAACGTCGCCGCGCTGGGCGAGAGCCTGCTCGCGTGGCCGAACACGGCAAGGATGATCATGCCGTGCACCGACGTGAACATCCCGTAGTGGACGATGAAGAAGGGAATCAGGAACAGCTTGATGGCGTCGGCAGCGATGCTGCGTGGGTTGGCGCACGCCATCTTGAGCACGTTGAGGCCGCCGACGACCACGTTCTCGAACCAGTAGAGGAGCAGGACCGAGAGCACGGTCCAGTGGAAGGCCACCACGCCCGCGAGCGGCACCAGATTCGCAGCCACGAGCACGACGGCTGATGGGGGCACGTCGCCCGCCTCGGGACGAGCGAGTGAGCTCGCAGCCACGGAGTCGACCAGGCGCCGCCCTAGGGCCGCACGACCGCCCGAGTGCCGATGAGATTGGTGGCGATGATGAAGTCCACGATGTCTCCCGGCACCACCGTGAGCTGACCCGTCCGCGCCTGCGGTCCGTAGCCGGTCGACTGCGCCACGAACTCCAGGATGTGGTTCGTGGACAGCATGTTGCTGCGGAGCACGAACCGACTGACGATCCCCGGATCCACCGTCCCCATGCGGTAGTCGGTGCCGGCCCCTAGGACGTACGCTTCCATGGGGAGCGCATAGTCGTTCTGGACGTACACGATGACGCTGTCGTTCGGGAGCGCCTCACGCTCCTGGCCAAGCAGCACCAGATCGTAGCCCGTCGTCAGTGAGACCGCCCCCTGCTTCACGGTGACGGTGTCTCCCGAGTAGGAGTCCTCGAGCAGAGTGCCATCCGGGAAGACGCCGACGATGGGGATGGTCTTTGCGCCTTTGGGCTGGTCCATCGCCACGACGACGCGATCGTCGACCTCGTCGGTCAGCAGGCTGCGGCTGAAGATGTACGGCTGGGCCTGCAGCGTGCGATGCGCGCCGGCCCCCACGGCGGGATGGCGGCGGCGGAACTCGCCCAGCCTGCGCCAGTGCTCGAGTATCCTTCTCGTGGCAGAATCGAGCTCCAATGCCTGCCAGTTCATGAAGGAGCGGAGATTGGCGTCGCCCTGCGCGCCGGCGACGCGGAGCGGCCGGGCGGTCTCGTCCCCGTAATAGATCTGGGCGCCGCCCGGCGCCAGAAGCAGGCGGGTTCCGGCGCCGAAGGAGTCCTTCCGCGCCGAGTCGTACGGCGACATGTCGTCGTGCGAGCTGACGTAGTTGAGGAACGAGACGCCGTGCAGCACCCCGTCGGTGAGCGCCGAGGCATAGCGACCGAAGACGCTGTCGAGCGGGCCGGCGGCGTCGCGCTTGAAGGCGAAGTTGATGAGCCCGTCGTAGCCGTGCGTGAAGAAGTTCACGGTGCTGTCGCCGTAGCTGAACCTCTGGCCCTGGCTCGGGTCCCAGCCGTAGACCTCGCCGACCATGTAGAACGGCAGGCTGTCCAGAACCTTGTCCGGGTGCTCCCGCTTCCAGTCCGCAAAGGCGCGCCGGGCCTCCCGCTTCAGCTCGACGGCGACCGCGTCCTCGAAGTGCTTGGCCGTGTCCATGCGGTAGCCGTCGAACCCGAAGTCGCGCACCCAGTCGGTGAGCCACTTGATGAGGTAGTAGCGAGGCGCCCTGGGGTAGCCGGTACGGGTGAAGAAGGAGTCGAGCGAGGCCTGCTCCTTGGCCAGGCGCCCTTCGCGCCTCCACTTCTCCACCAGCCACGGCGGAAGACCCACCGGAGCGTTGCTCTCCGTGCGGATGTCGGGGAGCGTGGCCACGAGGGTGCACGTCACCGTCGTCACGTAGGAGCGGTACGTGCAATTCGGCCCCGTGCGCACCCAGTCGTTCGGCCACGGCGGATCGAGCGGCGTCGACGGGCCGGTGTGATTGATGACGGCGTCCATGAGCACGCGGATGTGGTGCGCGTGGGCCGAATCCACCACCGCGCGCAGGTCGTCCTTGGTGCCGAACGCCGGATCCACCGCCGTCCAATCGCGGGTCCAGTAGCCGTGATACGCGTAGGTCTTGCCCCATCCCTCGTCCACACCCCCGCGGATCTGCTCGACGAACGGCGTCATCCAGATGACGGTCACGCCGAGGCTGTCGAAGTAGCCCGACTCGATCCGCTGGAGCACGCCCTTGAGGTCCCCGCCCATGAAGCTGCGCAGCGGGGCGCCGTCCTGCGGCCGGCCGAGCGCGTGGTCGTTGCTGGTGTCGCCGTTCTGGAAGCGGTCGATGAGGAGGAAGTAGACCGTGGCGCTGTTCCAGAAGTCCGCCGGGCGAGCCGTCACTCCCGCCCGGACCTGTCGGAACCGGGTCTCGGTCTCCGGCGCCCGGTGGATGCACGCAGCGAGGGCGCAGGCGCCCAG
>DATKLR010000087.1:0-10364 GCA_035542295.1 Gemmatimonadales bacterium | reverse complement strand
CGCGCCGAGGCCCACTTCGGGCCCGACGCCGCGATGCCGCTCGCGCTCCGAGGGGCCGCGCTCGCGGAGCTCGGCCGGACGCGCGAGGCCGTCGCAGCGCTCGAGGAAGCCATCGAGCGGGACGGCAACCTCGCGCTCGCGTGGCACGAGCTGGCCTACGCCGCCTACCGGGCGGGCGAGTACTCGCGGGCCCTCCTGGTCCTCGATCGGGCCTTCGCCCTCGAGCCCCACACCGACACGCTGCTGCTCCGGGGCCGGATCCTCCGCGAGGCCGGCCAGTACGACGCCGCCGAGGTCGCGTTCGAGGGCGCGCACCAGTCGTCCGATCACGACCTCCCCCGCCGCGAGGCGGCGCGCGAGATCCTGGCGACGCGGAGGGCCGCCGCCCTCGGCGGGAAGCGGCCGCGCGATTTCACCGCGCGCGAGCGCGCCTTCGCCGAGCTGGGCGCGGTGCTCCTCGACGGCGGCAGCGGCGCCCTCTCGGCCGCGGACCAGGCGTCCCTCGTCCGGTTGCTGGCGGAATGTCTCGGCGCCTTCGCGCGACTCGCCGGAACCATGGGCTGGCCGTGCACGGCCTGCTGCGCCGCGCTCCCGGCGGACGCGCCCCTGGCCGAGGCCGTGGGTCGAGCGATCGGCGTCCCGGTGCTGCCCGTCGCGATGGCGGATGCCGGGGACCGGCCCCTGCTCGTGACGGTGCACGGCGACGGCGAGGAGTGGCGGAAGCAGCTCGAGCGGCTCGACCGGTGGAAGAGCGGCTACGCGTTCGCGCTCACGCAGCCGCCCGAGACGGCGGACCCGGCGGACGTCATCGGGACGCTGCGCTGTCCAGGCGACGCCCCGGCCGCGCATGCTCTCGCGGCGCGCGCGCTGAAGGCGCCAGCCGGATCGACTGAGGGCGACGACGAAATCGCCGCGCTCGCCCGCCATCCGCTCGCCCGCTGGCACATGCGAACGCAGGCGGGCGACCTCCTCTAGGGGCCCGCCTCCAGCGGCGGGAGCGCGGCCCACGGATCGCCGGCGGCGACCCGGCGCTTCAGATCCACGATCCCCCGCACCACGTCGCCGCCGTCCGCGGCCAGCAGCGCTTCAAAACGGTCGAGGTTGGTGCGGTAAAGCCGCGCTGCCACGACCACCGCGTTGTTGAGCGGGCGCTGCGCCATGCGGCGTCCATCGATCGTCTGCAGCGCCTTCCCCACCGGGCCGGCCAGCTCGTCCCGCGCCCCGCCGAAGATCCGCTGCCGCTCCGCCTCGAGCGCAGCGCCCTCGAGTCTGCCTGCGTAGAGCCGCTGCAGCTTCGCCGCCAGAGAGTCGTAGAAATGGGCCAGCCGGATCTCGTCCTGCCAGCGCGCCACCGCGAATGCCGCCGAGCGCCGGTCACCCCTCGCGAGGAAGAAGCGTTCAGCCCCGCGATACCCGACGAAGTCGGCGAGGGACTCGTTGAACGGCACGTTCCCCGGCACCCAAATGGTGTTGTGCAGGATCTCGTGGATCACCGTTGCGGCCAGGTCCACCGAATCCTCGCGGACGATCGTCGACAGCAACGGGTCGTTGAACCAACCGAGCGTCGAGAACGCGTCCGAGACCCGGACGTACGTGTCCAGCCCCTGCCGCTGCAGGCGCGCGGCCTCGGCCAGCGCGCCGGCCCTGTCGAAGAACCCCTTGTACGGCACCCGTCCCACGATCGGGTAACTCCAGGTGTATGCGGCGAGCCGGTCCGGCGGGCTCGCCGAGAGCACCAGCACCAGCGTGTCGCGGCGGATCCGGGAATAGGTGGTATAGGTCCGGCGCGCCGCCAGATGCAGCGACTCGGCGGCGAAGTCGCGCACCGCCAGGACGAGCTGCAGTCTGCCGCGGGTGAAGGCGTCGGTGGACGGGTCCGCCACGATCTCGGCGATCGGATGGCGGCGCGCGAGGATGAGCGCCTCCTCGACGGCTGCCCGCACGAGGTAGCGCACCTCGCGGCTCACGCTCCAGGCCAGGGCCGCCGCGACGACGAGCACCCCGAGCGCGGCGCCGACGATCTTGAGAACGGTGCGGACGCGGACCCCTACGGAAGCCACCTGAGGCCGAAGCGCTGGGTCGCGGTGCCGAGCGTGCTGAAGCCCTGGTAGGCGTAGTCGAGGCGGAGATTGTGGAAGACGAGGCCGCCGCCCAGCGCCAGCGACTTCCGGTCGGTCGGCGCCTGTCCCGTGGCCACGCCGGCGCGGCCGAGCAGGCCGACCCCGCCCGACACGACGCCGCCCTCGACGCCGAAGATCCAATACGACTTGGCGCCGTGAGGCGACACCCAGTCGCCCACCACCATCAGCCGCGGCGTGCCCTGCGGATCGACGATGTTGAGCGAGAACCCTGCACGCACGGTACGCGGCAGCGGCGCCGGCGTGCCAGTGCTCGTCCTGAGAGCCGGACCGAGGTTCTGTACCACGACCCCGAACGCCGCGATGTCGAAGAACGCGAGCGCGCCCCCCACGTCGAAACCGAACCCCGAGGCGTCGTAGAGCGTCGTGTCCGGGATGGACATGTGCTCCTTCAGGTACTTCACGCTCCCGCCCAGCGAGAGCATCCCCAGACGCCAGGCTGCGGCGCCTACGGCGGCGGCGTTGTACGCACCGACCATGGCGCCGCCGGGATCGGCGATGCCTCGTGTGCCACCGGACAGCTGATCGGGGCGGTACACGGTGTCGGACCCGAAATTCAGCATTACCACGCCGAGACCCAGATCGAACTCCCCGGCTCGGAACGCGATCCCCCCGCTCACCAGGTAGGAGTCGAGGAGGTACTTCTCGTAGCTCACGCCCAGGGCGGCGTGGCCGATCGCGGCCAGCCCCGCGGGGTTCACGAAGATGTTCGCCTCGTCGCCCACCACCGCCGTGTACGCCCCGCCCAGGCCGAGAGCACGCGCGGTGGCAGGGATCGTCAAGATCGCGCCGGCGGTCGTGCCCGTGGACTGGGCGCGCGCGGCCGGTGCCGCGCCCGCGAGGGCCACGGACGCGGCCAGCGCCGCGCACCGGCGGCGCGCGCCGGTCACGGTCCCTTCCGCGCGACGTAGATGCGGCGCCGCGCGACCGAGCCGCCGAGATTGACGGCGACGATGTAGACGCCGTTGACCACCGGACGCCCGTCGTCCGTGGTCAGGTCCCAGACCACGCTGCCTGCGGGCGGCGATGTGAACGACCGGACGCGCGCGCCGGTGAACGTGTAGATCGCGACCGTGCGCGGTGTGCCGGTGTAGTTGATGGTGACGGAGCTGCCGCGCACCGGGTTCTCCGACAGATTGATGGGCGTCGCGGTCTGCGCGGCCAGTGCCGTGAGCGCGGATGGCACGTTGAGCTTCCCGTATCCCCACGACGCGTTCGGCGTGCCGTTGCCGCCGCCGTCGAACGGGTGACGGGCGAAGCTGTCCACCAGCGCCGCCCTGGCCAGCACGGCGCGCACGGCCGCCGGCGTGAGGGTGGGGCTCTTCTCCAGGAGCAGCGCCACCGAGCCCGTCACGAACGGCGCCGCCATGGACGTGCCCTCGTCCACGACGTGCTGGCTGTCCGGCATGATCCGCGCCGTGGCCCAGGTCGATGCGTGCGACAGCGCCGACGCTACGCCCTTTCCCGGCGCCGCCAGGTCGGGTTTCTGCACGCCGTCGCGCCGGGGGCCGGGGCTGGAGAAGAGCGCCAGGTCGCCCGGCCGCTCCTGGCTCGCGTACGCCCGCGTCTGTCCGCTCACGTCCTGCCACGAGAGCCGCGTCACGTACGCGCCGACCGCCAGCACCTGCGAGGCGGTGGCGGGCGAGATCACCAGGTACCCGTTGGTCGACCCGGCGGCCAGGCCGACCGACGCCACCGTGTTCTCCGCGACCCAGAGATGCATCGGCTTCCCGCTGTGCGCCGCCACTCCCGTGACGCGGATCGTCCACTGCCCGGCCGCGACGTCCGTGCCGCCGCCGAAATCGCCGATGACGATGAACGCCAGGTTGTCCGCGGTGAGGGCGATTCCCTTCCCCGACCCGTTCTCGATGTGGATTTGCCCCTCGGTCCCGTCCTGCGTCACCGTCGCGACCGGCGTGCTCGTCGCTCCGGAGGTCGCGGACGTTCCGTCCGGCCGGAGCACCGTGACGTTCACGGTGTCCGACGCCGCGTACCAGAGCTGGAGGACGACGTAATCGTTGTTCGGTCCGGCCTGTGCCGTGTAGGCGGGGATCGTGACGGCGAAGTCGGTCGTCTGGGCTGGCGAGGGGACCGCCGCCGCGCCGTGCAGCCGCGTGGCGGCAAGCACCGGCGTCGTGTTCTGATTGTCCCCGTCGTTGCCGGCTGCGGCGACCACGATCCGCCCCGGCCCGACCAGCGAGTCGAGCGCCTCTTCCTCCGGCAGCGTTCCGTCGTGTGGGCCCCACTGCGAGCCGAGGCTGAGGTTCACCACCGCAGGCCTGCCGAGCTCGGCGGCGCGGCTGAAGATGTAGTTGACGCCATCCACCACGGCGTCCGACAGAAAGGTCGTCTTCACGACGATCAGGTCCGCTCCGGGCGCCACGCCGGCGAACTTCCCCACGGGGAGAGCGCCGCCGGTCGCGCTCCCGTCCCCGGCCGCCGTCCCAAGCACGTGAGTGCCGTGCCCGACCGAGTCGCGCGACGCGCAGCCGCCGGCGCTCAGCATCGCCTGGCTGCACTCGACCCCGTAGCCGAAGGTCGCGGTTCCGACGAGACCCGGTCCCGGCCCCGGCAGCGTCTGGTCCCACAGCTCGAGGACGCGCGAGCGGCCGAGCGCGTCCACGACGAAGTCCTTGTGGGTGAAGTCCAGCCCGGTGTCCACGAGGCCCACGATCACGCCGCGCCCCACCGAGCCGGTGAAGCTGTCGGCCGCCACCATCTGCCTCAGGCCGGCCACGCCGATCGCCGCCGTCCCCACGTCGTTGAGCGGTGCCCAGCGCCGGGCGCCGTACACCGCTGCGACCGCACCGTCGGCCAGCAATCCCCGGAGCGCCTCGAGCGGCACGCGGGCGCTCACCAGCGTGCCGACCCTGGTGCCCAGGCGTGCCCCGTCCCTGATCAACGGGCCCGTGTCGGGGGTGTGGAGCCGGATCAGGAGATGCGCGACCGGGACGCCGTCGGCGTCGCGGGTGACGGCGGCCATCCGCGCGGCGACGGTGTCCCGCCCCAGCAGAGCCCGGTCGGCGGGCGAGAGCGCGGCGAGGGCGCGCACCGTCGGGCCCACGGGCCGCTCCTGGGCGCGCGCGGCAGGGGTCCACGCCGGGGCGGCGGCCAGAATCGCCGCCAGGCTCGCGGGAGCGAGGACGCCTCCGAACCGCGCGTGGACCACGTTGCTCCCCTGCACAGTGGGCGTACGCTCGCGGGCGGGCCACGGCCTGTCAACCACTCGTCTTTGACAGCCCCGGAAGGCCGGGCTAGCTTGCGTTTTCCGATGGCCTTCGCACACCTCCACACCCACTCCGAGTACTCGCTCTTAGACGGCGCCAACCGCATTCCCGACCTCATCGCCCGGGTCCAGGCGCTGGGGATGGACAGCATCGCGCTCACCGACCACGGGAACATGTTCGGGGCGTGGCTGTTCCATCAGGAAGCGAAAGCCGCCGGCGTGCGGCCCATCGTGGGCATGGAGGCCTACGTGGCCTTCGGCCCGCGCCAGGCCCGGGAGAAGCCGCCGGAGGCGCCCGGCGCCTACGCCCACCTGGTGCTGCTCGCGCACAACCGCACCGGGTACCGCAACCTGGTGCACCTGACGTCGATCGGCTTCCTCGAGGGGTACTACCGCCGCCCGCGGGTGGACCGCGAGACGTTGGCCCGGCACGCCGAGGGTCTGATCTGCCTCTCGGCCTGCATGACCGGCGAAGTGGCGCTGTGGCTCCGGCAGGGAGCGTACGACCGCGCCAAGGAAGCGGCGCAGTGGCACGCGCGCACCTTCGGCGACGGCCGGTACTGGCTCGAGGTGCAGAATCACGGCCTCGCCGAAGAGCCCGTGGTCCAGGAGGGCGTCTTCCGGCTGGCCGAGGAGCTCGGGCTGGGCGTGGTCGCGACCAACGACGCGCACTACCTCACGCGCGAGGACGCGGCCGCGCACGACGTGCTGCTGGCGATCCGCTCCGGCAAGGACCTCAGCGACCCGAAGCGGTTCCGGTTCGAGGGGAGCGAGAGCTACGTCAAGTCCGAGGAGGAGATGCGGCGCGCCTTCCCCCCGCGCGACGACCTCTTCGCCAACACGCAGCTGATCGCCGAGCGCTGCGAGTTCGACTTCGAGAAGCGCTTCTTCCTCCCCGAGTTTCCACGCCCCGCCGAGTACGCCACCGACAACGAGCTGGTGGTGGCCCTGGCCGAGGAGGGCGCGCGGCGCCGGTACGGCGATCCGCTCCCGCCCCAGGTCCGCGAGCGGCTCGACTACGAGCTGGGCGTCATCACCAAGGTCGGCTACGCCGGCTACTTCCTCATCGTGGCGGACTTCATCCGGTGGGCGCGTGAGCGCGGCATCCCCGTCGGCCCCGGCCGCGGCTCCGCCGCCGGCTCGCTCGTCTCCTTCGCGATGGGCATCACCAACGTGGACCCGCTGAAGTTCGACCTCCTCTTCGAGCGGTTCCTGAACCCCGAGCGCATCTCGCCCCCCGACATCGACGTGGACTTCTGCGAGGAGCGCCGCGGCGAGGTGATCGAGTACGTGCGCGAGCGCTACGGCCGCACCTCGGTGGGCCAGATCGTCACGTTCGGCACGATGAAGGCGCGCGCGGCGGTGAAGGACGTGGCCCGCGTCCTCGGCGTTCCGCCGGGCGACGCGGACCGTCTCACCAAGCTCATCCCCAGCGGCCCCGCCTACTCCCTGACCCTCCGCGAGGCCGCGGAGAAGGTGCCGGAGCTGCGGGAGCTGGTGGCGCACAACCCCACGTACCAGAAGGTGGTGGAGTTCGGGAGCGGCATCGAGGGACTGTCGCGCCACATCTCGGTGCACGCCGCCGGGATCGTGATCGCGCCGGGCCCCCTGACGGACTACGTGCCCGTGTGCACGATGCCCGGCCGGGGCACCGGCGCCGGCGCGAGCGACGACGCCATCATCACGCAGTACGACATGGTGGGCCTCGAGAAGGTCGGGATGCTCAAGATCGACTTCCTCGGGCTCACGACCCTCACGGTGCTCCACCGGGCCGTGCAGATGATCCGCGAGCGGCACGGCGTGACCGTGGACCTCGACACGCTCGACCTCGAGGATCCGCAGGTCTACGAGATGCTCCGCGCTGGCCGGACGTCGGGCGTGTTCCAGTTCGAGTCGAGCCTGGCGACGGACGCGCTCCAGCGGATGCGCTGCGACCGGTTCGACGACGTCGTCGCCGCCAACGCGTTGCTGCGCCCCGGTCCGCTCGACAGCGGAATGCACCTGGTCTACATCCGCCGCAAGCGGGGCGAGGAGCCGGTTCGCTACGCGCTCCCCGAGCTGAAGGAGATCCTCGAGCCCACCTACGGCGTCATCGTCTACCAGGAACAGGTGATGCGCATCGCCAACGTCCTGGCCGGCTACTCGCTGGCCGAGGCCGACGTGCTGCGCAAGGCGGTGGGCAAGAAGATCCAGGAGCTGATCGACAAGGAGCTCGACCGGTTCGTGGCGCGCTGCCTCGAGCGCGGTCACAAGAAGAAGGTGATCGAGGAGATCGCCGGCCAGATCAAGACCTTCGGCCGCTATGGCTTCAACAAGTCGCACGCGGTGGCGTACTCCGTCGTCGCGTACCAGACTGCGTGGCTCAAGACCCACTACCCCGCCGAGTTCATGGCCGCGCTGCTCTCCTCGGCCATCGGCGACACCAAGAAGGTCGTGCCGTACATCGCCGAGTGCCGGGACCTGGGGATCGAGGTGATCCCGCCGGACGTGAACGAGTCGGGGTGGCACTTCACCGTGGTGGACGACAAGCGCATCCGCTTCGGCCTGGGCGCGATCAAGAACGTCGGCCGCACGGCCATCGACGCCGTGATCGCCGCGCGCACCACCGAGGGGCCGTTCCGGTCGCTGCACGATCTGGCCGCCCGCGTGGACCACCGGATCTGCAACAAGCGCGTGCTCGAGGCGCTGGTCGCCTCCGGCGCCACCGACGGCCTCGGGGGGCACCGCGCCCAGTTGTTCGCCGCCGTGGACTCGGCCCTGGCGGAGGCGAGCCTCAAGCAGGCGGAGACGGCCTCCGGCCAGGGGACCCTGTTCGGCGAGGCGGCCGTGCCGCCCCCAGGCGGCCCCGGCCGGCCCGGCGTCCCGGCGCTGCCCGACGTCCCCGAATGGACGGAGGCCGAGCGGCTTGCGCGGGAAAAGGAATTGGTGGGATTCTTTGTGTCGGGGCACCCGCTCAGCCGGTACGCGACCGAGGCCGCGCTGTTCGGCACGCACACCACGCGCGATCTCGGCAAGTGGACGGAGGGCAAGCTCGCGGTGGCCGCCGTTGTGACCGGGGTGCGGCGCCAGATCGCGCGCAAGAGCGGCGCGGAATGGGCCAAGCTCACCATCGAGGACTTCCAGGGCACGGCCGAGTGCCTGGCGTTCCCCGAGGCGTGGGCCAAGCTCGCCCGGGTCATCGTGCCCGATGGCGCGTACGTCCTCACCGGCGGCTACTCGATGCGGGACCGCGGCGAGGAGGACGCTCCGTTCATCGTGGAAGACGCGCAGCCGCTGGCCGAGCTCAAGCCGGCCGGGCGGATCGGGCTCGCGCTCCGCTGGAGCCCGCAGGCCCGCGCGCCCGAGACCGCCCGGGCGGTCGCCGCGCTCTGCTCCGCGCACCAGGGCGCCGCGCCGGTCTACCTCGACTGGAGCGAGGACCCGGATGCGCACGACGTGGCGCGCTTCCGGTCGCGCTCGCTGGCGGTGACGCTCGACGAAGAGCTGCTGGACGCGCTGCGCGGGATCCTCGGCGCCGACGCGATCACACTCGTGAAGACGGGGTGAAGGCATGGCCACAGCACTGGCCTTGGACTTCGAGAAGCCGATCGCCGAGCTGGAGCGGCAGATCGAGGACCTCAAGAAGCTGGCGACGCAGCGCTCGCTCGACGTGGCGCGTGAGATCGCCCCGCTGGAGGTGAAGCTGGCCGAGCTGCGGACCGAGATCTACCGCAACCTGACGCCGTACCAGCGCGTCCAGGTGGCGCGCCACCCGCGCCGCCCGTACGCGCTCGACTACATCAATGCGTTGTTCTCCGACGTCATCGAGCTGCACGGCGACCGCCTGTACCGGGACGACCCGGCGATCGTGGGCGGGATGGGGCGCCTCGCCGGGCGGAGCGTCGTGATCATCGCCCAGCAGAAAGGCCGCGACATCAAGGAGAACCTGAAGCGCAACTTCGGGATGCCGCATCCGGAGGGTTACCGGAAGGCGCTGAGGCTGATGCACCTGGCCGAGCGCTTCCGCCTCCCCGTCGTATCCCTCATCGACACACCGGGCGCACACCCCGGCCTCGGGGCGGAGGAGCGCGGGCAGGCCGAGGCCATCGCGCGCAACATCGAGGTGATGGCCGCGCTCGAGACGCCGCTGGTGGCGGCGGTGATCGGCGAAGGCGGCTCCGGCGGCGCGCTGGCCATCGCCGTGGGCGACCGCGTGCTCATGCTGGAGAACGCGATCTACTCGGTGATTTCGCCCGAGGGATGCGCCGCGATCCTGTGGCGCGATTCGACCCAGAAGGAGCGGGCCGCCGAGGCCCTCAAGCTCACCGCCCCCGACCTCCTCGCGCTCGGGTTGATCGACGAGATCGTGCCCGAGCCGCCGGGCGGCGCGCACGCGGACCCCGACGCCACCGCCGTCGGCCTGGGCGTGGCGCTGGAGCGCAACCTGGCCGAGCTCGACAGCATGCCGGTCGAGCGGCTCAAGGCGCGCCGCGCCGAGAAGTACCTCCGCATGGGCAGGTTCGAGGAAGCCTAGACGTGAGCGGACAGCTCGTCGAAGTCCGGTTCAAGGGGAGCCGCAAGTCCTTCTTCCGCTGGGCCGACCCCGAGCCCCTGGCCCCCGACGAGGCGGTCATCGTCGAGACGGATCGCGGGCTCGACTGGGGCCGCGTGGCGGCCACGGGGGCGGTCGCGAGTCTCAAGTGCGAGCGCTGCCTGGCGCGCCTGCGCGCGCCCAAGCGGGGCGGCGCGGAGCACGAGGCCGAGAGCGCCGAGGCCGGCCCCGCCGCCGAGAGCTCCCCGCTGCCGCCCGCCGCAGCCCAGCCGGAGCGCCGCGTGGTGCGGCGGGCCACGGCAGCCGACACCAAGATCGCCGAGGAGCAGCGGTATTCCGAGGACGACGTCCGCCGCAAAGTGCGTGAGAAGGTCGCCGCGCATCGCCTCCAGATGAAGGTGAGCGACGCGGAGTGGCAGTGGGACAGGAATCGGCTCACGGTCTACTTCACCGCCGAGCGGCGCGTGGA
>DATKLR010000086.1:0-8934 GCA_035542295.1 Gemmatimonadales bacterium | reverse complement strand
CGGCGAACTGGACGGACACCGTCCCCGCCTTCGACGGCGTGTCGAGGCGGAGGTATGTCACGGTCCCCGGGTAGATGCCATAGGCCGTGGTGTCGGCCGTGACCGGGTAGAGCTGCACCGGCATCGCGAGCGGGATGTCCGCGGTCCCCCCGGACGTTGCATAAAGCCGGCCCCACATCTGGCGCAGGTTGCGGGTCACGAAGCGGTCGGCCGCGGGCGCGGTCCCGCGAGGGAGGCCCGGCAGACTGTCGGTGTACAGCGCCAGCCCGAAATCCGCGAACGCCTGCGGGAACGGCTCGCCCATCACCTGCGCGATGGCCGCCACGCCGTGGTCCGGCCCCTGCTCGAGCTGCCTGAGGATCCCGTTCCCCTTCTGATCCGCCATCCAGCGGACCAGGAGCCAGGCACCGCCGCGCCAGGAAAAGCCCCCGTCGGCGTCGTTCTCCAGCAGAATGCTCGCCGTGTCCGGCAGTAGCGCGAATTCATAGGAGTCGTAGAAGAAGCCCTGGATGAAGGGCTGCGACGAGTCCGGGAAGAGCTGGGTCGGATTGGTACGGCACGCCGTCCCCGGGCACTGCAGCTCATAGTGGAGGGAGCCCAATTCCTCGGCCGCGATGCTCAATCCCTCGTCCAGCCAGCTGCTCAACGGCGACCCCCCCGCCACCACGACGTGCTGGCCGAAATCGATCAGGTGCTGCAGCTCGTGCAGGAAGGTGGGCGGCACCACGTACTCCAGATCCCCCAGGGTGTGGGCGCAGCTGTACTGGCCGCTGGAATCGGGGAGGATCGTGTAGAAGATCTCACCCTGGTTCGAGTTCGGGTCCGACGCGGTAGGCGCGTAGTCCTCCGGGTTGAAGAACCCCGCCACGAAACCCGAGGAGTTGCACGTCGCCGTGGGCGTGGCGCCGTTGACCACGCCCGACATCAGCACGATGACGCGGCCGTTTCCATCGATGTCGGTCGGCGCGCCGAACGCGGTCGTGTCGATCGGGAAGAGCGTCTGGTCGAAGTACTGCCCGTACGTCTGCAGCTGGGCCGGCGTGAATCCCCCGGCCGGCGCCAGCGTGTCGACGTACAGCAGGATGTTGTTGCCCGCGTACTGCAGCGACGCATTCACCGTTGCCCAGGTGTCGGTCGTACCGAAGAAGTTCGAGAACACCTGGAAGGCCCGGACGCTCCCCTGCGCGGGCACCGCCGCCCGGACGGCACGCACCGCCGCCGGCGCGCTGCGCGCGCGCGCGGCCCGGATCGCGGGCGCCAGGGCCCGGCCGCGCTGACGCAGGCGCGCGTCGGCGAGGCGCTGCGCGGCGGTGTGCTGCACGGCCGGGAGGAGGCCCGCCGCCGCCGCGGCGGCCAGGCGATGCGCGTGGGCCGCGGCCGTGCTGAACGCCGTCGCCGGCGTGGCCGTGCCGCTGTCCACCGCGTACTCGATGAACTGGAACGGCGCCTGGTCGGTCGCGAACTCCGGGACGATGAGGTAGCTCGCTCCCGCTGCCGCGAAGGTCACCGTCGTCCCGCCGTTGGAGCAGTCGATGCGCTGTGTCTGGGCCACCGACAGCTGCACGGTGTCCGGCGAACGGCACGGGTTGCTCTTGAAGTTGAGGGTCGCGCCGCGCGGCGAAGTGGTCTCGAGATTGTAGCACGCGGTGGCCGCCACGGCGGCGAGCGCGCACGCGCCGAGCCTCCGCGCGATGCGGCGGCCAGAAACTGGCGCGGCGCCCATCGCGGGCGCCGGCGTGGACGTCGAGGATGCCGTCGGGGTGCTCACGTCGACTTGTACCGGTAGACGGGCCGCGAGTTCCGCCGTTAACCCAGCGGACTCAGACCGATGCCGCGGCTAGAGCGGCCGGCTGGCCAGCGCCGCGGCCAGCTGACGGAACGCCTCGCCGCGGTGACTCACGGCGTCCTTTTCCTCGGGGCTGGCCTCGCCGAAGCTCTTGCCGAGGCCCTCATGCAGGAACAGCGGGTCGTAGCCGAAGCCGCCGCTGCCGCGGGGCTCCTCGAGGATCCGGCCCCAGCTTCGTCCGGTGAACGCCTCGGGCGGCGCCGAGGGCTTGCGGAGCAGCACGGCCACGCAGACGTAGCAGGCCCGGCGCCGCGCCTCGTCCGCGCCGCGCAGGCGGCGGAGCAGCTCGGCGTTGTTCGCGGCGTCCAGATCCTTGCCGCTCAGGCGGCCGCCCTCCGGGGCGAAGCGCTTGGACCGCACGCCGGGCGCACCGCCGAGGGAGATGACCTCGATCCCCGAATCGTCCGCCACGGTTGGCCGGCCGGTGAGCCGGGCGAAGTACTCCGCCTTGGCGCGCGCGTTGGCGAGGAAGGAATCGTGCTGCTCGATCCGCTCCTCGTCGCTGCTCCAGTGCACGTGGGCCTCGTCGAGCGACTCGATCTCGAGGGGAAGGCTCGCGGCGGCGAGGATGCGGCGGATCTCACGCACCTTGTCCGCGCTCCTGGTGGCCAGGAGGAGGCGGCTCACCTTCCCAGGGCGGCGCGCTGCGCGGCGAAGATCCGGGCGGTGCCGGCGAGCGCCAGATCGAGCATCGCGTCGAGATCCTTCCGCGAGAAGGTGCCGTGCTCGCCGGTGCCCTGCACCTCCACCAGCGCGTCCGGCTCGGCCACGACCACGTTCGCGTCCACCTCGGCGGTCCGGTCCTCCGCGTAGGCGAGGTCCAGACGCGGCTCACCGTCCACCATCCCGACACTCACCGCCGCGACGAGGCGGGCGAACGGATTCTGCACCTGCGCGGAGCCCGCGAGCTGGGCGCAGGCGTCGGCCAGCGCCACGGCCGCCCCGGTCACCGCGGCGGTCCGGGTGCCGCCGTCGGCCTGCAGCACGTCGCAGTCGAGCCGGATCGTGTACTCGCCGAAGTCGAAGCCGGTGAGCGCCGCCCGCGCACTCCGGCCGATCAGCCGCTGGATCTCGTGCGTGCGCCCGCCCGGCCCCTGCCGCTCGCGCGGCGTGCGCTCGGTGGTCGCGCGCGGCAGCATCGCGTACTCCGCCGTGACCCAGCCGAGCCCCGTCCCCTTCCGCCACCCGGGCACGCCCGCCTCCACCGACGCCGTGCACAGCACCAGCGTCGCGCCCATGCGGACCAGGCAGGAGCCCTCGGCGTACGGATTGGTCCCGCGCTCCAGCACCAGCGGACGGAGGTCCGCCGCGCCGCGCCCGTCAGGCCGCGCCACCACGCACCCGGGCGATGAGCCCCGTGGTGGAGTAGCCCGGCTCGAGCGGCACGCGCACCACCCGCCCGCCCCGCGCCTCCACGACCTCCGCGCCGACGATCTGCCCGGGCCCGTAGTCGGCACCCTTCACCAGCACGTCGGGCTGAAGCGCCGCGATCAGCTCCGCCGGGGTGTCCTCGTCGAACAGCACCACCGCGTCCACGCACTCGAGCCCGCCCAGGACGAAAGCCCGGTCTGCGGCGCTGTTGACCGGCCGCTCGGGCCCCTTGAGGCGCCGCGCCGACGCATCGGTGTTGAGCCCGACCACCAGCCGGTCGCCTTCGGCGCGCGCAGCCACGAGCAGCGCGACGTGGCCCCGATGCAGCACGTCGAAGATCCCGTTGGTGAACACGACCGACCCGCCAGCGCCCCGCCGCCAGGCGACCGCGGCCTCGCGGCTCAGCAGCTTCTGCGACGGGTCCGCGGGGCCGCGCGCGGCCACTAGAGCGGCGCCCGCGCGCCGGGAGTCAGGTGGAAGTAGTAGACCTTGTGGATGCCGGGCAGGTTCACGACCACGCTGTCGGTGTACTCCGCGCTGATCGAGATCTCGCTCGGGGACCGGGTGCGCTTGATCTGCCACTGCTTGGGCCCGAGCGGGATGTTGAGCGAATCGGCCTTCGAGACCAGGCGGTCGCGGATCGCCTGGTCCGTCAGGCCGGGCGCGAACGACGCCTGGCTCTTGACCTCGTCGTTCAGCTGGTAATACCGGAAGTAGACGGCGCCGAAGTCCTTGCCGACGTAAACGGCGAGCACGACCAGCAGGATGACGAAGAGACAGCCGAGCCGTCCCTTCCCGCTCTCGTCACGCCCAGGTCTCACCACTGGGACTGCGCTCCCTCCACCACCTGCGTGACCAGCTTGGCGAGCGCCAGCTTGCGCCCGTCGGTTTCGGCCGGCGGTTGATACTCGCCGTCCACCGTCAGCCCGCTCTGCTTCCACAGCGACTTACTGTGCTTCTGGTCGTACAGCTCCACGTTGAGCACGATCTGCACGCGCCGGCGCGTCACGTCCACGGTCCCCTGTCCCGCCTGGTAGGAGAGCGGGATGTCGGGATCGTACCGTACGATCTCCCCGCGTACGACCGCATCGGCATTCGCCTCCGACGCCTCCCGCAGCCCCAGGCGGCTCTCGACCGCGTCGCGGATCGAGGCGCTCACTTCCTGCGTGAGCGCCGGCTCGCCCGTCCTGTTGTCGAACGGGAGGATGGCGACGGTCCTCACATCGCGCGGCAGCCCGCCGCCGCTGAAGTGGTACAGGCACCCCGCGGCCAGCACGAGCGCAACCAGCCCGATGCTACGGGCGGCGCCAGATCTCAGCAGGGAACGGCTCGCTCGCCTCTCGATGCTCCACCTCCACGATGAATCGTGCGCGGTGCTCGAAGTCCTTCGCATCCGCCTTCACCACCGCTCCCGTCGCGTCGCGCGTCAGGTCCAGCCGGCCGACGACGCGATCGCTCTTGAGCTCCGTGGCGCCAAGCAGCGTGTCGCCGCGGCACTCCAGCACCGTGACGCCGCCGTTCGGGGCGGTGAGGCGGTAGAGCCGGCGGTCCGCCGCCGCGCCTGCCTCGATCCGGGTGCCGGCGTCCGGGGGCTGGATCATCCCGAACAGCGCCCAGAGGAGCGCCCGCGACCGCGGCACCGCGTCCACCACTTCGTCGGGCTGTGCCCACGAGGAACCGCCCGCCAAGACCAGCGTCGCGCGCCCCACCACCGGCACCGCGACGTCGAGCCGCACCGAGTCCGGGGGTGCGAGCCGCACTGCCCCTCGCCCCGTCGCCTCGCGGTTCCCGTCGTCGTACCGCCAGCGGACCCGGATCAGCTGGGGCGCCGGCGGCACCGAGCGCGCCGCCATCGCCGCGAAGGCCTGCTCGCCAACCGGCTCCCAGGCGCCGGACGGCGCGGGCGGCGCCGGCGGCCGGGTGCACGCGACCGCCATAAACCCCAGCGACACCGCAAGATAGAAACGTCGCCGGAGGGCGGCAAGGAAACGCTCGGCATCCGGCGTCGGGCACGCACCGGCGCCGGCGTGCACGCGCGCGGGATCTGCCTGGCGCCGGCCCACGCTAGCGAGTGATCCGGCGGATGCGGTCCCCCTGCACGATCTGGTCGAGTACGCCGGACCCCTGCGCGAGGTGGCCGAAAACGGTGTACCCGCCGTCGAGGTGCGGCTGCGGCGAATGCGTGACGAAGAACTGCGAGCCGCCGGTGTCGGGGCCGGAGAGGGCCATGCCGACGGCGCCGCGATCGTAGCGGCGGCGGTTGATCTCGTCGCGGATCACCCAGCCCGGGCCTCCGTTCCCGTCGCCCCGCGGATCGCCGTCCTGGATGACGAAGTTCGGCACGACGCGGTGCCAGCGGCCGCCGTCGAAGAAGCGCCGGTCCACCAGCCGGAGGAAGTTCTGCACCGTGAGCGGAGCGTCCCCGGCGTAGAGCGCCACAACCATGGTGCCGTAGTCGGTCTCGATGGTCACCTGCGGCAGGGCCCCACCCTCGAGTGCCGGGAGCTGGAGCGTGCGCGCGGCGTCGCGGTAGTCCTCCGGCGAGCGGCCGGTCTCGACCGGGTAGACGCCGCCCCAGTGGCGCCGCTCGACCTCGGCGCCGAGCTGCTCGGCGACGGCGCGCCGCACCAGGTAGTCGGCGCTGCGGGCCACGGCACCGAGGAAATCCCGCTCGATGCGCTCTTCCTGGGTCGGGTCCGCCCGGACGAGGTGCCCCAGCGCCGTCACGACGGCGAGCCGGGCGTCGCTCGCGTCGTCGCCCTCGGCGCGCCGGTACGCTGCCACCAGGTCGGGCACGAGCGCGGGATCCCGCTCGCGATCGAGCACGTCGATCGCGGCCGCGCGCACGTACACGTCGGCGCTGGCGAGGCGCGCGCGTGCCAGATCCAGCAGGTCCGCGTTGCCGCGCGCCACGATCTGCTCCAGCGAGGCCAACGCGGTCTCGACGACCCGAGGATCGGTGTCCGCCGCCATCTGCCCCAGCCTCGCGCGCGCCGCAGCCGTCTGGACGCCACCCAGCGCCTCCGCGAAGGCGGCCCGCAGCCGCCAGTCGGCGCTGGTCCGCCACGAGGCGCCGGTCTCCGCCACGCGCGCGGGCTCGGTCTGCGCCAACGCCGCGAGCGCGGAGCGCTGGACGGCGAAGCTCGCGCCCCGCGCAAAGCGTTCCTCCAGCGCCGCCGTGGCACGCGAGCCGCCGAGCGCTCCCAGCGTCTGCACTGCCTGCACGACGGCGTTCGGATCGGGGTCCACGAGCCGCTGGAGGGCGAGGCCGGCCAGCGTGGAGTCGCGGTAGGTGGCCAGCGAGCGGAGCGCGGTGATCCGGACCTGGGGGTCGCCGTCGCCCAGGAGGACGCGAAGCCGGCCGACGAAGGTCGCGCGGCCGAGGTGCGCGGAGTCGGCCACCGCCGCGGTCAGACCCCGTGCCGCATATGCACGCGTCAGCGCATCGGAGTCGCCCGCGGCCTCGAGGAGCGCGGCCGCCGCCACGCCCGCATCCGGGAGCGCGCCCAGCGCGGCCAGGCGCGCCGTCGAGTAGGTGGCGTTGCGGCGTCCCTCGCCGCTCCCGCCGCGGACCCAGTCGACCAGCCGCGCCGCGGGGGCCCGCTGCCGCAGCCGCCACGTCTCGAGCAGCGCCCGGGAGGTGGCGGGGTCCTCCGGCGCAGCGCCCGGCGGATGGCGCTGGAGCAGCGCGTCGAGTGCGGCCGCCGCCCGCGCTCCCCCGATGCGGGCGAGCGCCGTCACCATCTCGAGCTGGTCCGGATCGGACGCGACCTGCGGGAAGGCGTCCACGCGACGGGTCAGTTCCTCGACCGCCAGGGTGTCGTGCAGCAGACCCATGGCGAACGCGGCCTCGGCGCGCACGCCGGTGTCGGGATCGGACAGGAGGGTGAGCAGGACGGGCGCACCGGCGGGGTCGCCGATCCTCCCGATGGCGACGGCCGCCTGGGCCCGGATCAGGGCGTCGCTGTGCCGGGCGGCGCGGCGCAGTGCCGCGGCGTCGAACTCCCGGCGGTCCTCGAGCGCCAGCAGCTGTGCGAGATCGGCGACCCGCGAGACCCCCTGCGCGGCGAGAGGCGCTCCCCAGCCGGCCGCGCCGAGGAGCAGCGCGGCCACGCGCGCGGCCCTACGCACCGAGCAGCTCGTCGAGGCGGGCGATGACGTCGGGCGGCAGCCGCACCGGCCGGCCCTCGCCGTCCACGGAAATCAGCGACGTCTCGGCGGTCGCGAGCAGCGCCGGGTCGTCCAGCCGCTCGACCCGGTAGCCGAAGGAGATGCGCCGGGACGCCGCCTCCGTCAGCCAGGCGGTCACCCTGATCCGATCGTCGTAGCGTGCCGACTTGGCGAATCGCACGTGGGCCTCCGAGACGGCGAGCCGGACGCCGCGCTCCTCCAGCTCCCGGTACCTGACCCCGAGACGGCGCATGTGTTCCGTGCGCGCCATCTCGCACCACGCCAGATAGTGGCCGTGGTACGCGACGCCCATCTGATCGGTCTCGCTGTAGCGGACGCGGAACTCGACCGACGACTCGAGCCTGTCGGTGGTTCCCGGGTCAGCGTTGCGGACGGCGCGAGGAACGGCCCCCTGTCGAGCGCCCGATGCGTCCGGCGCGGTCACGTCTCCTCACGCCAGATGCCGAGCGCCTTGGCCCGGTCGCGCGCGGCAGGCGTGAGCAGGTAGGGACCGCCGGCCGTCACCTTCTCGCCGCGGGCGGCGAGCTCGGCGACGTTGCGCTCGGTGAGGAGCGGCCGGCGCCCGGTGGGCCGGGGGGCGCGCGAGGCGGCGACGACCAGCGCCCGATCGCCCGTCTTCACGTGGGCGGCGTTGGCCTCGTCGGTGTCCAGATGCAGCTCCGTGGCGTGGGCCGGCCCCAACCGCACCAGGACGTCGTGCAGCGTGACCCGGCGCCCCGCGGGGCCGCATTCCACGGCGACCCGGTCGCCGTCGGCCACGCCCAGGCGCCGCGCGTCCGCAGGGGCCACGTGCAGGTGCCGTTGCGCGATGATGACGCCGCTTTCCAGGGTCACCTTCCCCGCCGGGCCCTCGAGCGTGACGCCGCCCGCGGAGGCGTCGAGCTTCCCCGAGAGCGCGACCGGCGCGGCGATGCCGAGCGCACGGCAGTCGCCGGGCGACAGCTCGAGCTGCGTGCGCCCGCGTGCCGGCCCGACTATGCGCACGCCGGCGAGGCGGCCGCTCTTCCCCGCCACGTCCACGGTCTCGCTCGCCGCGTACTGCCCGGGCTGCGTGACCTGGCGCCGGGGAGTGAGCCCCTTGCCGGCGCCGAACAGCGCGGCGAAGTCCGTCTCCGAGACGTGCAGGTGACGGTTCGACACGCCGATCGGCACCTCGCGGGTGGTGCGCGACGTGGCCGCGCGGTCCGCTCCGGCCGCCGAGCCCGCCGGAAGCGGCGAGGGGCCGCGCGCCGCGGCGGCCTGGCGCGACGCCACCACCATCGCCGGATAGTCGGCGCGGTGATGCGGCACGCCCGCAGGACGGCGGACCGGCGCGACGTCCGGGAGCAGCTGCGCAGAACACGCATACGCCGGCAGCGCGCCCGGCGTCGCGACGCGGGGCTCGGGCCGGACCGGCGTCGGCAGCCACGGGCGGCCCGCGGCGCTCATCGCCGCCGCGATCTTCTCGGAGAGGCGCTGTGCGTCGTCCTTGTCCATCAGGTGCCTCGGCGGGTGAGTTGGCGCGCGTCGAGGAACTGCTCCACGAT
>DATKLR010000085.1:0-7610 GCA_035542295.1 Gemmatimonadales bacterium | reverse complement strand
GCTCCGGGCGGTGAGGGAGGCCGACGTGCTGGCGGCTCTGCGCGGCGCGCGCGAGGGGCCGGTGGAGGAAGGGAGCGTCGGCGCGGGGCGCGGCACGGTGGCCTTCGGGTGGAAGGGCGGCATCGGCACGGCCTCGCGCCGGCTTCCCGCCGCGCTCGGCGGCTGGACCGTGGGCGTACTGGTGCAGAGCAACTTCGGCGGCATCCTCACCATCGGGGGCGCGCCCGTCGGGCGCGAGCTCGGCCGCTGGTACCTCCGGAGCGAGCTGCAGGGCGGTGGCCTACCGGTCGGTCGTGCGGGCGGCGCGACGGATGCCTCCGTGAGCCGGCAGAGCCTCGACCGGCGCGGGAACGGCTCCGTCATGATCGTCGTCGCGACCGATGCGCCCCTCGACCCGCTTGGCCTGGAGCGCCTTGCGCGCCGCGCCTTCCTGGGCGTCGCGCGCACCGGCTCGCCTGCGACCAACGGCAGCGGCGACTTCGCCCTCGCCTTCTCCACCGCGCCGTCGGTGCGGCGCGATCCCCTGGCGCCGGACCGGCTCACGCGTACCGGGGAATCGGTGGCGGGCGACCACATTTCGCCGCTCTTCGAGGCGGTGGTCGAGGCCACGGAGGAGGCGATCGTCAACTCGCTGTTCCGGGCGGAGACGGTGCGCGGGTACCGCGGCACCGTCTCCGCCCTTCCGATAGATTCCGTCGTGACCATTCTCCGGGAGCACCGGGTCATCCCATGAACGCGCTCTTCTCGCGTAACGTCGCGGCGCTCACGCCCAGCGCCACGCTCGCCGTCTCGGCGGAGGCCAAGCGCCTCAAGGCCGAGGGAATCAACGTGGTGGACCTCGGCGCCGGCGAGCCGGATTTCCCGACGCCCAAGGTCGTGGCCGAGGCGGGAATCCGGGCCACGGAGCAGGGGAAGACCAAGTACGCGGCAAACGAGGGGATTCTGCCGCTCAGGGCCGCGATCGCGCGCCGGCTCTCGCTGCTGTCGGGCGGCCGCGCGGTCAATGCCGACAACATCGTGGTGTCGAACGGCGCGAAGCAGTCGGTCTTCAACGCCTGCTTCAGCCTCTTCGGACTGCGGGAGAAGGTGCTGATCCCCACGCCCGCATGGACGAGCTACCCGCAGATCGTCCATCTGTCGCGGGCGACGCCGGTCGAGGTCGTGGGCGAGAGCGAGTGGAGCCTCAAGGTCTCGGTGCAGAACCTCGAGAACGAGTGGGACGATGGGGTGAAGGGTCTGATCATGAACTCGCCCTGCAATCCGACGGGCGCGGTCTACACGCTCGCCGAGCTCAGATCCATCGCGGAGTGGGCGAGGCGGCGGGGCGTGTGGATCATCGCGGACGAGATCTACCGGCGCATCCACTACGGCGACGGCCCGGCGCCCTCGTTCCTCGACCTGCCCGACGAGCTGCTCGAGCGCGTGGTCCTGGTGGACGGCGCCAGCAAGGCGTATGCGATGACGGGGTGGCGGATCGGGTTCGCTCTGGCGCCGCGCGAGCTGGCGAAGACCATGGCCGCGATGCAGTCCCACATCACGTCGGGCGCGAACACGATGGCCCAGTGGGCCGCGGCCGAGGCGTTCGGGAACGACGCCGTCGAGGCCGAGGTCACGGCGATGACCGCGCAGTTCCGCAGGCGCCGCGACTATCTGGTGTCCCGGTTCCGGAAGGAGCTGCCGGGCGTCGAGTTCGTCGAGCCGCTGGGGGCGTTCTATCTGTTCTTCCGCGTGGACGACGTGTTCAGCGCGCAGGTGCCCACCGCCACGGAGTTCTGCCGCCGGCTGATTGCCGACGAGGCGCTGGCGCTGGTGCCGGGCGCGGCGTTCGGCGACGACCGCTGGGTGCGCCTCAGCTACGCGGCCTCCGACGAGGAGCTGAAGGACGGGATGGATCGGCTGGTGCGTGAGTTCGCGCGGCTCAAAGAGGAACAGGCGATCGGAACTCAGAAAGCAGGGTAGTTGCCAGACGGCACGACAAAGGCGAGTTGCGAGACGGTGAGTTGCGAGTGGTTGTGAGATACCGGTAAGAGGGCGGAGTCTATCCCGTCGCCCCGGAGCCGGCCCGGGGTACGAACTCGCTCTGAACACTCAGGTCTCGTAACCACTCGCAACTCACGGTCTCGCAACTGCCCTGACGGCCTCACCTCTCCTATCTGGACACTCCCGAATAGCGCCGCCTGGCTCCCGGTTTGGGCGCGCTCTATATTGGTGGCCCGCCATCATTTGGGGAGTTGAATGGGTCTTGCCGGACGGGTCGTCGAGCGGACGGGCCGCATTCCCCACATCAGCTACAAGTGGGATGCGGAGACCGACATCCTCACGGGCGCGATCAAGGCCAGCCGCAAGAAGGCCGGCGGGCTGACGGGATCGGTGGAGCTCGAGGGGAGCGACGGCTCGTTCATCCTGCTCGACGTGGCTGGCGGCGCGATCTGCGGCGTCGAGGTCGTGGTCTGGCCCGACGTGCGAACGGCCAGCCTGGCGGTGCCCACCCAGGTCGAGGAAGGCGACGTGATGCTGCCGACGCGGCGCTCGCAGCCGTCGGTCGCCGCCGTCGAGGTGGACACGGCGCTTGCGATCGAGACCAATGCGGCCGAGTCGGTCTTCCACGTGCGGCTCGGTTCCGCGCGGAAGGCCCGTGCGGTCCGCGTGGCGGACGGCCTGCTGGTCGAGGTGGACGAGCAGGAGGAGCTGGCGGGGCTCTGGCTGCTCGACGTTCCGCCGTTCCCGGCGGACGAGCCGGTCGCATGATCACCGCGATCGTGCAGGTGCGGTGCTCGCGCGACTTGATCCCGGAGACGGCGGAGGCCATCGCGGCGATCGACGGGGTGGCGGAGGTCTACTCGGTGTCGGGCGACTACGATCTGATCGCCATCGTGAAGGTGAAGGCGTACGACGACATCGCGAAGTGCGTGACGGAGCAGCTCGTGAAGGTCCCGGGCATCGTCCGCACCAACACCATCAGCGCCTTCCGGGTCTACTCCAAGCGGGACCGCGAGGCGGGCTTCACGCTCGGCGAGCACTAGGCCGCCTGGCGTCCGGGCGGCGTCTCCTCCGATCATGAGAATCGCGCACCTGGCGGACATGCATCTGGGCTTCCGCCAGTTCCAGCGGCTGGACGCCTCGGGCGTCAACCAGCGCGAGGCCGACGTTGCCGCGGCGTTCCGCCGCGCCGTGGACACGGTCATCGACCAGCGGCCCGACGCGGTCGTGCTCGCCGGCGACCTGTTTCACTCGGTGCGCCCGACCAACCGCGCGATCATCGAGGCGTTCACGGGGCTCAGGCGGCTCCGCGAGGCGCTCCCCGCCGCCCCGGTCGTTCTGATCGCCGGCAACCACGACACGCCGCGCTCGGTGGAAGCGGGGTCCATCCTCAAGCTGATGGGGACCCTCGGCGTCGACGTGGTGGACGACGCACCGCGCCGGCTCGACTATCCCGACCTGGGCCTGTCGGTGCTGGCGCTGCCGCACGCCTCGCTCCTGGGCGCTCGCGCCACCGACGCATGGCGGCGCGATGACCGGTTCCGCCACAACGTGCTCGTCCTGCACCCGGAGGTGCCGGGGCTCTTCCCCGAGGGCGTCACCGACTACGGCGGCGCGCGGGTCGAGCTGGCGGAGCTGACCGCGGGCGGCTTTGACTACGTCGCGCTCGGCCACTACCACATCGTCAGCGAAGTGGCGCCGCACGTCTGGTACAGCGGCTCGCTCGAGTACACCAGCCACAACATCTGGGGCGAATGGCGCGAGGAGCGGCGCCGCGGCCTCACCAAGGGTTTCCTGGTCGCCGATCTCGGGACGCAGAGCGTGGAGCGCGTGAGCCTCCCGCCCGCGCGCCGCATCGCCGACCTCGAGTGGCTGGACGCCGCGGGGATGACCGCCGCCGAGCTGGATGCGGCCATCCACGGCCGCCTGGTCGAGGTGCCCTCGGGGGTGGATGCGGCGGTGGTGCGGCTGGTGGTGCAGAACGTGCCGAGCGCGCTGGCCCACGCGCTGAACCACGAGGCGCTGCGCCCGTGGCGCGCGGCGGCGCTGCACCTCCACCTGGACCTCCGGCGGCCTGAGCCCCCGGAGCGGCTGGTCGGCGTGGGCGGGCCGACGTCGGCGCATCCGCTGGCCGACGTCGTGGCGGACTATCTGGGCCGCCGGCCCCTCGACGCCGACCTCGACCGCTCGCGCCTGGTCGCCCTCGGGCGCGAGTACCTGGACGAAGTGGAGCGCGCGCTGCTGGAAGGGGAGGGGAAGGGCTGATGCGGCTCCATCGCCTGCACCTCGTCAACTTCCGCCAGCACCGCGACACGGATCTCGAGTTCGGCACCGGACTCACCGGGATCATCGGCCCCAACGGCGCGGGGAAGAGCACGCTGCTCGAGGCGATCGCCTGGGCCATCTACGGCATGGACGCCGCGCGCGGCACGCGCGAGTCCATCCGGTGGCGGCGCGCGAAGCCGCGCTCCGAGGTGCGGGTCGAGCTGGAGTTCGGGATCGGGCCGCACGAGTACCGGGTGGTGCGCACGCTCTACGGTGCGGAGCTGTTCCTCGACGGCGCCGCGCAGCCGATGACGACCTCACTCGCCGAGGTGACCGACCGGCTCACGCGGGTGCTCGGGATGTCGCGCGACGAGTTCTTCAACACCTACTTCACCGGCCAGAAGGAGCTGGCGGTGATGGCGGCGATGAAGCCGACGGAGCGCGGCCAGTTCCTCTCCAAGCTGCTGGGCTACGACAAACTGCGCCTGGCCCAGGAGCGCGTGCGGACGCGGCGGGGCGCGCTCAAGGGCGAGCTGGGGGCGGTGGAGCAAGGCCGGCCGGATCCGGCGGCGCTGCGCGCGGCGCGGGAGCACGCCGCCCAAGCGCGGGAGGAGGCGGAGCGCCAGCTGGCGGCGCAGGTGGCGGCGCTGGGCGAGGCGCAGGCCGCCCGCGACCGCCACGCGCCGGTGTTCCGCGCGCTGGCCGAGACGCGGGACCGCCATCTCGCGCTGGTCGCGGAGCGGCGGCTGATCGAGGAGCGGGTGCGGCAGGCCGTGGAGGCCTCGACGCGCCTGGCGGCCGAGCACGCGGCAGCGGCCGCCGCCGCCGCCGAGCTGGGCGCGCTCCGGATGGAGCTGGAGCCCTACGCCGCTCTGCGCTCGGAGCTGGCGCAGCTGGAGGAGCTGGCGCGCGACGCGGCGCAGCGGCAGACGCTGGAGGCGCGGCTGGCGGAGGTGGCGCGCCAGCGCGCGGAGGTGCACCGGCGGCTCGGCGTCGCGCGGGCTGCAGCAGGCGAGGTCCTCTCGCTGGCGGAACGGCTCGACGCGGACAAACGGCAGCAGGACCTGGTCGAGCGCGAGTACCAGGAGCGGCAGAATGCCTGGGTGCGGGAGCGGGCGGAGGCCGAGTCGAAGCGGCAGGGGCTGCTCGACCAGTACCGGGATCTCGAGACCCAGAAGAAGCGTATCATCGAGGCGGGGCCCGAGGGCGCGTGTCCCACCTGCGGCCGCCCGCTGGGGAGCGAGTATGGATCGGTGCTGGAGCTGGTCTCCTCGCAGCTCGAGGAGGTCAGGATCAACGGCCAGTACTTCCGCTCGCGACTCGAGCAGCTGGCCGCGACGCCGCCGGAGCTGGGGGCGCTGGACGAGCGGCGGCGCATTGCACGCGAGGCGGTGGAGCGGGACGCGCAGGCGCTCGCGGTCGCGACCAGCTCCGCTCAGGAGGCCGTGGAGCTGGAGAAGCAGCTCGCTCGGCACGACGAGCGCGCGGGGGACCTGACCCAGAAGATGCTGCGCCTCAAGCCGGGGTACGAGGCGCAGCGCCACGAGGAGGTGCGGCGGCAGGTCGGGAAGCTCGAGCCGGCGGTAGCGCGCGCCGAGCGGCTGGGGGCCGCGGCGGAGCGCGCGCCGCGGCTGGCGGCCGAGCTGGAGGCGGCGGAGGGGCGCCGGGCGGAACAGGTCGAGGCGCTGGCCGGCATGGAGCGGCAGCTCGCCGGGCTGCGCTTCACGGAGGACGCGTTTCAGGCGGCGGCGCTCGAGATGCAGCGACTGGACGAGGCGCTGCGCCGCGTCGAGCTCGACCACACGGTCGCGCGCGCGGAGCTGGCGGCCGCGGCAGAGCGCTTGCAGGCGGCCGAGCGGGCGGAGGAGGACGCCGCGGCGCGCGCCGCGCATGCCGCCCGCCTCCAGGCCGACCTGCGGCTCCACAACGAGCTGGACCGCGCCCTGGGCGACCTCCGCACGGAGCTGAATCAGGAGATGCGACCCGAGCTGGCGGAGCTGTCGGGCGCGTTCATGAGCACGCTCACCGAAGGCCGCTACGACGAGATCGATCTCGACGAGGAGTACCTGCCCACGGTCGTCGAGCACGGCGAACCGTCACCGGTCATGTCGGGCGGTGAGGAGGACCTGACCAACCTGGCGCTCCGGCTCGCGGTGAGCCAGATGATCGCCGAGCGCTCGGGGCACCCGCTGACCCTGCTCGTGCTGGACGAGATCTTCGGCTCCCTGGACGAGGCCCACCGGACGCAGGTGGTGGAGCAGCTGCGCGCTCTGGAGAGTCGGTTTCCCCAGGTCGTGCTCATCACGCACATCGAGGGAGTCAGGGAATCGGTGGACCGCGTCCTCCGAGTGCGTTACGATGAAGCGAGCGGCGCCGCAGTCGTCGAAGAAGAGCGCGGGTCGCTGGAGGGCCTGCGCGAAGGGGGGGGCGGCGATGCGGATGTGGCAGCCTGAGCGCGCGGCCCACGGGCCGTTCGCGGCGACGGAGAAAGACATTGCCGGGCTGAACCGGCTGTTCGCCGACGCATTCACCGACCGCTACCGGCGCGACGGCCTGGTCGGGGTCCGCGTGCCGTTCCTCAACGCCGCGATCTGGCGCTACGCCATCGCCGACGCGGGCGAAGGCGCCATGCTCTGGCGTGACGAGTCGGAGCGCGTCGTCGCCTTCAACATCGCGCACAAATCCGGCGCGGAAGGATGGATGGGCCCGCTCGCCGTGCGCCCCGACCGCCAGCTCGCGGGACTGGGCAAGGAGATCGTCGTCGCCGCGGCCGACTGGCTCAAGGGGCGGGGCGTGACCACCCTCGGCCTCGAGACGATGCCGCGCACCGTGGACAACATCGGCTTCTACAGTCGGCTGGGCTTCGTCCCGAGCTTCCTCACGCTTACGATGACGCACGAGGTGCGGCAGGCACAGGACGGCGCGCCTGCTTACGAAGTGCTCGGCGCCCTCGACGCGCGGGAGCGCACGGCGCGGCTGGAGGAGATCGGGCGGTTCGTCGCCTCGCTCGCACCGGGGTTCGACTTCTCGCGCGAGATTCAGCTCACGCTCGACTTCGCGCTCGGCAACGTCGTGTCGGTGCTGGAGGCGGGCCGCCTGGCGGCGTTCGCGCTCTGTCACTCCGCGCCGCTGGCCGAGAACGGGACGCGCGACGAGCTGCGGGTGCTCAAGATCGCAGCGACGGGCACCGGGACGCTGCTCACCGTGCTCGAGGCCGCGACGGCCTGGGCGGCGAGCCAGAACATCCGGCGCCTCGCCGTGCGGTGCCAGACCGCCTACGGCGACGCGTATCGCGCCCTCATCAAGCGCGGCTTCCGCGTCCGCTGGTCGGACCTCCGGATGACGATGACCGGCTTCGAGGAGCC
>DATKLR010000084.1:0-5817 GCA_035542295.1 Gemmatimonadales bacterium | reverse complement strand
GAGTCTCCGGCGCGCGCTCGGGCGATCAGCTCAGCTTCGTGCACGGAGCTCCGACGGCTATGGCCACTCGTGCGACACGGGTGGCCGGGAAAGGGTTGCGTGGGGCTGAGGGCTCAACCGGTATGGGGTGGGCCCGGGTCGAGCGGGCGCCGACCTCAGGGATTCTGCACTGCGACCGGCTGGAGCCGGTTCGACACGGGGGTGACGCCGGAGCCGCCCCCCTTGCCTTGGGTGAAGCCGGTGTAGGATCCGCCGCACGCGGCGACCGCGAGCACGCCGGGGAGCGCCTCCAGGCTCAGCGCATGGCGCATGGTCATCACAGTTGCACGGGATGCGGCGAAGGGCAAGGTCGCCTTGACGGCGCGAGTTCGCGTGCGGCATTGTAGCGCCGGTCGCCGCAACAGCTGGCATACCGATTGGGCCGCCGCCGGCCGGGAGCTGACACCGTGCGCCGTCTCGCGCCGCTGGCGCTGATCGTCGCAGTCGCATGCACGAGCCGGGGTGGCGGGTCGTGCCACGGCGAGCACTGCGGCACCGTGGTGTTCGCGGCCATCGGCCAGCCCGCCACGCTGCTGCCGCCGGTCACCGACCACTTCCTCGACCGCGACATCTTCGACCAGATCTTCCTGAAGCTCGCCGACGTCGGTCCCGGACTGAACACGGTGGGCGACTCGGGCTTCGAGCCCCAGCTCGCCGACCGATGGACCTGGAGAGACTCGCTCACGCTGGCGTTTCATCTGGATCCGCGCGCCCGCTGGCAGGACGGCCGGCCGGTGACGGCGGGCGACGTCGCGTTCACGTTCGCCGCGTACAGTGATTCGGTCCTCGACGCGCCCGAGCACATCAACCTCGCGCACATCGCGTCCGTCGCGGCGCCGGACAGCGCGACTGCGGTCTTCCGGTTCCGACAGCGCTACCCGGAGATGTTCTTCGACGCCGTCTACTACCTGAGGATCCTGCCCGCGCACCTGCTCCGGAGCCTGCCGCTGCGGCAGTGGCGGAGCGCGGCCTTCGGGCGCAGCCCGATCGGGGACGGGCCGTACCGGTTCGTCCGCTGGGACCCGGGCCAGAGCCTCGAGCTGGAGGCCGACTCCACCTTCTTTCTGGGCCGGCCGCACGTTCGGCGGCTGATCTGGCGCTTCGCGAGCGACCTGTCCGTGGCCGTCACGCAGGTGATCGCCGGCGAAGCGGATGCGATCGAGGTGCTCGTGTCGCCCGCGAACGTCGCGCGCGCGCGGCAGGCGACCCAGCTGGCCCTCTATCCGTACCCGGGGTCGGCGTACCTCTTCGTGCTCCTGAACCTGCGCGCGCGCGACGGGTCGGGGCCGAATCCGATCCTCGGCGACGTCGCGGTGCGGCGCGCGCTCGTCGCCGCCACGGACCGGGTCCGGATGGCGCAGAGCGTCTTCGGGGCGGCGGCGAAGGTGCCGCCGGTGCCGATCCCCGAGTTCTGGGCGGGGCTTTGGTTCCCCGACCTCCCGGTGCCGCCGTACGACACCGCACTGGCCGACCGCCTGCTGGAGCAGAGGGGCTGGCGCCTGGGGAGCGATGGAGTGCGCCACCGCGGAGGGCGAAAGCTGGCCATCGCGCTGGCGGTGCCGTCCACCAGTCCGGCGCGTCGACAGTATGCCCAGCTGATCCAGGAGGAGCTGCGGGCGGTGGGCGTGGAGGTGAAGCTCGACCTGATGGACAACGTCACCTTGGAGGACCGGGTGCGGCGCGGCGCCTATGACGCCGCGATCCAGGCGTGGGCGAACGGCCCGCGGCCGTCCTTCGACCTGACGCCGATGTGGGTCGCGGGCGGCGGACAGAACTACGCCCACTACACGAATCCGGCATTCGACCGCTGGATCGAGGCGGCGACCACGGCGCGCGCGCCGGCGGCGGCGCTGCGGGCGTGGCGCGCGGCGCTGGGTGTGCTCGCCGCCGACGCGCCGGCGATCGCGCTCGCGGCGCCGGACAACGTCGCGGCGATCGACCGGCGCATCACGAACGTGCGGCTGCGCCCCGATTCGTACTGGGCGTACGTGCGCGACTGGCGCATCGCGCCGGACCGGCTCATCGCGCGTGACCGGCTGGTGCGCTGAGTGGCCGCCTGGCTCCTGAGGCGGCTCGTTGCCGCCCTCGCGATCGTCTTCGCCGTCGTCACGCTGGTCTTCTTCGCGATCCATCTCGCCCCGGGCACGCCCTTCCTGCCCACGGGCGACCGCCCGCTCGATCCGTCGGTCGAGGCGGGGCTCAAGGCGCGCTTCGGGCTGGACCGGCCGCTCGGCGCGCAGTACGTGAGCTACCTGGACGCCCTGGCGCACGGGGACCTGGGCGAGTCGTTCAGCCAGCAGCGGCCGGTCTCCATGGCGCTGAAGGAGGCGGTCCCCAACACCGTGGTGCTCGCCGCGACCGCGCTGGCGCTGGAGCTGCTGCTGGGCCTCGCGATCGGAGCGGTGCAGGCGGCGTACGCCGGGCGGCGCCTCGACACGCTGCTCACCCACACGACGCTGTTCTTCTACTCGTTGCCGACCTTCTGGCTCGGCCTGGTGCTGCTGCTGGTCTTCGGCCAGGAGCTGCACTGGTTCCCCATCGGCGGCGTCATCGACCCGGTGCTCCATCAGGCGCTCTCGCCCGCCGGGCGGCTGCTCGACCGCCTGCGCCACCTGGCGCTGCCGGCGCTCACGCTCGGCCTGGTCGGCGCGGCGGGCACCGCGCGGTTCCAGCGAGCGGCGCTGCTCGAGGCCCTGAGCCAGGGCTTCGTGAAGACGGCGCGCGCCAAGGGCCTGACGGAGACTCGTGTCCTGGTCGCCCACGCCCTGCGCAACGCGCTGCTTCCTGCCATCACGCTGATGGGGCTCGCGCTCCCGTTCCTGCTGACGGGCTCGGTGGTGGTCGAGACGGTGTTCGCGTGGCCGGGGATGGGGAAGCTGGCCGCCGACGCGGTCCTGAGTCGCGATTATCCCGTCATGACGGCAACGACGCTCGCGGCGGCGACGCTCGTGGTGGCGGGCAGCCTGCTCGCCGACGTCCTGTACGCGGTCGCAGACCCGCGGGTCGGAAGGGAGCGACCGCGATGACGGCGGTGCCGCTGGTCCCGCCCGCCGTGGTCCTGGGAGCCGTGGTGCTGGGCGTCGGACTGCTGGAGCGGCGCGCGCGAGGGCCGGCCGCCCGGCGCTTCTTCGGCAGCCCGGCGGCGGCACTGGGCCTTGGCCTGCTCCTGTTCTTCGGCTTGCTCGCGCTGCTGGCGCCCCTGGTCGCGCCGTACCGGCCAGCCGCGCAGATCGACATCGTGGGGCTGCAGAACCGGCCTCCGTCGTGGCACTATCTGCTCGGCACCGACCTGTTTGGCCGCGATGTCTTCAGCCGGCTGGTGTACGGTGGGCGTGTCTCGCTCGGAATCGGGATTCTGGCGACGCTGGTATCCGTCTCGCTGGGCGGCGCGGTCGGCGCCGCCGCCGGCTACTTCCGGCGCGCCACCGACGCCGTGCTGATGCGGCTGGTGGACGTGGGGCTCGCGGTGCCGAAGATCTTCATCGTGCTCGTGGCCGTGGCGCTGGGGAGGCCGCTGACGCCGGTCCCGCTCGCGCTGCTGCTGGGCCTCACCGGGTGGTTCGCGACCAGCCGGCTGGTGCGCGCCGAGGTGCTGAGTCTCCGCGAGAGGGAATTCGTGGAGGCGGCGCGCGCACTGGGCGCCCGCCCGTGGCGGGTCATCGCGCGCCACGTGCTGCCTGGCGCGGCCGCCGTGCTGGTGGTGTCGGCCGCGCTGAGCGTCGCGAACATGATGCTGTTGGAGGCCGGACTCTCGTTCATCGGGGCGGGCGTGCAGCCGCCGGTGGCGAGCTGGGGCAACATGATCGCCGACGCTCGCGACGTCCTGGCCACGGCGCCCTGGACCTCGCTGTTCCCCGGCCTGGCCATCACGGGCGTCGTGCTGGCCCTGCACGCCGTTTCGGACGGTCTCCGGGAGGCGTTGGATCCCCAGGCGCGGCGGGGCCCACCGGCTTCGGTCGCAGGCGAGCGGTCATAGGAGCGGCAGGCCGTCGGTCGGGTGGCGCGCCGCGGAGGGCGCGGTTAGGTTCCCGCCCGCCGAATTCACCTTAGCTGTTGCAGGGACGCATGAAGGCATCCGAAATCCGCAAAGGGCACGTGCTCCTCGTCGACGGCCAGCCCTGTCGCGTCATGGACTTCCAGCACCGCACCCCGGGGAACCTGCGCGCGTTCGTGCAGGTCCGAATGCGCAACCTGATCACCGGGAACACCTTCGACAGCCGGTACATCGCCACCGAGTACGTGGACGAGGCGCGGCTGGACACGAAGGAGTTCCAGGTGCTCTACCGGGACGACCAGGGTGTGCACGTGATGGATGCGCACACCTTCGAGCAGTACTCCCTGAGTGAGGAAGTAGTCGGGGACGCGCTGCCGTGGCTCGAGCCCGAGATCCACATCACCGCCGAGCTGCTCGAGGGCGACGTGGTCGGCATCCAGCTCCCGGCGGCGATGGAGTACACGATCGTCGAGACTTCGCCGGTGATGAAGACCGCGACCAAGACGGCGAGCGCGAAGCCCGCCAAGCTGAGCAACGGCGTGACGATCCAGGTGCCGGAGTTCCTGGGCGAAGGCGTGAAGATCCGGGTGGACCCCCGCACCGGGACCTACCTGGAGCGCGCGAAGTAGCTAGGAGGGCCTGACGGGCGTGTCGAGCGCCCTGCGCACCTGACGCGCGAGGTCCGCGATGGTCCAGGGTTTCGCGACGAAGGGCACCCCGGGATCCAGCAGCGACCGCATCGCGATGTCGTTCTCGCTGTAGCCGCTCGTAAACAGGAACCGCATCCGCGGATCGGCCTCGCGGACGGCGCGGAACAGCGCCGGCCCGTTGAGCTTCGGCATGAGCACATCGGAGAGCACCAGGTCGATCTGCCCCGCCTGGGCGTGCTGCTTGGCGAGCGCGTCCTCGCCGTCCACTGCCTCGATGACCTTGTAGCCGAGGTGCTCGAGAACGCGCCGTGTGGTGCCGCGCAGCTCCTCCCGGTCCTCGACCAGCAGGATCGTCTCGCCGCCGCCCCGATGGGTCCCGGCGTCCGGCGCCGCCTCCGCCGCCGCGGCCGCGTGCTCGGGAGATTTCGGCAGGTAGATCTTCACCACGGTGCCGGCGCCCGGCTCGCTGTAGACGTTCACGAAGCCGCCGTGCTGCTTGGTGATGCCGTAGACCATCGCCATCCCGAGCCCCGTTCCCGCGCCGGCCGCCTTGGTGGTGAAGAAGGGCTCGAAGATCTTCTCGACCGTGGCCTCGTCCATGCCCACGCCCGTGTCGCTCACCGCCAGGCAATAGAACGCCTCGGCGTTCACCCAGGGGACCGACTCGGGAAGGCTCCGGCCGGTGGGGCCCGGCATCGCCTCGACGACGAGCGTCCCGCCCGCAGGCATCGCGTCCCGCGCGTTGGTCACTAGGTTGAGGAGGATCTGCTGGAGTGCGCTCGCGTCCCCTCGCACGGGGCACGGGGCCGGTGGCACGACGATGCGCAGCTCGACGTCGTCGGGCAGGAGCGCGCGCACCATCTGGCCGAGGCTGGCCACGACCTCTCGCAGGTCGACAGTCGTGAAGGTGAGATCCGCCCGGCGGCTGAAACTGAGCAGGCCCCGGACCATATGGGCCCCGCCGGCCGCGGCGGCGCGGATCTTCTCGAGGCTGTCGTCAAGGTCGGGCCGGTCGGCGGGGAGCGCGGACCGCAGCATCTCCGTGTTCGCCAGAATCACGGCGAGGATGTTGTTGAAGTCGTGGGCGATGCCGCCCGCCAGCTGTCCGACGGTCTCCAGCTTCTGAGCCTGGCG
>DATKLR010000083.1:0-2488 GCA_035542295.1 Gemmatimonadales bacterium | reverse complement strand
CCGCGGCCAAGGTTGCGCGCCGCCTCCGGACTGTCAAGCAGGCGGGAGGCTGGCGGGCTCGAGCCGCGGAACGAGCAGGTGGATGACGGCCAGCGCGATGACGTAGAGGAGGCCCAGCACCGCGAAGATGGGGACGTAGTTACCGTGGGTGAGCTGGAGAATGCTGCCGGTGGCGCGTTGGAACACGAACGAGGCGAGCATGCCGCAGAACCAGCCGATGCCCATGACCGAAGCCACGGCTTGCGTCGGATACATGTCGCTCGGGAGGGTCTGCAGGTTCGTCGACCACCACTGGTGCGCGGTCGCCGCGACGCTCACGATCCCGACCGCGATCCACAGGCTGGAAGCCCTCGGCGCCAGAATCGTCGGCACGATCGCCAGCGCGGCCACCAGCATGGTGAGCTTGCGGGCCCAGTTGACGCTCCAGCCGTGCTTGATCAGCGCCCCGGACGCCCACCCACCGGCGATCGAGCCCACGCTGGCCGCAGAGTAGATGATGATCAGCGGGAGGGGCAGACCGGTCAGCTTCACGCCCCATCTCGCGTCGAGGAATTTCGGAAGCCAGAAAATGTAGAAGAACCAGACCGGGTCCGTCAGCGTCTTTCCGACCAGGAACGCCAGGGTCTGGCGGCGCAGCCAGAGCGGACCCCAGGGCATCGGGGCCGTCGACTCGATGGGATCGCTGCGAATGTAGGCCAGCTCCGCCGGCGTGACGTGCCGGTCGTGACCCGGATCGCGGTAGATGCCGAGCCACAGGGCGAGCCAGAGCAGGTCGAGGCTGCCCGTAGCGACGAACGCCCACCGCCAGCCGAGGGCGAGCGTGATCCACGGAACGAGCAGTGCGGCCACCGCGACGGCGACGTTGGGGCCCGCGTTGTAGATCCCGACCGCGAGCGCCCGCTCTTTCTTCGGGAACCACTCGGCCACCGCCTTCCCCGCGGCGGGGAAGTTGGCCGACTCGCCGAGACCGAGCACCGCGCGCACGACGGAGAAGCCGGTGACCGTGCTGACCAGGGCGTGCGCCATCGCCGCGAGGCTCCAGGTCGAGACGGCGAGCGTGAGGCCCCGCCGCACGCCGATCCGGTCCAGGAGGCGGCCCATGAACATGGCGCCGAGGCCGTACGCGATGCTCCAATACGAAACGATGACGCCGTAGTCCGCCTCGCTCCAATGCAGCTCGCGCGTCAGCGTCGGCGCGAGGAGGCTGAGGACCTGGCGGTCCACGTAGTTGACGGTCATCGCGCCGAACAGCAGCGCAGCGATCGTCCAGCGGTACCCGCCGACGCGGGTCCCGGGTTCTGCCTGCGTCATGGTCGCTCCCCGCGGCCGGACTCGGCCGAGCGAAACAGGGCGTCGAGCGCCGCCATGTTGGCGATCGCGTCCTCGAGCGGCACCGGCACCGTTCCCCGGCCGCGCACTGCCTCGGAAAAGTGATCGCCCTGGAGGGTGAACTGGTTCACGGGCTCGAACGTGACAGCCTCGATGCCCCCACCTGTCAGGTCGCGGCCGTCGTCCACCAGGATGCGTGCGGCGTGGTCGGGCGGCGGGTTGAAGGGGATCTCGACCTCGATGCGGCCCTTGGTGCCGAGCAGTTGCATGTGCTGATGGTGCGCGGCCTGTCCCGCGACGACGAAGCTCGCCTGGCCGGTGGGGAATCGCAGCTGGCCGGAGACGAGCCGGTCCACCCGGAACTCCGGATCGCGCTCGAGGAGGGCAGAGACCTCGAGCGGCTCGGCGCCAAAGAGCCACCGCGACAGCGTCACCGCATAGCACCCGATGTCGAGCAGGACGCCGCCGCCCCACTCCACCTTGCTCCGGACGTCGTTCGGGTCGCGGCGGTGGTAGCTGAAGTGCCCGTGGACGTGCCGCAGCTCGCCGATGCGCCCCGCGGCCACCAGCTCTCGGACCCGCAACCACTGCGGATGCGTCCGTACCATGAACGCCTCGCCAATCAGCACGCCGGCACGATCGCGCACGGCCAGCAGCTCGCGCGCCTCCGCGGCGGTGCGGGCGATCGGCTTCTCGCACAGGACGTGCTTGTGTGTCTGCGCCGCGCGGACGGACCACGGCACGTGCAGGTGATTCGGGAGCGGGATGTAGACGGCCTCGACGTCGGCATCATCGAGCAACGCCTCGTACGAGCCGTGGGCCCGCGGGATGCCGAGGGCGCGCGCCGCGGCCTCGGCCTTCGCCTGATCGCGCGAGGCGATCGCGACGACGCGCGAACGCCGGCCGCGCTGCATGGCGGGGATCACCTGCTTGACGGCGATGTCGGCGACGCCCAGCACGCCCCAGCGCACGGGCGCGGCGTCCGCGGCGCCCGGCGCCAGTGCTTCGGTGGGATCACCCGAGCGTGCCACGCGGTCATCTTATCACTTCCGCGCGCGCGGCACGAGGGCGGGGTCCGCTAGACCAGCGGCTCCTGCTGGGTGCTGCAGTGGATGGTGCCGAGGCCGAGGACGAAGTCCGTCGAGTGGATGCCGACCAC
>DATKLR010000082.1:0-5897 GCA_035542295.1 Gemmatimonadales bacterium | reverse complement strand
GCGGCTCCGGCCGGACAACACCTTCCTGGTCAAGATCGCCTACTGGCTGAATCGCTGAGCGCGGGGCGGGGGGCGCCGGCTCCGGCGCCCCGTGCTCCCTCACGCCCGCCTCACGCCCGCCTCACGCCCCCGTTCTAGCTTCGAGAGGTGCGCCGCGGGGCGCACCTGCTCCACGCATCTGCCCCCTTCAGCCTGGAGGAGCCATGCCGTCGAGAATCTGCATCATCACGCCCACAGGGATGATCTGCGAGGCGGACTCGTACGAGTATCACCACACGATCGGTCACGCGAAGAAGGGGTCCAAGCCGAAGTGCAAGTGGATTGACGCACCGCGCCCGCGGCAGATCAAGGCGAGGGTCGCTAAGCTCATAGACCTCGCGGGCGTCAAGCGCACGCCCTTCATGATCATCACGAAGCCCTAGCGCTTCATCGTCGCTTCGAACCGCGGGTCGGTGCGCAGCGGAGCGAACCGCGGCGCCAACCGGACCACCGGCTGGAACGTCGGGTCGAGGCGGGCCAGGGTCCCGATGAGAGCCAGGGCGCTGTCGCGGTCGTTGCGCAGCAACCGCAAGTAGGCTTCCTCGATGAGGAGGATCGCCTGCCACGCGGGAGGGGTATTCGCGGTCGCGCGCTGGGCGGTGCGGTCGGCGCTGTCGCCCAGCCCCGCCCGCGCCAGGATGTCCGCGATCCATAGCTCCCGCATCGGGCGCGTGATGGGGATGGTCTCGTGCGGGGCAAGGGAATCGGCCTTCGCGCGGGCGCCGGCCGCCGACTGGCGGTCGGCGCGGGTGTACCCCCACAGTTGCAGCTCGCAGTCGTTGAACAGCTCGCTTCCGGGCCATTCTGCCGCGCCCGACCGGCACGCCTGAGCGGCTACGTCGAACTGCCCTGCCTGCAGAGCGGCGTCGAACTGCGCGCGCAGCTCCTGGTCGCGGTTCAGCAGGAACACGTCCTCGTCGCGGGCGTGCTGAATCGCCCACAATGCGTCGGCGTACTGACCCGACGACAGATAGTCGGAGCCGAGCTCCATCCACGCCCGCGCCCTATGCGGGTCGAGATCCGTGGCGGCACGCAAGTCGGCGGTGGCGCCCGCCAGGAGCGAGTCGGCGTGAAGCTCCCGGTACATCCCCGCCCTCATGCGCCCTCGCAGCTCCAGCGCGTCGGCCGGGCCGCCGCGGCTCCGGATCAGCCGATCCAGCTCGCTCAGGGCGCGCTGTCGCTCGTTGGCTGCCCTCGGGAGGTTGGGGGGCAGGCTCGAGAGCATCTGCCCCAAGGCCTCGATGTAGAAGGCGCGGCGCTCCGCCACGGCGGCCAGATCCACGGGGATGAGGTCGCTGGCCGGGTCCCGGTCGCGCGCACGGCGGAGGAGCGAGTCCGCCAGATCGAGCGCCCGGAAGCCCTGCCTGTAGAAGCCCCCCGCGATGTCGGACCCAGCCTCCACGCGGCGCTCACGGGCGCTCCCGACGAGCCTCCAGGTCTCCGCGTCTCTCACCCTGGCGCGCCGTTCCTCCTGCTCGAGGTCGTTCCAGAAGACGTGGCGCACGAAGACGCTGAGCGGCTCCGCCGCCGCATCCACGACCCCAACCCCGCGCGGCACGACGACGCTGCTGTCGGCGCGCGGTGCTGTGAAGGTGTGGACGTTCACGACTTGCGCCGTGACCCGGAGCCGGCTGCCGGCGTTGTCCAGGTAGCCGGTGACGACCCGGTCGGGCCGGAACCGCGCGCGCAGGCTGTCGAGCGACACGTCGCGCAGCTCCGCAACGACGGGGTACGCCACGACGGCGAGCGCGGGCACCTGCTGCAGCCGCTCGGTGAGCGCCTCCGTGATCAGCCGGGCCGGTTCGAGTTGGCGGCCGGTCCGGTCCTCGAACGGCCGCACCACGACTCCAAGCGGCGGGCGCGGCTGGGGCGCCGGGAGCCGGTGGCGTCGCATGAGCAGCACAGCGCCCGCCAGGGCTACCAGGACGGCAGCGGCCGTGATGGCCCGGTTGCGCCACGCCACGGCGGCGCCGAGCCGCGGTGCCACGGCGGGACGTGCAGCCAGGGCAGGCGGCCCGCCGAGCGCGACGCGGAGGTCGGCAGCGGTCTGGAAGCGCTCGGAGGGCGCCTTGGCCAGAGCCTTCCGCACCACCGCGTCGAGCGCCTCCGGCACGTCGTCTCGCGCTCTGCGCGCCGACGGCACCGGCTCCGTCGCATGCTGGACCAGCAGAGCCTGCGGGGTCGCCCCGGCGTACGGCGCTCGCCCGGTCAGCATCTCGAAGAGGACGCAGCCCAGCGAGTAGATGTCGGCGCGGTGGTCGAGCGCCTGATCGCCGGCAGCCTGCTCCGGGCTCATATACAGCGGCGTTCCCGGCGACACTCCGGTCGTCGTGATGGCCGTCGCGGGTCCCGCCCCCGCGAGAGCCCGCGCGATCCCGAAGTCCGCGATCGCGGCATGGCCATGGGAGAGCAGGATGTTCTCCGGCTTGATGTCGCGGTGCACGACGCCCAGCTCGTGAGCATAGGCGAGCCCGTCAGCGACCTCCCCGGCGATCATCACGGCCTCATCGAGCGGGAGCGGGCCCCCGCCGGCGATGCGTTGCCGCAGCGACTCGCCCTCGACGTACGGCATGACGAAGTAGAGGAGACCGTCGGCCTCCCCTGAGTCGTAGAGCGCCAGGACGTGGGGGTGGTTCAGCTGCGCCGCAATGTGGATCTCGCGGAGGAACCGTTCCGCGCCCAGGTACGCCGACAGCTCCGGCCGCAACACCTTGAGCGCCACCGGGCGGTCATGCCGGAGGTCGTGCGCGAGGTAGACGACCGCCATCCCGCCCTGCCCGATCTCCCGCTCGATCCGGTAACGATGCCCGAGGGCTTCGCGCAGCCGGCCGAGGATCGCGTCGCCGTCGCGCACCCGCACGCCGGGCAGCGAGATCGCCCCGCACGACGGGCAGACCCGTGCGTCCCCCGGAATCGGGGTCTCGCAGGAAGGACAGAGCCGGCCGGCGTCGGCCACGGCGCATCCGAAGGCTAGGTGGTCACGAAGATGCGCCTCCCCGCGGGGAGCAGCAAGCGCAGCCTGGTGCCGGCGTTCCCGGCCAGCCGGGCGTGGCCCCCTGGCGGAACGATCGTTGCGGCGCGTCTTTCCGTTGGCTCGGAAGGCGCGCTAGGTTGCTTTCGGGGGGCGAATGGTCCGGATCGGTGACGACAGACGGCTGACGATCGAGGACGTCGTACGGGTGGCACGCGGCGGGGAGGCGGTCGAGCTGGCGCCGGCCGCGCTCGAGCGGATCACGGCGTGCCGCGCGATGCTCGAGCGGAAGCTCGCGGCCCACGAGACGATGTACGGCGTGAACACCGGCATCGGCGAGCTGTCCGAGGTCGCCCTCGACGACGAGCAGGTCAAGCGGTTCCAGCGGTTCCTCATCTACAACCACGCGGCCGGCATCGGCGCGCCGGCGCCGGTCGAGCACGTGCGGGCCGCGATGCTGTCGCGGGTGGCCGTGCACGCGCGCGGCTTCTCCGGCTGCCGCCCCCAGATCCCCCTCACCTACGTCGCGCTGCTCAACGCCGGCATCACCCCGGTCACCTCGGAGAAGGGGAGCGTCGGCGCCTCGGGCGACCTCGCCCCGATGAGCCAGATCGCCCTCTCGCTGCTGGGGGAGGGCGAGTGCTTCTGGCGCGGCGAGCGGATGCCGACCCGCACGGCGATGGAGCGCGCCGGCATCCCCGTGCCGGGCCTCATGGCGCGCGACGGCCTGGCGGCGATCAACGGCTCGAACGTGATCACCGGCGCCGGATGCCTCATCCTCCACGACGTCGAGCGGTGGATCGCGCAGGCCGAGATCGCGGCGGCGATGAGCCTGGAGGCGCTGCTCGCCAACCTGCGCCCGTACCAGGCGAAGCTGCACGAGCTGCGCGGATTCCGCGGCGCGGTGACCAGCGCGGCCAACCTGCGCCGGCTGCTCGAGGGCTCCGACCTCGCCACCGGCAAGCTCAAGACCAAGGTGCAGGACGCCTACTCGATGCGCTCGACGCCGCAGGTCATCGGCGCGCTGCGCGACGCGGTGGCCTGGGCGCGCACCCAGCTCGAGATCGAGCTCAACGGCGTCGCCGACAACCCGATCTTCGTCGCCGACCAGGACCTGGTGCTGACCGGCGCCAACTTCCAGGGCACGCCGGTCTCGCTCCCGCTCGACGTGGTCGGCGCGGGCGTGACGATGGTCTGCGTCCTCTCGGAGCGGCGCCTCAACCGCCTGCTCAACCCCGCGCTCTCGGTCGGGCTCCCCGCGTTCCTCACCAGGGGCGCCGGGATGTTCTCGGGCCAGATGCTGTCGCAGTACACGGCCGACATGCTCATCGTCGAGCAGCGCATCCTCTCGACGCCCTCGTTCATCCAGTCCATCCCGGCCGCGGCCGACCAGGAGGACTTCGTGAGCATGGGGATGAACGCGGTCCTGAAAACCGAGCAGATCCTGAGGAACGCCTTCGGCGTGCTGGGCATCGAGCTGATCGCGGGCGCCCAGGCGCTGGACTTCCGGTCCCTCCAGCCGGGCCGCGGCACCCGCGCCGCGCACCGCGCCGTGCGTGCGGTGGTCGCGCACCTCGACGAGGACCGGCCCCTCTTCAACGACCACAACGCGATGGCGGCCGCCGTGGAGCAGGGGACCGTGCTCGAGGCGGTGGAGCGGGAGATCGGGACCCTCGGAGCTTCGTGGACGTAGAAGACGGAGGCGCAGTGCCTCGATGAAGGAGACTGCCATGCGGACCAATTCGCTGATCGCCGTGTCGTTCGCCCTGCTCCTCGGCCCGCCGCTCGCGGCCCAGGAGCCGTCCCCGCCGCCCCCACCCGCGCCCGCCGACTCCGGCAATGCGCCGGCCCGGGTCGCGCGCATCAGCTACGTGCAGGGCGACGTGTCGTTCCAGCCCTCCGGCGACACGGCCTGGAGCATGGCGTCCGTGAACTACCCGGTCACGTCCGGCGACCGCCTGTATGCCGGAAACGGCGCGCGGGCCGAGCTGCAGGTGGGGTCGGTCGCGATCCGCATCGGAGCGTCCAGCGACCTCACGATGAGCGACCTGACGGAACAGCTCGTTCAGCTCGGGCTGGCCCAGGGCACGGCCCGTGTCACCATCTCCAAGCTGGAGCCCGGCGACTCCGTCGAGCTGGACACGCCGCGCGGCGCGCTGTTCCTCCTCCAGCCCGGCAGCTATCGCGTGGACGCTCCCGCGGGGGGCGACGCCATGGTGGTCACCGTCGTGCACGGCGGCCTGGAGTGGACCGCGGGCGGCGTCGCCCAGACGGTGGCGGATGGGCAGGCGATCCAGGTGAGCGGCATCAATCCGATCCAGGTCGCCAGCCTGGCGCCCGCCGGCGCCGACGACTTCGACAACTGGTGCGACCAGCGCGATCACCGCGCCTCCGCCTCGCCCTCGGCGCACTACGTCAGCCGCGACATCCCCGGCTACGACGATCTCGACGACTACGGCTACTGGCGCGTCGAGGCCACGTACGGCCCGATCTGGTACCCGACCGCCGTGCCGGCCGGCTGGGTTCCCTACCGCTACGGCCATTGGGTCTGGATCGAGCCGTGGGGGTGGACCTGGGTCGAGCACGAGCGGTGGGGCTACGCCCCCTTCCACTACGGCCGGTGGGTCTACGTCGGGACGCGGTGGGGTTGGCTGCCGGGACCCGTCGCCGTGCGGCCCTACTACGCGCCCGCCCTCGTGGTGTTCGTCGGCGGCGGCTCCTTCGCCGCCGGCGTGCAGGCGTGGTTCCCGCTCGGGCCGGGTGAGCCCTACTACCCCTGGTATCACCACGACGACCGGTACCTGCGCCGCATCAACGTGACCAACATCCGCGTCGTCACCAACGAGCGGTACTTCGACGATCCCAGGTACGTCACCCGTATTCCCTA
>DATKLR010000081.1:0-2994 GCA_035542295.1 Gemmatimonadales bacterium | reverse complement strand
CCGGCCTGGGCGGGCTTGAAGGCGATGTGGTCCTGCCAAGCGTCGGCGAACAGCACGAGGATCCGATCCACGATGCTGGTCACCGCCATCTGCTCGAGGGCGGTGAGCGTGCGGTGCAGGTCGGCGCTCTCGCCGGGGCCGCCGAACAGGCGGTCCACCAGGTGCAGGGAGAAGTCGTTGCCGATGTCGAGGACACCGTGTCCGCCAGCGGCGGCGCCCAGCTCGAAGACGATGGCCGCGCAGGGGCTCGGCAGCGAGAGCACGAACTCGGAGAACAGCGCCTGCTCCACGCCCTCGATCGTGACGTCCACCGGCTCGCGCAGCCGCGAGGCGAACAGCGCCTGGACGGCGATGGCGAAGCGGCCGTAGATGCTCTCGATCGTCCGCAGCCGCTCCTTCGCGATGCGGCGCGGGCGGCGGAAGTCGTAGGCGAGCACCTCGGCCGGCGCCGCCGCCGGCGCGGCGGGGGCCGCCGTGTTCTGGAGCAGCGAATCGATGTCCTGCTGGGAGAGGCCGCCGGTCGCCGCGGTCATTGGATGACGAACTGCGGAAGGTAAACGTGCAGCACGGTGCCGGGCGGGAGCAGCGGGGCCAGCGCGCCGGCGACCAGATGCCGCACGCTGTCGCGCGCGTTGGCCGCGACCAGCAGGTCGAGCGACTGGGCGCCGAGCAGCGTCGTGACCCGGTCGCGCGCCTCGACCTCGTGAGCCTCGAGCTGGGCCGTGAGCGAGTCGTGCGGCGACTCCACCACGACCGTCGCCATCAGGAAGCGCGTGCCCTGGGAGCCGGCCGGGTTGACCACCAGGCCGTCGAGGCGGAACAGCTTCGCACGCTCGGTGGGCTTGGCGGGGGCGGCGGCGGTGCGGGCTGGCGCCGCGAGCCGCGGCACGACCACGAACTTGGCGGCGGCCGCGCCAGCGAGGGCCGTCGCCGCGATCACGGCCGGCACGAGCCAGCGCGGCCTGGCGGCCGGTGCCGCCGGCTCAGGTGCTGCTGCGGCTGCTGCTGCGGGCGCCGGCCCGGCGGCCTGGCGCGCTGCGGTCGTTCCCATGGCTCCTCACGTGCCCCGTGTTGCGCCGCGCGCGGCGCCAGGGCGTCGCCACAGCGTAAGAGCAAGCGTTGTACCATCCGAGTGCCGGGGCGGCGGGCCGTCCCGAAGCCCGGAAGGCGTTGTGCTGACTGGGGTTCCGGGCAACGCGCGCGGGCCACCGCGGTGGGCGCGCGCGCGCGAGCGGCGGCGGCAGGGAAGCTGTTGCCGGGGGGCGGTGAGAGTTGCCGGTCGCGGGGACGCGGCAGCTTCTGCCGCGCCCCCGCGTGGTCGCCGACTAGCTGCGCTTCAGGTTCACCAGGTCGCTGAGCATCTCGTCCGACGTGGTGATGATCTTGGCGTTCGCCTCGAAGCCGCGTTGCGCCACGATCATGTCCGTGAATTCCTGCCCGAGGTCCACGTTGGAACCCTCGAGCGCGCCGGCCGTGATGCTCGACTGGTTGCTCGAGCCGGCATAGCCCATCACCGCCTGCCCCGAGTTGCCCGACGTGGCGTACATGTTGTCGCCCTGCCGCAGCAGGCCCGTGGGGTTGTTGAAGCTCGCCAGCGCGATCTGGGCGAGCTTCTGGTTGACGCCGTTGGTGAACGAGCCGGTGATGACGCCCTCCTTGTCGATCGAGATGTCCTGGAGGTTGCCCATCGCGTAGCCGTCCTGCCCGCTCGCCACGGCCGTCGAGGCGCTCGCGAACTGCGCGAGCCCGTCGATCTTGCCGAGCGTGCCGGCGTTGAACCTGATGTCCACCGGCGCCGAGGCCCCGGTGTTCGGGTCGAACTGGAAGCTGGTGCTGCCGTTGTCGTAGGTGAACGACTCCAGCTGCCCGTTGCTGTCGAACGTGACCGCGCCGGTGTCGCCGCCCGTGACCGTCGCGGGCTGGGGCACCGTCGCCGCCCAGGTCCAGCGGTTGGGCTGTGTCGGGTCCTTGGTGAACGTGACCGACACCGTGTGGGCGTTCCCCATCGAGTCGTAGACCCCGATGGAGGCGGTCTGCGTCACGTCGGTTGCCGACTGGATCAGGCTGTAGTTGCCGGGCTGGCTGTCGAAGATGGCGTTGAAGTTCGCCGCGCCGGCCGCCACGCGGACGTTCACGCCGCTCAACGCGTTCGCCGTGCCGCCGTCACCGTTGATGGTCAGCGCCCCCGAGGAGGCGTTCGCGACCGCGGCGGACTGGTTCACGATGCCGAGCGTGGTGCGCACGGCGCTCATCAGATCGCTGTACTTGCTGGTCGCGGTGACGGCGAGCGTGCCTTGGGCCACCGCCGTCCCGCCCTTGTTGCCGTCGACCAGGACCGACTGGCCAGCCGTGAGGCCCAGCGAGGCGCCCGACCCGTTGCGCAGGTCCACGAGCAGGTCCGAGCCGGTGGCGATGTGGCTGAACTGGTCGCTGGTCTTCGACGCGGCGGCCGCCAGGTTGCCGTTCAGGGCCGAGAGCGCCTCCTCGAGCGTCGAGTTGGTGCTGGTCACCGTGAGAGCCACGGCGCCGGCCGTCCGGTTGGTGAAGGTGATGCTGCCGTTCGCGTTCTGGGCGGCCGAGTTGGCGCCGAAGTCGTTGTTGATCTCGGCGACCAGGTCCTTGATCGAGTGGAACGCCTTGTCACCCACGCCCGTGTCGGTCGTGACGTAGGTGTAGGTCTCGCTCGTGGCGCCGTTGGAGATCGTGACCGTGGTGCTGTTGGGCGTCATGCCCAGGATCTGCCCGTTCGCGGAGCCCGACGCGTAGAGGCCGTTCACGTCGGAGCCGGCGCCGCCGTTACTGGTCGCCTGCTCGGTCGCGAGCAGCATGCCGGTGGTCTCGAGGATCGTGCCGGAGGGCACCTGCCGCGAGTCGAGGTTGCCCGAGAGAGACACCGACGTCGTGGCCTTCGCCGGCGACTTCTGGCCGAACGGCAGGATGATGCCCTGGATCGCCGCGTTGCTCGGAATCACGCCGTTCTGGTCCGCCATCCGG
>DATKLR010000080.1:0-3690 GCA_035542295.1 Gemmatimonadales bacterium | reverse complement strand
CAGATCCACGCGCTGCGGGAGCGAATCCAGGTTGAAGACCGCCACATAGCGATCGCGGCTTCCCGGCACACCGGAGCCCCACACCCTGAGGCCGGGCCGCTCGAGCACCTGGCGCGGCCTTTCGCCGTGCTGGTCCACCGCCAGCACCTCGGGATTGGTGAGCAGAGCGAGCGTCGCCGGATCAAGCGTCGGCAGATCGCCGCCGACGATGAGCGGCGAGCGGAAGATGCTCCACAGCGTCATCACCGTCCGCTGCTCGTCCGGTGTGAGCCGCGTCGGCGTGCCGCGGCCGGCTGAGTCCACGAGACGCAGCCTGCCCAGCGGAAGCATGTCCGCGTCCGGCCAGGTGTGGTTCGCGCCAACGAAGCGCGCCCAGTCCCGCGCGTAGTCGAACTGCGCCCGCACCAGCCGCCAGTCGTCCCAGAAGTCGTCGGAGATGCGCCACATCTGGGCGTTGCGCGCGAAGAAGGCGGCGGAGTCCAGCGGCGCCGGCCCGGGCGAGATGCTGAGCACGATGCGGCGGCCGCTCTGATCCAGGGCGCGCCGCAGCGCACGGATCTCCGCAGGCTGGAAGCGGTGGCTCCCGAAGTCGTCCGCCTTGACGAAGTCCACGCCCCACGAGGCGTAGAGCCGCCCGATGCCGTCGTAGTACGCCTGTCCGCCCGGCTTCGTCACGTCCACGCCCCACATGTCCGGATTCCAAGGGCACGGATTGGTCGTGTCGGCGACGTCGGCGGCGTGATAGGGCGTACCGAGGATCGGCGTGTTCGCGCGAACCGCCTGGCGCGGGATGCCGCGCATGATGTGGATGCCGAACTTGAGACCGAGCCGGTGCACGTAGTCGGCCAGCGGCTTGAAGCCCGCGCCCGAGGCCGACGACGGGAACCTGTTCTCGGCGGGGACCAGGCGCCCGTACCCGTCCATCGCGAGCGCCGCGCCCGGCTTGTAGTCGTGCCCCTCCGCCGTCGGCTGGTACCACTGGATGTCCACCACGACGTACCGGTAGCCGAAGCGGGCCAGGTTGCGCGCCATCGCGCCGGCGTTCGCCTTGACCTGGTCCTCGCGCACCGTGGTCCCGTATGCGTCCCAGCTGTTCCACCCCATCGGCGGGGTCGGCGCGAGGGGCGGCTCCTGCGCCGCGGCCGGCAGGGCGGCCGCGCCGAGGAGCAGGGCCAGGGGCAAGACAACGCGCATTGGTCCTCCGCTATCACCTTGACCATGATACCGCATGAAGCCCCGACTTCGCGAAGGTCGGCGGCTTGCGCCACCGGCGGCTGCTATTTAATATAGTGGTCGAATTTTAAATAACGTCCGAGCTTATTCAAGTCTCTTTCAGCGCCGCAGGAGCCACATGCGCAGGCGCGCGACTGGGCGGTACGAAATCACGGCGGCCGGAGGGGAACGCGTCCGGGCGTTCGTGCCTGCCCCGCTCCCTCCGCGTCCTCCGCTGGCCCTGGGCGGGCCGCTCCAGCAGGCGCTCGAGCGGGCCCACCTCGCGCTGGGGCGCCTCGACGCGCTCTCGACTCTTCTCCCGGACACCGGGCTGTTCCTCTACGCGTACGTGCGGAAGGAAGCGGTGCTCTCGTCTCTGATCGAGGGCACGCAGTCGTCGCTCTCCGACCTCCTGCTCTTCGAATTGGACGAGGTGCCCGGCGTGCCGCTCGACGACGTCGTCGAGGTCTCCAACTACGTCGCCGCCCTGGACCACGGGCTGCGGCGCCTGCGCGGAGGCTTCCCGCTCTCCAACCGCCTGATCCGCGAGATTCATGGCGTCCTGCTGTCGCGCGGGCGCGGCAGCGGCAGGGCCCCGGGGGAGTTCCGGCGCTCCCAGAACTGGATCGGCGGCACCCACCCCGGCAACGCGGCCTTCGTGCCACCTCCCCACTCGGCGGTGCCCAACTGCATGGCCGATCTCGAGCGATTCCTGCACGCCGAAGACGACGGCGTGCCCGCCCTCCTGCGCGCCGCCCTCGCGCACGTACAGTTCGAGACGATCCACCCGTTCCTCGACGGCAACGGCAGGGTCGGTCGCCTCCTGATAACGCTTCTCCTGTGCCATGCCGGCGTGCTGCGGGAGCCCCTGCTCTATCTGAGCCTCTACTTCAAGCAGCACCGCCAGGAGTACTACCGCTTGCTCGGCGATACCCGCACCCACGGAGACTGGGAAGCCTGGCTCGCCTTCTTCTGTGACGGCGTCCGCGAGACCGCGGAGGGCGCCGTGGCCACCTCCCAGCGCCTGGCCGCGCTGTTCCGCGCGGACCGGGAGCGCATCGTGCCCGCGGGCCGGCGCGCCGGTTCCATGCTCCGCGTGCACGACGCCCTCAGCGCCAGGCCGGTCACCTCCCTCCCGGACATCGTCAGGAAGACGGGGCTGACCGCCCCCACCGCCGGCGCGGCGATGGAAGCGCTGGTGTCGCTGGGCGTGGCTCGGGAGATTACCGGGAGGCGACGCAACCGCGTCTTCGCCTACGACGGGTACGTCGCGATCCTCAACGAGGGAACGGAGCGGCCATGAACCAACGCGAGTTCCTGCGCACCCTGGGCGGCGCCTCGCTCGCCCTGGTCTTCGGCGATGCGGCGTGGGCGCGCTACGCCAAGCTCCCGCCCGCGGCGCTCGCCCAGGACGAGGATTTCTGGGCCGCGATCCGCGCCAAGTACCTCCTCACCCCCGACTACATCAACCTCGAGAACGGGTTCTACCTGATGCAGTCGCAGCCGGTGCTCGAGGCGTTCGTCCGGCGGGTGCGCGACATCAACGTCCGGGCCTCCCGCTACATGCGCACCGTGATGGCGGACGACAACCTCGCCGCCCGCACCCGCCTGGCCGCGATGGGCGGCTGCCCCGTCGAGGAGCTGATCATCACCCGCAACACCACCGAATCGCTCGACACGGTGATCGGCGGCTTCCACTGGCAGACGGGCGACGAAGCGGTGATGGCCCAGCAGGACTACGGCGCGATGCTCGACATGTTCGGCCTCCAGGCCAGACGGCACGGCATCGTCAACCGCGTCGTCTCGCTGCCGATGGACCCCGGCTCCGACGACGAGATCATACGGCTGTACGAGAGCGCCATCACGCCGAAGACGCGCCTGCTGATGATCTGCCACATGGTGAACATCACCGGGCAGCTCCTGCCCGTCGCCGCGGTCGCCGACATGGCGCACCGCCACGGCGTGCAGGTGATGGTGGACGGCGCCCACACCTTCGGGCAGCTCGAGTTCACCATCCCGGAACTGCGCGCCGACTACTTCGCCTCCTCGCTCCACAAGTGGCTCGGCAGCCCCCTGGGCAGCGGGATCCTCTGGGTCCGGCGCGACCACATCAGCGAGCTGTGGCCGACGTTCGCGGAGCTGGGCATCCCCGACACCGACATCCGCCGCCTCAACCACACCGGCACCCAGCCGGTGCACACGATCCTGGGCATCAACGACGCGCTGGATTTCCACGAGAGCATCGGGATCAGGCGGAAGGAAGCACGGCTCCGCTACCTGCAGCGGTACTGGACCGACAAGGTGCGCGGCCACCCGCGCATCTACCTCAACACGCCCTCGGACCCCCGGCGCACCGGCGCCATCGCGAACGTGGGCATCTTGGGGCTCGAGCCCGCGGCCCTGGGCAACACGCTGTTCGACCGCTACAAGATCTGGACGGTGGCGATCGACGGCGCGGGCGTGCGCGGCGTCCGCGTC
>DATKLR010000079.1:0-17095 GCA_035542295.1 Gemmatimonadales bacterium | reverse complement strand
CGCGAACCCATAGCGCGCTCTGGCGAGAGACGGCGAGGGGGCGCCGCAGCGCCCCCTCGCGAGCCCGCAGGACGGTCGCCTGCTACTGCGGCGGCGCCTTCGCGAAGTCGCCCGCCTCGACGATGGTGAACCCGGCGGGATGCACGTATTTCCGCATCGCGGCGTTGATCTGGTCCGGTGTCAGCGCCGCCACCCGCCGCTCCAGCTCCGCGTCGTATGCCAGGGTACGGTTGTAGTAGAGATAGCTGCCCAGGGTGTTGACCAGCATCATGTCCTGCGAGCGGTACACCTGCCGGCTCTGGAGCCACCCCGCCTTCGCCTGTTCGACCTCGGTGGCCGTGAAGCCGTCTCGCAGCATCCGGTCCACTTCCTCGCGGAAGGCCGTCTCGAGCCGGCGCACGTTCTGCGGCGCATAGATCGCGTAGGCCATGAAGCTCCCGGCGGAATCCAGCGCGCCGGCGCCCAGCCCCGAGCCGACGCCGTAGCTGAGCCCCTCCTTCTGGCGGATCCGCACCGCCAGCCGCGAATTCAGAAAACCGCCCCCCAGCATGTAGTTGCCGAGCACCAGCGCCGGATAGTCGGGATCGTCGTCGCGGAGCCGGAGATTGAGCCCGACGAAGAACGCCGCGTTCGGCTTGTCCGGGATCTGGATGACGATCATGGTGTCCGGCCGGCTCTGATAGACCTGGGGCACCCGCTGATACGGTTGCCGGCTGCGCCAGTCGCCGAGCCGCTCGGTCACCACCCTGGCGACTGCGGCCTGGTCGAAGTCGCCCACGATCGCCAGCTCGGCGTTGGAGGCGCCGAAGAAGTCGTCGTAGAAGCGGCGGGCGTCCTCCACCGTGGCCGCGGCGTAGTCGGCGGCCTGCTCCTCGAGCGTCGCCGTATACCGCGGGTCGCCCTTGGGGAAGGGGTTCAGGTACCGGGACATCGCCTGCTGCGCCCGCACCATCGGCTCGCTCTTGTTTTCCTCTATCTGGGCGAGGTTTTCCTGCCGCAGGGTGCGAAACTCGACCGTGTCGAACGCCGGCTCACGCAGCACCTCGCCCATCAGGCTGAGCACCGCCGGGAGATTCGGCCGCGTGGTCTCGACCATCACCATCGCCTGCGTGGCGCTCCCATACACATTGACGCGCGTCTGGAGTTTGTCGAGCGAGTCCTTGATCTGCTGCCTGGTGTGCCGCGTCGTGCCGCGCATAAGCATGTCGGTCGCGAGGTCGGCGATCACCGCCTTCCCGGTTACGGCCGGAAGAGTGCCGAACCGAAGCCTGAGGTAGGCATTCACCGACTGCCCGCGCGTGCGCTTGGGCAGGAGCGCGAGCTTGAGCCCGTTCGGCAGCGCACTCCGAATCACCCGCTGCTCGATGTTCTCCGGCGACGGGTCGAACGCCTCGCCCGCCACCCGCGCGGTGTCGCCATGGTAGTTCTGTACCAGCGCCGCGACGTCGGGCGCCGGCGGTACCTCGGCCCGGACCGGCGCCGGCGTCGGGATGAACACGCCCAGAGTGCGGTTCGAGGGGAGCAGATACCGTGTGGCCACCTGCTGCACCGCCGCAGGTGTCACCGCCTTGACCTGGTCCCGGTACAGGAACAGCAGCCGCCAATCCCCCTTCGCCGCCCACTCCGACAGCCAGAGCCCGACGGTCGCGGAGTTGTTGAGGTTGAGCTCGATGTTCCGGAGCAGGGTCGCCTTGCCGCGCTGGACCTCCTCGGCCGTGGGCACGACGGTCACCACGGAGTCGATCGTGCGCTCCAGGGCGACGCGGGCGCTGTCGAGCGGGTCGTCTTGCCGCACTTCCGCGTAGGCGAGGAGCACTCCCGGCTCCTTGAGCTGGTACGTGAAGGCGCCGACCATCGCAGCCTTCTTCGTGTCCACCAGCGCCCTGTAGAGTCGGCCCGACGGCGCATTGCCCAGCACCTGCGCCAGCACCGCCACGGCTGGGAAGCTCGAGTCCGGTCCCGCCGGCACGTGGTACGCCGCCATCACGGCCTGCACGTCGCCGACCCGCCGGAGCGTCACGCTCCGCTCCCCGTCCTGCGTCGGCTCGGCGGTGTAGGTCGGCCAGATCTGCATGACTCCCGTACGGTCGGGGCGCGGGATGCGGCCGAACTTCTGCTCGATAAGCTGCAGCGTCCGCCGCGGATCGAACTTCCCGGCCACCACCAGCACGGCGTTATCGGGCTGGTAGTAGCGGTGGTAGAAGAGCTGGAGCCGCTCGATCGGCACCTGCTCGATGTCGCTCCGGGCCCCGATCGTGGAGTGGCCATAGTTGTGCCACAGGAACGCCGTCGAGAGGACCCGCTCCTCCAGGATGTTGAACGGATCATTCTCCCCCATCTCGAACTCGTTGCGAACGACCGTCATCTCGGAGGCGAGGTCGCTCTTCGCGATGAAGCTGTTGACCATGCGATCCGCTTCGAGATCGAGCGCCCACACGAGGTTCGTGTCGGTGGCGGCGAACGTCTCGAAGTAGTTCGTTCGGTCGAACGAGGTCGTGCCGTTGGGCTGCGCCCCGTGCTCGGTCAGCTCCTGCGGGATGTCGCGATGCCGAGGTGAGCCCTTGAAGACCATGTGCTCCAGCAAATGCGCCATGCCGGTCTCGCCGTACCCCTCGCTCCGCGATCCCACGAGGTACGTGATGTTGACCGTGATCGTAGGCTTCGAGGAGTCGGGGAAGAGCAGCACCCTCAGACCGTTGGAGAGTGTGTACTCGGTGATGCCCTCGACCGTGGGACCACGCACCGCGGCCGCGGCCGCAGGCGCCGGCCGCGCCGCGCGTGCCGGATGACCGGGTCGAGGTGGTTGCTGAGCGGCGAGCGGGAGCGCGATCGACAGAAGCAGGATCAAAGGTGCGCGCACGGAGACCTCCGGGGACAAATGCGGCTGCGGCAAGCCCGAGGACGGGGACCGCCCCCGAGCAGCCCCAATATGGGTCGGCCCGTGAGCCGGGCGTCATTCGGGGGGCCAGGCAATGCCGAGCGGCGCGGTCGGACTTACGGGACCGGATACGCCGGTTCCTCGGGGGACCGGCGCGCAGATGCCGATCAGCCCCCGGGTGGCAACGGTGGCGCGCTGTCTGCAGTGGATCTCCCCGCACGGCACACACCTGAGGGACGGGGAGGCCGAGATGAAAGGCGACAAGAAGGTGCTGACGGTGCTGAACGAGCTGCTGGCGGACGAGCTCACGGCCATCAGCCAGTACATGGTCCACTCCGAGATGTGCGACAACTGGGGCTACGAGAGGCTCCACAAGGCGATCGAAGGCCAGGCCGTGGACGAGATGCACCACGCCGAGTGGCTCATCCAGCGGATCCTCTTTCTCGAGGGCGCGCCGATCGTCTCCAAGCTGCATGCGATCCGGATCGCGAAGGACGTCCCGGGGATCATCGGCACGGATCAGGAAGACGAGGTGGGAGCGATCAAGTCATACAACGCCGGCATCCGCGTCGCGCGCGAGGCGGCCGACCAGGCGACGGTCGATCTCCTGACGAAGATCCTGAAGATGGAAGAGGGGCACGTGGACTGGGCCGAGGCGCAGCGCGACCAGATCGCCCAGATGGGGCTGCAGAACTACCTGGCCAACCAGGTCGGGGGCGCAGCCGCCTAGGGCGCCCTAGCGCCGCCAGGTCCAGGCGGCGTCGGAAAAGTGCGGAAGCAGCTCGCCGGCGCGCTCGCCCACCTTCGCCGGCAGCTCGCCGGCGGCGGCGGGAGCGCCCCAGCGCGCCGTGGCGGCGGCGTGGATCGCGGCGCTCACTGCGGCCCAGGTAGCGCGGTTCGGCGGCAGCAGGTCCACCAGGCCGGCGGCCGATGGAGCCTCGGCGTCGCCGCGCGTCACCGCCGCGACCACGTCCTGGTCGGCGGCCAACAGCACGGAGCCGTGCTGGAGAAACGCGCCGTCGCCGCGCACCTGTGCGCTGCCGACGACCTTGCCACCCCCCCCGGTCGCAGCCATGACCTCGCCGCCAGCGGCGCTGGCGAAGCACGCCCCGGCACCGACACGGCTTGCGGGTCGGTCCGATGCCAGGAGCACGCGCGCGCCCAGCGCCGTGAGCGCCTCGGCGAGCATCGCGTGGATCTCGCGGTAGGTCGCGCGCAGGGACCCGAAGACCTCGGAAGGCGCCGCCACCGCGTAGGTGACCTCGCGATCGTGCCAGACCGCGCGCCCGCCGGTGGGACGCCGCACCACGGCCAGGGAGCGGGCCGCGATCGCGTTCCGGTCGTAGCGCGTGAGCGCCGGCTCGTTGCGGCCGAAGGAAAGCGTGGGCGGGTCCCAGGCGTAGAGCCGCAGCACCCGGAGCCCGTCCTCCTCGGCCGCCCGAAGCAGGGCGGCGTCGAGAGCCATGTTCCAGGGTCCCGACGCAGCGGCGTCAATCAGAACCAGCCACAAGCTCACGCTTCCTCGATCAGCGTCCTGCTCTGCTCCTTCATGTACTGCAGCACGTAGTACAGGCCGCCGGCCGACTTGCCCGTAGACCCCGAGCCCTTCCAGCCGCCGAACGGCTGGAGCCCCGGCCAGGCGCCGGTGGTCGCGCCCTGCGGCCGGTTGGCGTACACCGTCCCCGCCTCGATGTGCGCGAAGAACCACTGCGCTTCCCTGGCACTCCCGTAGAAGCCCGCCGTCAGCCCGTAGTCGGCGTCGTTCGCCCGGCGCATCCCCTCCTCGAGCGAATCCACGCCGGCGACCATCGTGATCGGCAGGAACATCTCCTCCCGCCACAGCCGGTGGCTCTCCGGCACCTCGTCCACCAGCGTCGGGGCACAGAAGTAGCCCTTGGCGAGCGCGCCCGTCGTGAGCCGGCGAGCGCCGAAGAGGATCCGCCCGGACTTCTTCAGGTCCGCGACGTACCCCTCGTAGCTCTTCGCGCCCGACGCGTTGGCGACCGGGCCGAGCCAGTTCTCGCGCTGCGTGGGATCGCCGATGTTCGTGCGCTCCAGCAGCTCGAGCATCTTCCGGATGAATGCGTCCTTGACCGGCTCCTCCACGAAGATGCGCGACGCGGCGGAGCACTTCTGACCCTGGAGCCCGAAGGCGGAGCGGTAGCAGCCGAGCGCCGCCTGATCCAGATCGGCGTGCCGCGAGACGATCACCGCGTTCTTCCCGCCCATCTCCGCGATGCAGGGCCGCGGCGCCTTCCCTCCGGCGAAGGCGCGATAGATGTGCATCCCGACCTCGTAGGAGCCGGTGAACGTGATCCCGTCCACGCCGGGATTCGTGATCAGCTCCTCGCCCAGCGTGCTCCCCGGCCCCGTGACGAAGTTCACCACGCCCTTCGGGAGCCCCGCATCCAGGAAGCAATGCGCGAGGAAGCACCCCACCCACGGCGTGTCGGTCGCCGGCTTCATCACCAGCGTGTTTCCCGCTACCAGGGCGGCGCCCGACGGGCCGCCGGAGAGCGCGATGGGGAAGTTCCACGGCGAAATCACCACCCAGACGCCGTGGGGCAGCAGCAGGCTCGTGTTCGTCGCCCTGAAGCCCTTGAGCGGGTCCCGGCCCATCGGCGTCACGAAGCCGCGGTGCTTCTCCACCTGGTCGCAGTAGTAGGCGATGAGGTCGGCCGTCTCCTGGACGTCGGCCAGCGCCTCCATCCGGTTCTTCCCGACCTCGAGCGAATCGATGGCGGCGAATTCGAAGACGCGCTGGTTGATGATCTGCGACGCCTTGCGCAGGTACTGCACTCGCTTCTGCCAGGGCAGCGCGGCCCAGCCGGGGAATGCGGCTCGAGCCGCGGCGATGGCGGCTTTCGCATCCTCCGCCGTCCCCTTCTGGAATCGGCCGAGCACCCAGTCGGTGTTGATCGGGCTCCGGTCCTCGAACTGCTCCGCGGCCCGGCGCTCCTCGCCGCCGATCAGCAGCATGTGCTCGCGCCCGAGCTTCGCCTTGATCCTGGCCAGAGCCGTCTCGTAGCGCTCGTGGAGCGCTTCCGGCGGGTCGAACATCGTGGCGTAGGTGAGCTTGAAGGGAGCCTTGGAGCGCTTGGCTGCCTTCTTGGTGTGCTTGGATTTGGCAGGCACGGGAGACCCCGGACGTTCAGGTGTTGAAGGCGCGGACAGCCGCGAAGAAGACTAGCAAACGGTGGGCCAGGCGGGAAGGCTAATCCGGAGTTGCGGAGTTGCAGTCCTACGCCAACGTCCCCCGCACCGACACCGCGATCAGGAGCTGGGCCGCCCAGTAGGTGGCGAGCTCCAGCGGCTGCGCCGCGGGATGCGTACGGCCGAAGCGGCGCAGCACCACCAGCGCGTCGGATACGACGAACAGACAGGCTCCCAGGGCGCCGAAGAGGAAGGTCTGCCGCGGAATGACCACCGCCTGTCCCCGCATCGCCGCGCGCCACGCCATCGCCGAAATCACCGCCGCGTAGACGACCAACGGGACCTTCATGCGTCCGAGCGCTCGCCAGCGATCGGCGAGGACCGCGCCGCAGAACCCGACGAACGGCAGCAGCCACGGCAGCTGCGTCACGGTCACGGGGTTGGCCAGGGAGAAGGCGGCGAGGTAGCTCAGGTGGGCGAGAAGGAAGGCCGCGATGCCGCCCGACATCCGGCCGCCGGGGAGCATCAGCAGGATGTCGCCGCCGAGGGAGCATCCCAGCCCGATCACCACGAGCGTGCGATACAGCGGCGGCGCCGGCCTGATGAGCCAGGCGGCGCCGATCAGGATGATGAGGGTCGTGAGCGGCTTGAAGAGATACACGCCCTGCCGGTCGTCGCGGCTGACGGCGACGATGGCGGCGGCAGCCGAGACGGCCACCGTCGCCAGGAACAGGAGCGTCGACGCGGGGACGTGCGTCGGCGCTCAGCCTCCGAAGGTGAACCGCACGTTGGGATTCCGCGCCGCCGCCGCCTCGTCGAACCGGCTCACCGGCGTCCCGTGCGGCGCGCTGGTCACCAGCTCCGGGTCCTGCTCCGCTTCCTCCGCGATCTGGAGCATCGCGTCGGCGAACCGGTCCAGCTCCTCCCTCGTGGCCGTCTCCGTCGGCTCGATCATCAGCGCCTCGGGCACGATCAGCGGGAAGTACACGGTCGGCGCGTGGAAGCCGTAGTCGAGCAGCCGCTTGGCGATGTCGAGCGTCTTGACGCCGTACTTCTCCTTGAACGGCGTGCCGGTCGCCACGCACTCGTGCATCCCGCGGCCGTACGGCATCGGGTACTTGGCCTCGATGCGGGCCGCCAGGTAGTTCGCGTTCAGGACCGCGGCCTCGGCCGTTTCGCCGATCCCCTCGCGCCCCAGCATCGCGATGTAGGTATAGGCGCGCACCATCATCCCGAAGTTGCCGAAATAGCCGTGCAGCTTCCCGATGGACTGCGGCCGGTCCCACTCGCGGTAGTAGCGGTCCGCGGTCCGGACGACGAGCGGCACCGGGAGGAACGGCTCGAGGTGCTGCTTCACCGCGACCGGCCCGGAGCCAGGGCCGCCGCCGCCGTGCGGCGTCGAGAACGTCTTGTGGAGGTTGAAGTGCATCGCGTCCACGCCGCTGTCGCCCGGCCGGAACTTCCCCATCAGCGCGTTGAGGTTGGCGCCGTCCATGTAGAGCAGCGCCCCCGTGCCGTGCACCAGCTTCGCGATCTCGGCGACCTCCGTCTCGAACCGCCCGACGGTGTTCGGATTCGTGAGCATCACGGCCGCGGTGTCGGGGCCGAGGGCCGCCTCGAGGGCCGCGAGGTCCATCTGGCCGCGCGCATCCGACTTGATCGCCTTGACCACGAAGCCGGCCAGCGCCGCGGTCGCGGGGTTGGTGCCGTGCGCGCTGTCGGGGATGATCACCGTCTTGCGCGCCGTGTCGCCGCGCGCCTGGTGGTAGGCCGCGATCAGGAAGATGCCGGTCATCTCGCCCTGCGCGCCGGCCGCGGGCTGCAGCGTGATCGCATCCATCCCGCTGATGTCCTTGAGCCACTCGCCCAGCGTGTGGATCAGCCGGAGCGCGCCCTGGCACGCGGCGTCGGGCGCGAAGGGATGCAGCGCCGCGAAGCCGGGGAGCCGCGCCATGTCCTCGTTCACCTTGGGGTTGTACTTCATCGTGCAGGACCCCAGCGGGTAGAGCGCGCGGTCCACGTGGTGGTTGCGGAGCGACAGCTCGACGTAGTGCCGCATCACCTCGAACTCGGGCACCTCGGGGAGGCGCGGCGGGTTCTTCCGGAGCGCCGCCGGCTTCACGCAGTCGGCGAGGCGCTTGGCCGTGATCGGTTTCGGCACCTTCGTGCCGCCGCGGCCCGGCTTCGAGCGCTCGAAGATCAGCGGGACGGGCCGGGGCAGGAACGGGAAGGGCTCCATGGTCGTCCTCTAGAAGTCGTAGGTCCGGCCGGGCTGAAGCACGACCACGTCGGCCTGCTTCCCCACGGCCTGCGTGAACGCCTGCGGGTCCGCCTCGACGTCCGGGAAGGTTCCCCAGTGCATCGGGATCGCAACCTTCGGCTTGACGAACGCGACCGCTCGGGCCGCGTCCTCGATCCCCATCGTGAAGGTGTCGCCGATCGGAACGAGCATCACGTCCACGCGTCCCTCCAGCAGCTGCATGTCCATTGTCAGCGCCGTGTCGCCGGCGTGATAGACGGTCTTGCCGCCCATCGTGACGAGGTAGCCGCAGGGGAAGGTGGTGAACCGCTCTCCTCCCGGCGCCTCGACCATGCCGCCGTGGACCGCGACCACCATCTTCACCTTCCCGAACGGGAACTCGTGCGCGCCGCCGATGTGCAGCGCATGGACGTGCGGCGCCCCCTGCTCCTCGCAATACAGCGCCAGCTCGTACGGCGCGACGAGGGTGGCCTGGAACCGCTTCGCCAGCGGCACCGCATCTCCGAGATGGTCGCCGTGGCCGTGCGTGAGCAGGACGCCGTCCAGGGGCGGCAGCTGCGCGGGCGACACGTCGGCCGTGGGGTTGCCGGTCAGGAAGGGGTCGATGATGACCCGCTTCCCGCCGTGCTCCAGGACGAAGCAGCTGTGGCCGTGCCAGGTGAGCTTGGGCATCGGAACCTCCCGCTCAGGCCTTCGTCAGGACTTCCACCAGCGCTTCCACGTCCTCGGCCGTGCGCTTCTCCGTGACGGCGATCAGGAGGGCGTTGGCGTCCTCCATCGGCGTGGCGAAGCGGTCGAGCGCGACGCCGGCCAGCACCCCCTTCGCGGCGGCGCTGCGCACGATCTCGGCGGCCGGCTTGGGCGTCCGCACGGCGAACTCGTGGAAGAACTCCCCGCCGGGGCAGAGCGGGGCGTAGCCCTTGATCTTCGTGACCGCGTCGAAGGCGGCGTGCGCGTTCACGCACGAAGCCTCCGCCACGCCCTTGAGCCCCTCGAGCCCGACGGTGGCGAGATACACCGTGGCCGCGAGCGCCATCAGCCCCTGGTTGGTGCAGATGTTGCTCGTCGCCTTCTCGCGGCGGATGTGCTGCTCGCGGGTCTGGAGCGTCAGGACGAAGCCGCGGCGGCCGTCGTGGTCCCGGGCGATGCCGGCGATGCGGCCCGGCATGTGCCGGATGTACTCGTTCTTGGCCGCGAAGACGCCGAGCACCGGGCCGCCGTAGCTCATCGGGATGCCCAGCGGCTGGCCCTCGGCGACGGCGACGTCGGCGCCGCAGGCGCCGGGGCTGTTCAGCACCGCCGCCGCGATCGGATTGAACGCGACCACCAGCAGGGCGCCGGCCGCGTGGGCCGCCGCCGCGCATGCCTCGAGATCCTCGAGCACGCCGAGGAAGTTCGGCTGCTGCACCACCAGGCATGACGCCTGGCCCAGCAGCCTGCCGGCCGCCGCCAGGTCGAGGGTCCCGTCGGTCCTGCGCGGCGCGACCGCGATGGTGCGTCCCGTCGCACCGAGGTACGTCTTCGTGACGCTGAGGAAGTGGGGGTGCACGGTCCGCGCCATCACGACCGTGTGCCGGTCCCTCTTCACGCCGCCGGCCAGGATCGCCGCCTCGGCGCAGGCACTCGCGCCGTCGTACATCGATGCGTTCGCCACGTCCATGCCCGACAGCTCGCACATCATCGTCTGGAACTCGTAGATGACCTGGAGCGTCCCCTGCGAGACCTCGGGCTGGTAGGGCGTATACGCCGTGTAGAACTCGGAGCGCCGCAGCACGTGGTCCACGATCGAGGGGACCCAGTGGTCGTACAGCCCGCCGCCCGCAAAGCAGAGCAGCGGTGCATCCTCGGCGGCGAGCGCGCTCACCGTCCGCACGGCGTCCCACTCGGACATCGCGTCGGGGATCGCGAGTGGGCGCTTGAGGCGCAGCGCCGCGGGAATCGCGGAGAACAGCTCGTCCGGTGAAGCGATGCCGATCGTCTTCAGCATCTCGCGGACGTCGGTCTGGCTGTGGGGCACGTAGGACATGGGAGTCTGGCTGTGGGAGAGAACGGGCAGCGCCCCGGATCGGGACCCGGGGCGCTGGGTGGTTACTGGCCGATGTGCGAGGCGTATTCCGCCGGACCGAGCAGCTCCTCGATCTCGGCGGGGTTCCTCACCTTCAGCTTGATCATCCAGCCCGCGCCGTAGGGGTCCTTGTTGATCACCGAGGGGTCGCCCTCGATCGCGGTGTTGACCTCCACGACCTCGCCGGAGACGGGGCAGAACAGCTCCGACACGGCCTTGACCGCCTCGATCGTGCCGAAGGGCTCCATCTTGTCGAACTTGGCCCCGACGGCGGGCAGGTCCACGTACACCACGTCGCCGAGCTCGCCCTGGGCGTAGTCCGTGATCCCGATCGCGACGATGCCCTTGCGATCGGTCTCATGCAGGTACTCGTGTTCCTCGGTATAGACGCGATCTTCCGGGATTCTCGACATCTGCGGCTCCACTCGTCCGCGTACGGTTGATGGCGGTGGCCCAACGCTATCCGGGGCCCCTGCCGGTGTCAAGCGAAAAACGTGCCCACGCAGCGCGACAACTGGCGCCGGGGCGGAATCCGGCGGGCGGCGCGAAGAACGCGAGCGGACCGTTACGGGCTCCGCCGGCGCGGCATCGCGCGGCGGGCACGGGCCGCGTCGCCGAGCGCCGCCCACGCCTCCCGGGCGCGCGCCTCGAGGGCCTCCCGGGGACCGTCGTTGTCGATCACGATGTTGCTCCGGTCCCGCTTGAGGCGGCTCGGCAGCTGCGCGCCGATGACATCGTCCGCCTCCTCGCGCGTGTAGTGGCGCTGCTCGATCAGCCGGCGGCGCCGCGTCTCCTCCGGCGCGTCCACCAGAACGACCACGTCCCAGGTCGCGGGATCCAGGACCTCGAACAGCAGCGGGATGTCGCACACGACGATCGCGGCGCCGCGGCGCCTGGCGTCCGCGATCCGCGCGGCGAGCAGCCGGTCGACCTCGGGATGCACGATCGCGTTGAGCACCGCGCGCTGCTCGTCGTTCCCCATGACGCGCCGGCGGAGCGCCGCGCGGTCGAGCGTACCGTCCGGCAGCGCGAGATCCGCGCCGAAACACGCCAGGATGGCGGCGAGGGCCGGCGAGCCGGGCAGCACCGCTTCGCGCGCCAGCTTGTCCGTGTCGATGGTGGCGGCGCCCCAGTGCTCGAACAACGCCAGCACCGTGCTCTTGCCGGCGGCGACGTTGCCGGTCAGCGCGACCCTCAGCGTAGCAGCTCCCCCTGGCCTTCGTCCTTCCTGGGCACCTGATGGCAGTGGCGGCACCGCGCCTCGTACGACTCGTGCCCGCCGACCATGATCTGCGGCGAGTCGTACGGCGCCGGCTTCCCGTTCACCAGCCGCTGGTTGCGCGTCGCGGGGCCGCCGCACACCACGCAGATCGCATACAGCTTGTCCACGATCTCCGCCGCCACCATCAGCTCCGGCATCGCGCCGAAGCGCTCGCCGCGGAAATCGATGTCGGTGCCCGCGAGGATCACGCGCACACCGCGGTCGGCGAGCGCGTTCGCGACCGTGACGATGCCCGCGTCGAGGAACTGCGCCTCGTCCACGGCGACGACCTGGGTGTCGGGTCGCAGGTGCTCCATGATCTCGCGCGAGTCCTTGATCGGCTCCGCCTCCACGATCGTCCCGTCGTGGCTGCTCACGCTGTAGAGGCCGGCGTAGCGCTCGTCGAGGTGCGACTTGAACACCTGCACCTTGTTCCGCGCGATCACCGCGCGGCGCACGCGGCGGATCAACTCCTCGCTCTTGCCGCTGAACATCACGCCGCTGATGACTTCGATCCAACCGGGTTTGGTGCCGTGAAACATGGCGGGGTCCTGGGTGGGCGAATCGGCCGCGGGAAGTATGAGAGCGGTGCGAAACCGGGTCAAGCGTGAAGTTGCCTATTGCGAAAAATCAAGGAAATACCTAGGTTTTCGGGCATCTCGGGGCTTGCAGCCCCCTGTCCATGAACCCCCCAATGGAGGAGTAACCCGGTGAACAAGTCCGATCTCGTAGGCGCGCTCGCGTCCAAGACGAAGATGTCGAAGGCCGAGGCGGGCCGCACTGTCGAGGCGCTGTTCGCGACGAACGGCGTGATCGCCAGCGAGCTGAAGAAGGGCGCGAAGGTCCAGATCACCGGCTTTGGGAACTTCGAGACCCGCAAGCGCGGCGCCCGCAAGGGCCGCAACCCGCGTACCGGCAAGGAGATCACGATCAAGGCGTCGATCGCCCCCGTGTTCCGCGCCGGGAAGGGCCTCAAGGACGCCTGCCGCAAGGGCAAGTAGGCCTTCGGCCGTCCTTAGATAATCGAGGCGCCACCTCGGGTTTTCCGGGGTGGCGCCTCGGTTCTTGCTAGGCCAGGTCCCGGGAGCCGGGGGCCGACCCGTGCCGGGGGCCGCCCGGCCCGCGCGGCCCCTGGCCTCGGTCGAGCCGGGTCACGATCCGCCGGCCGCGGAGGGTGGCGCCGGAGAGGGCGGCGATCACCCGTTCGGCGTCCTCCGCTCGCACCTCCACCAGGCAGAACAGCTCCCGGACCTCGATCTTGCCGATGTGGCCGGCCGGCAAGCCGGTCTCGCCCACGATGGCGCCGAGCAGGTCGCCCGGACGCACGCCGTCCTTCTTCCCGATACCCACCCAGAGCCGCGTCCAGCTGGGAATGCTGGCTCCGAAGGGGCTCGCCGTCCCCGCCTCCGCCCGTCCGGCCGCCGGTTCGGCCGTCTGGGCGATGGTCTCCGTGCCGGCGAGACGGAGCGCGGCCGCGGCCACCTCGGCTGGGTCGAACCGCTCGAGGAGGGGCCCGATCAGGAACAGCTCCCGATCGAGGTTCTCGGTTTCCAGCGTCCGGGCGAGCCGCGCGCGCACCGCTTCGGCGCGGTGCTCCAGCGAGGTCAGGGATGTCGGGAGCCTGAGTGGCGTGAGCGGCGCGAAGAGGCTCCGGAGCCACCGGAGCTGCACCGGCTCGACCACGAAGATCAGGCGGGCTTTCGCCGGGGCATCGGGCGGCCCGCCACGCAGCGCCTCGGCATCCTCGCGACTGGTGGGGCAGGGCGCGATCGTGACCGCCTCGTCGCTCTCGGGGTCGACGGCGTCCAGGATCCTGCGGCGCGTGGCCTCGAACTGGCTCGACCGCGCGAGCACGTAGGCTGCAGGGCCCAGGCTCGCGGGCTGCGGCGCGCCGGCCGTCGGGAATCCGAACGTCACGGTCTTGAAGGCGTAGCGCTCGAGCAGCGCGTCGAGGTCCGGGCCGGGCGCGGCGGTCAGGATCATGCGCTGGGAATCCTTGCTTGCCTCCGCCATCACCGCGCTCAGGGCTTCGCGCCCCTCCTCGTCGAGCTGTTCCGGCCAGGCGAGCACGACTGTCTCGAACTCGGCCGAGCGGAGCTGCGAGCGCTTGAGGAGCTGGAGCGCGTCTGCCGCGGAGACGAACAGCGCCTCGGGGAGGTCGGCGGCGAGCCGGCGCTGGGCGCGCGCGAGCCCGGAGACGGCGAGTGACTCGGGCCGGGCGCATGCATCGGCCAGGGCGACGGCGCGATCGGCGTCGGCGGTGAGGACCAGGGTCCTGCGATGTTCAGGGATGGCTCGGAGATACGGCGCGGCCGCCGCCGGAACAGGCGGAACGAAGATGGCCAGGTTGTGGCCACGGACAATGACCGGTGCGGCGTCCACACGGACCCCCGAGTTGTCAAAGAGGACTGCAGAATGCGGCAGGGAAGGTACGCGCCGGGGGACGACCTCTCAAGCCGTCTCGGTGACGGGCGGCTGATCCATCCGGCGGCTTGCGCCGCGCGGACCTGCCGTAGCCGACAAGATCGCGGCGGATTCGGCGACGCCGACTCTGGCAGCGTTCGCGCGACCGCCACATCTTCGGCCCGACTCTCTCCGGTGGTACGGTATGGCCACGGCCTCCAAGCTCGACCTCTACAAGCTCCACGCCGCCGAATACGTGAAGCCCAAGCGCCCCGTCCTCCTCGCGACCAAGCCCGCGCGCTACCTCGCGATCGACGGCGCCGGCGACCCCAACGGCCCCGCGTTCGGCGCGGCGGTCGGCCCGCTCTATGCGATGGCGTGGACCATCAAGATGGGGAAGAAGCGGTTGGGCCAGGACTTCAAGGTGCCGGGGCTCGAGGGGCTCTGGTGGTGCGCAGGAGGGAAGCCGGACCGGTGGATGGTCGAGCAGTCGAAGTCGACCTGGCGCTGGAAGCTCCTGATTCGGATGCCCGACACCGTCAATGAGCGCTGCCTGGAGATGGCCGCGGAGCTGCTCGAGGAGAAGGGGAGGGGCACGGGCGTCCGGGCGGTGAAGCTCGAGCGGATCGCCGAGGGGAAGTGCGTCCAGATGCTGCACGTGGGGCCCTACATGGCCGAGAAGCCGACCATCGACGCCATGCTGGCCTTCGCGAAGGAGCAGGGGCTGCGGTTCACCGGCCGGCACCATGAGATCTATCTGTCGGATCCCCGGCGGGTGACGCCGGAGAAGCTCAAGACCATTCTGCGGCACCCGGTGAAGTAGCTAGGCTTCGCGCGTAGCCCGGATCAGCGCCTCCATGTGCTCGAGGTAGCGCTCGAGCGCGCGCCGCCCCGCCGTCGTCAGCCGGTACTCGGTGCGCGGCAGCCGCCCCTCGAACGTCTTGGTGCACGCGATGTACTGCGCCTCTTCCAGCTTGCGCGCGTGCACGCTCAGGTTCCCGTCGCTCGTGTTGAGGAGCTTCTTCAGGTCCGCGAAGCTGAGCGCCTCGTTGACCGCCAGGGCGCTCACGATTCCGAGCCGGAGCCGCTCGTGGATCAGGCGGTCGAGTTCGGGCGCGAGACTGCTCGGCGGCGCGGTCCGGGCGATTCCCGGCTTAGCCACCGTGCTTCCGCGCGATCAGGGCCCCGAAGATCAGATGCAGGGCGCCGAAGCCCGCCGCCATGAAGTAGTTCCCCAGCGACGCCGGCGCCGCGAGCGCCGCCGTCCCCGCCACCATGAAGCACAGGCCCATCACCGGCACCGTGCTCACCGAGAACGCGCCCGCGGTCGCGAACGCCGTCCCGTAGAGCAGCAGCCACATCCCCGGCAGGAGGGCCGCCATCCCGCCGTAGTAGAGCGGAATGGTGAGGATCGCCCCCGCCGCCATCGGCGTGGCGAACGTCAGCGCGAACTTCCGTCCCGGCCGCCCGAACAGGGGCTGCTGCGCCTTGCGGGCCTTCCGCGCCGTGGTGGCGACGCCGATCGCGATCCCGATGATCGCCTCGATCAGCCAGACCAGCATCCACTCCCGGCGCGCCTCCGCCCGCTCCGCCAGGAACGCCGCCGGGAATGCCGTCACGCCGATCGCGAAGACGCCCCACCCCGACAGCGCCGTGAACGACGCCGCCCCCTCCATCGTCCGGCGGATGTACCGCAGGTCGTCCAACGCCTGCGCGTGTAGCGCGTCCGGCGTCGCCGGCGCCCCCTGCGAAGGCTCCGGCGGATTCGGGGATGTGGTCATGCCGCGAGGATAGGCCGCACCCCTGGAACTGTCAAGTACTTTGCAATGCAAAGTGAATGGAACCTCTGTAGCGGCGCGCGGTACACCGCCGCGTGCCCGACGACATCGCCGCTGGGCAGCGAGCGCGGCGGCTCACCCTCACCGGCTACCACGGCGCCCCGACGCCGGTTACGCTGCTCGTGGCCAGCTTCGACCGGAGCGCGCGCGTGCGGCGCGCCGTCAAAGGGCTGGCGGGGTTCTGGGGCGCGATGATCGTGAGCGTCTTCATCCCCATCGCGCACTTCGTCCTGGTGCCCTCCTTCTTCTTCATCGGGATCTGGCAGTTCTTCCGGCGTCTCGAGATGCAGGAGCAGGTGCGGGGCGCGCACGGCCGCTGCCCGGATTGCGGCACGGAGCAGGACTTCGAGCTCGGCTCCAGGCGCTTCCCGCAGAGCGTCACCTGCGGGAGCTGCCATCGGGGACTCACACTCGCGGAGACGGAGGGGAGATGAAGCTGCTGCGCACGCTGCTGATCTTCATCGCCGGCACCATCCTCGGCGCCCTCGGCCAGAAGGTCGCGGGGATCGGCGGGATGGTGGTCGGCTCGATCGCCGGGATCATCGTCGGCTACTGGGGTGCGCGGAAGCTGATGCCCTTCTAGGCGTGCGGTGGCGCAAGCGGCGTCGCCGGTGGCATCTTGGGGCGTGCGCCTCGGCGCCCTGACCGTCCTCCTCCTCGCTCTCGCACCGGCCGTCCGCGCCCAGGCGCGGCCGCGCGCCCGCGACGTGGGGCTCGTGATCGGCGTCCTGCCGGCGGGTCCGCTCGACGCCATCACCGACGTGGCCGGCGTCAGGGTCGGGCAGGTCACGGTGACTGCGGGCGACTCCATCAACACCGGCGTGACGGCGATCCTCCCCCACGGCGGCAACCCGTTCCAGGAAAAGGTCCCGGCCGCCGTCGCGGTGGGGAACGGCTTCGGCAAGCTCACCGGCATCGCGCAGATCCGGGAACTGGGCGAGCTGGAGTCGCCGATCGTGCTGACCTGCACGCTGTGCGTCCCGCGTGTGGCGGATGCCGTGCTCGGCTGGCTGCTGGCGCTGCCGGGGAACGAGAGCGTGCAGTCGGTGAACGTCGTGGTGGGCGAGACCAACGACGGATACCTCAACGCCATCCGGCTCCGGGCGGTGAGGGAGGCCGACGTGCTGGCGGCTCTGCGCGGCGCGCGCGAGGGGCCGGTGGAGGAAGGGAGCGTCGGCGCGGGGCGCGGCACGGTGGCCTTCGGGTGGAAGGGCGGCATCGGCACGGCCTCGCGCCG
>DATKLR010000078.1:0-3971 GCA_035542295.1 Gemmatimonadales bacterium | reverse complement strand
CGCCGCTCAGCCGTACGGCCTGCATCTGCCGCCCGATCCGTCGAGCGGCGCGTTCTGCACGGTCGGCGGGATGACCGCCACGAACGCCGCGGGCTCACACAGCGTGAAGTACGGCGCGATGCGGCGCTGGGTGCGGGCGATTGAGTATGTGACCGCGGAGGGAGAGACGGGGCGCACGGACGCACGGACGCACGGATGCACGGCGGCCGAGGAGCGTTTCCTCCGCGACGTGGCGCCGGCCATCCGCGACCACGCCGCCGATCTGGCCGCCGCGGCACCCCACACCCTGAAGAACTCCTCCGGTTACGGCTTGGACGCCTTCGCCCGCAGCGGCCGGACGGCGGACCTGCTCGTGGGCAGCGAGGGCACGCTGGCCGTGTTCACGGCCGTCGAGGTCGCGCTGGCGCCGCTCCCCGCCGAGCGCACCACGCTGCTCGTCACGCTGGGCTCGCTCGACCAGGTCGGCCCCGCCGTCCTCGCCCTGCGTCCGCTCGGGCCCTCGGCCCTGGAGCTGCTCGACAAGACCTATCTCGACTTCGTGCGCGGTGCGGCTCAACGCCATCTCGCGGCCGGCACGGAGGCGGTGCTCCTGGTCGAGTTCGAGGGGAGCGCGAGCGACGCCGCCGCGGCAATCCGGGGCATCGCGACCTCAGTGGAAGTGGCCGAGGATGCGACGACGGTGGGCCGGCTCTGGGAGCTGCGCCACCTCGCGAGCCCGATCCTCGCCTCGCTGCCCGACAACCTCCGCTCCCTCCAGGTGGTCGAGGACGGCTGCGTGCCGCCGGAGCAGCTGGCAGGCTACATCGCCGCGCTGCGCACGGCAGCGAAGGAGACGGGCTTCGAGATCGTCATCTTCGGTCACGCGGGCGACGGGCACCTGCATGCCAACCTGCTGGCTGACGTGACCGCGCCCGGCTTCGCCGCGCGGCTGTCGGCCTGCCTCGAGCGGGCGACTGCCGCGCAACTCGCGCTGGGCGGGACGCCGTCGGGCGAGCACGGCGACGGCCGGCTGCGCGCGCCGTTCGTCGGGCGGACCTTCGGTACGCCGTACCTCGACCTGTGCCGGCGTAGCAGGCAGGCCTGGGATCCGGCGGGCATCCTGAACCCCGGTGTGAAGATCCTGCGGAGCGGCGACGACGGCACGCTGACCGCCGGAGTGCTGAAAGTCGGCCCGCACGCGCCGGCGCTCCCCACCGGGATCGCGGCCAGACTGCGCGAGATCGAGCGCGCGGCGGCCTGGGGCACCTTCAGACTGGAGCTGGCCTGACCATGGACATCATCCGTGAGCCGCGCGTCACGGTGATCGCCCGGCCGCAGTTCGTCGAGCCGGACCATCTCAAGGTGGAGTGGAAGGGCGAGGCGACGGACGGCGAGCGGCTCGCGGAGTTCGCCGGCCGCCTCTGCTACATGAGCCAGGCCAACCCGGCGAGGCGCACGACCGCGGATTACCTGGAGAACATCAAGAAGCAGGGCCACGGCTCGGTGCTGGAGCACTCCGTCTACGTGCTGCTGCTCGAGGGGATCTCACGGTCGTGCACGCACGAGTTGGTGCGCCACCGCGCCGGCTTCGGATACAGCCAGCTGTCGCAACGCTACGTGGACGAGTCGCACGCGGCGTTCGTGGTGCCGCCGGCGATGCTCGGGGACGAAGAACTGGAAGCCGCGTGGCTGGCGCAGGTCACCGCGGCGCAGGAGGCATACGTCCGCGCGGTCGAGGACCTCATGCGGCGCTACGAGTGGGTGGCCGACAAGGTGCACCGGCGCAAGATGGCGCGTGAGGCGGCGCGCTCCCTCCTGCCGAACGCGACCGAGACCAAGATCGTGGTGAGCGCCAACGCCCGCGCCTGGCGGACGATGCTGGAGCTGCGGTGCGGCGAGGGCGCCGAGCAGGAAATCCGCCGCCTGGGCGTCGCGGTCCTCCGCGCGCTGAGCGCGGAAGCGCCGCGGCTCTTCTCCGACTTCGAGATCTACAGGGCCGACGACGGCGCCGAGGCGGCGCGCGTCGTCTACCACAAGGTCTAGGCTTCCTCTTCCTTCTCTTTCTTCGTCTTCTGGTACTCGTCGATCACCTTGGCCGCGGCCTCCGCGGGCATCTCGGCGTAGCTCTTGAACTTCTTGCGGAAGGTGCCGCGTCCCTGCGTGAGCGAGTGGAGCTGGGTCGCGTACTTGTACAGCTCGGCCTCGGGCACAACCGCCTTCAGCTTCAACAGCTTCTCGTCCGGCTCCGAGCCCAGGATCTGGCCGCGCCGCGAGTTCAAGTCGCCCATCACCGCACCCAGGTATTCCTCGGGCGTCAACACCTCGAGGTCGGACAGCGGCTCCAGCAGCACCGGCCTGCAGTCGGGCGACACGTTCCGGAACGCCAGAATGCCGGCGAGCTTGAACGACATTTCGTTCGAGTCCACCGTGTGGTACGACCCGTCGAACAGCTGGACCTTGAAATCCACCACCGGATAGCCGGCCAGGATGCCGCGCACGGCGGCCTCCTGGATCCCCCGGTCCACCGCGGGGATGAACTTGCTGGGAATCGCGCCGCCGACGATCTGGTCCTCGAAGACGTAGCCGCCGCCACGGGGCATCGGCAGCATCCGGATCCAGCAGTCGCCGAACTGCCCGCGCCCGCCGGTCTGTTTCTTGTGCCGCCCCTGCCCCTCGCCCTTCCCCTTGATCGTCTCGCGGTAGGGGATCTTCGGCTTGGCCTGGTTCGCGTGCACCCCGAACTTCCGCGCCAGCCGCCCCAGGATCACCTCGAGGTGCCGCTCCCCCAGCCCGTAGATCCAGGTCTGCCGGACGTCGGGGTTGTACTCCCAGTGGAAGGTCGGATCCTCCTCGGCGAGCTTCGCGAGGCCGAGGTTGATCTTCTCCTCGTCGCCCCGCTCCTTCGCCTCGACGGCGACGTGGATGATCGGCTCGGGGAAGGGAATCCGCGGCAGCACCACCGGCACGGCCTGCGTCGAGAGCGTGTCGTTGCTGTGGGTGTCCCGCAGCTTGGCGATCACGCCTACGTCGCCCGCATGCAGCAGGTCCACCTCGATCTTGTCCTTCCCCTGCGAGATCGAGAGGTGGTTGAGCTTCTCCAGCGCGTTGCGGGCCGGGTTGAAGACCTCCTGTCCGTTCTTCACCATTCCGGAGAAGATGCGGAACAGCGACACGTCGCCCACGTGCGGCTCCGACACGGTCTTGAAGACCAGCGCGCTGAAGGGCGCGTCGTCCCGCTCCGCCAGCTCGACCTTCTCGACCGTGCCCCACTTCTCCGCGTGGACCGGCGGATTGTCGGCCGGCGCCGGGACCAGCTCCACGATCTCCGAGAGCAGCGCCCGCGCACCGTAGGTCAGCTCGGCAGCGCCGCAGAAGACGGGGAACAGCTCGCGCCGCTTCATGGCCGCGCGCATCGCCGTCACCAGCTCGTCGTGCGAGATCTCCTTCCCCTCGAGATAGCGCTCGACGAGCGCGTCGTCGGTCGAGGCCACCGTCTCGATCAGGTCGTTCTCGTACCGCTCGTACTCCGCCTGGATCTCCTTCGGGATCGGCCCCTCGTCGTACTCGCCGGTCTTCGTCCCCGACTTGTAGATGTGCGCCGTCTTGGTGATCAGATTGACGATGCCACGGAAGTCGGGCCCCGCCCCGATCGGGATCTCGACCGGAATGGCCTTCGGCGTGAGCCGCTCGCGGATCTGCCCGTAGACCTTGGCGAAATCCGCGTGCTCCTTGTCCATCATCGAGACGAAGAAGATCGCCTCGTGCTCACACGCCCTGGAGTAATCCCAGACCTTCTCCGTCCCCGTCTCCACGCCGGCCGACGCGCCCAGCACGATCAGCGACGCATCCGCCGCCCAGATCCCGGCGATCGCGTCACCCGCGAAGTCGAGGTAGCCCGGCGTGTCAAACAGGTTGACCTTCACGCCCTCCCACTCCGCGTAGGCCAGGGCCAGGCTGATGCTGTATCCGCGTTCGATCTCGTCGGGAGAGTA
>DATKLR010000077.1:0-2597 GCA_035542295.1 Gemmatimonadales bacterium | reverse complement strand
ACGCGGCGGTTGGGGATATCGTACGATATGTCGGTCCCGCGGCCGCCGGCCGCGTACACCTGATAGTCCCAGAACGTGATCCGGCCGGCACCGTCAATGCCGGAGGCGACCTTCACCACCGCCGCCGGGCCGAAGGTGTCGTAGAAGAACTCCTCCGCGCGGGTGTACGCCACCATCACCGGCTTCCCCACGATCTGCGACAGCCGCGCCGCTTCCGCACCCTGCCCTCCCGACCCCTTGCCGCCGAAACCGCCGCCGACGTACGGCGTGATCACGCGTACGTCCTCCTCACGGAAGCCGAGGGCGCGGGCGATCTGCGCTTGCTGGCCGAACGGCGACTGGGTGGACGCCCATACCGTTGCCTTCCCGTCCTTGACGTCCGCCACCGCGGTGTGCGGCTCCACCGGCGCGTGGGCCACGTAACTGGTGTGGTAGGTGACGTCGAACGTCTTCGCCGCCGCTGACCGGCCCGCCGAGAGGTCGCCCTCGGAGATCGGGGTCTCCGGCTCTCCCGCCTCCGTCACCAGGTGGTCGAAGATGCCTTCGGCGTCTACCGTCGAAGCCGGCACGTCCCAGTCCGCCTTCACGGCGCCCAGAGCCTTCGCCGCCGTCTCGGGATCGAGAGCGAGAATCGCCACGAGGCCGTTCTGATTCACCACCGTGACGCCGGCCATCGCGGCAGCGGCGCTCGTATCCACGCTCCGCGGCGTCGCGCCGTGCGCCGGCGGCCGCAGGAGGCGCGCGTACAGCATTCCGGGCAGGCGGATGTCGCCCGCGTACTTGGCCGCGCCCGTCACCTTCTCGGGCCCGTCGAGCCGCTTGGGCGAGCGCCCCATCACCGTGAACTCGCGGACGCTCCGCAGCACCGCCTTCTCACGCACGGTGCGGGTGATCTGCTGCCCCTGAGCCAGCTCGCCGTACGACACGTGCTTGCTGCGATCGGCCTGCGCGTACACGACGCCCTTCTCGACGACCAGAGCGGCGCGCGGCACGCCGAGCCGCTCGGCGGCGAGGTCGGTGAGGATGAGGCGCGCTTGCGCCGCGGCGGCGCGCACCGCCGGACCGAAGAACCGTGTCGTCATCGAGCCCCAGGTGCCGGCGTCCGGCGGGCACGAGGCCGTGTCGCCCATCACGACGTGCATGACGTCCAGATCCACACCCAGCTCCTCGGCGGCCATCTGCGCCAGGGACGTCATGACGCCCTGCCCCATCTCGATCTTGCCCGAGAAGAGCGTCACCTGCCCATCCTGGGCGATGTGCAGGTAGGCGTTGACGTCGGTGGGATACCGGAAGCGCTGGGCCTCGAGGTCCCACTCCGGCAGGCTGAGGGAGGGCGCGCTGACCAGGACGAGCACACCGCCGCCCAGCGCCTTCACGAAGCCGCGGCGGTCCATATGAGTGAAGCGGGTGAGGTCGGTCATGGCCGCCTCCCCTGGCCGGAAGCGGCCTCGATCGCGGCGAGAATGTGCTGGTACGCGCCGCAGCGGCAGAAGTTGCCCTCCATGCCGTCCACGATCTGCTGCCGCGTCGGCTTCGGCGTCTTCAGCAGGAGCGCATGCGCGCTCATGATCTGGCCCGGCGTGCAGTAACCGCACTGGTAGCCGTCGTGGTCGTAGAACGCCCGCTGGAGCGGGCTCAGCTCGCCGTTGGCCGCGAGCCCTTCGATCGTCGTGACCGAGTGGCCCTGCACCGACGCCAGATCCATCTGGCAGGACCGGATCGCCTGGCCGTCCACGATCACGGTGCAGGCGCCGCACATCCCTTCGCCGCAGCCGTACTTCGTGCCGGTCAGCTCGAGATCGGTGCGCAGAGCCCAGAGCAGCTTCCGCGAGGGATCCGTCTCAAGCGAGACGGGTTTGCCGTTGAGGGTGAAGCGGACAGTGTCACGCATGCTGGCGCCTCCGGTGGACCTAGCCGGGAGTAAGGTGGTGGCGGCCGGAATCCCCTGCAATACCATACCGTACGCTTGACGGTTCCCGACCGCTGGGTGAGAATGGCCCCCTGGCGCGCCACGTCACGGCGCGCCGCGTCCCGAAGAGCCATTCGCCAGCATTCACGGAGCAGCCATGGCCGACATCCAGGTCAGCATCGTGCTCGCGCTTGCGCCCAACTCCGCCTTCGACACGCTGGTCGCGGAACTGCGGACCGCGCTGGCGCGGAACGGCCTCACGTTCGAGCCCGGAGCGAAGGGGAAGATCACCGAGGGACCGCGCGAGACCGGCACGGTCACAGGCTGGGTACGGGGCAAGAGCTTGTCGCTGGCGTGGAGCGCCCCGCCATGGGAATCGGGCAGGGGCACCGCGATCGAGCTGCGGCTTCGGCCCGTGAAGGGCGGGACGCGGGTGACGCTGACGCACCGCGGCTGGGGCGCGGCGGTCGGCGGCAAGGCCGAGCTGGCCGGCTGGTTCGCGGGCGAAGTGGTGGCCCCGCTGCTCGCGGCAACGGCACCGAATGCCCTCGGCGACTGGATCACGGACCGGCGGGCGCGGCGCCCGACCGGCGCCCAGGCGCGCAAGACCTATGGCGACCCGATCTTCCACTACCCGAACTTCCAGGTGATCCTCGAGGAGCTGGCACTCACCAGGGACGACTACCTG
>DATKLR010000076.1:0-4879 GCA_035542295.1 Gemmatimonadales bacterium | reverse complement strand
AGGCGGTAGAGGTGTCGGGCAGAGGAAGCCACACGGATGGGTTGAGGATGTAGCTCTCGCCGCCATTCGGCATGACCCCAACGACGCTGTACGTCTGCTCTCCGATTCTCAGCGACGCCCCCGACAGGCTGCCGCGTCCGGCAAACCGCCGCCGCCACAGCGCGTCGCTCACCAGGGCAATCCCGTGGCCGACGTCGCCATCTTGTAGCAGCCTGCCCCTTAGCGGTCTCGCCCCGAGCACACTGAGCATCCTCGCTGGGGCGCCGACAACGAGACTGCGCTCCCCCGTGTCTGCTCCCATCTCCTCCTGCGAGAGGTTCACGGCCCATTCGTCGTAGGGCAGGATCGCCTCGAAGTCTCTCGTCCGCTCGCGAAGTGCTCGGGTCACCCACGCCAGATCAAACCGCGCATCGCTCTTGGACACCCAGTAGCGCACCGTGTACAAGCGATCCGGGTCGCGGTACGGCACCCACGGATGGGTCGTGGCGTCGAGGATCGCGAACATGGTAGACACCAGCCCCAGGCCCAACCCCAGCGAGAGCACCGCAACGGCCGCGAAGCCAGGGCTCTTTCCCAGCGATCGGAGCGCGTAGCGGACGTCGCGCAGGCTCACGGCTCGCCCCTACGTCGCCCGCAGGATCTCGATCGGGTCCGCGCGCATCGCGCGGAAGGCGGGGCCGAGGCACGCGGCAATGGTCACGGCGATCAGGACCGCCTCTGCCAGGACCAGGGTGAGGGCGTCCGTGGGGTAGACGTCCTCCAAGTAGTTCTCCAGCAGGAACGACGACCAGAGCGCGATGAACGCGCCGAGACCCGTGCCCGCGAGCGTCATCACCAGCCCGTCGTGGAGGACGCTCTTGAGCAGATCGGCGCGCTGTGCGCCGAGCGCGATGCGCACGGCGAATTCGCGGATCCGCCGGCTGACGGCGTAGGCCAGGACGCCGTAGAGGCCGATGGCGGCGAGGACGAGGGCGAAGGCACCCATGGTGACGAACAGCTTGGCCATGAAGGTCCGGGAGCTGAGCGCCGCGTCCATGCCGTACAGGTACGGTAACAAGCCCGCGTTGCCCCCGGGCACGAACGTCCGGAGCCTGCGCCTCACGCCCTCCGATATCGACGACGCATCCCGCGCGGCGCGCACGATCACCCGAGTCTGCAAGGCCGGGACGCCGTGCAGAGGGCTCCCGGCCGTCGAGCGCACGACGTACACCTCGGGCTCCCCACGAGCCGACGTCAGATCGTTCGGGTCGAGCAGCACCAGGGCGGTACGGCAGACTCCGACGATGCGGACCCACGGAGCGTCAGTAGCCGGGCCGCCCAGCTTGAGCATGCGGCCCACCGCGCTCTCCCGCGGATAGAGCCGGGCGGCGGCGAGCGAGTTGAGAATGACGGCGCCGTCCGCCGCCAGATCGCCATCCTCGAAGTCGCGCCCGGCGACGATCGGCAGACCGATAGTCCGCACCCAGCTCGGCGTCACGATCGGATAGGTGAGCGTGTTCAGGAGGCGCGTCGAGTCGGCGGTCAGCTCCGCCGTCACGGCGCCGCCGGGCGCGGGCGCACTGGTCGCCGCCGCGGCGTCCGCGACGCCGGGCACGCTCTTGAGCCCGGCCGCGATCGACAGCCGGAACGCCTGGCGATCCTGCGCCGTCATCGAATCCACTGCTGGCGAAAAGAGCCAGCCCTGCAACAGGCGCCGCGCCGGGAAGTTGTAGTCGTACGTAGCGATGTGGTGCACCACCTTCAGGAGCAGGCCTGCGCCCATCAGGAGCGCCAGCGTGAGCGCGACTTCGGAGACGGCCAGCGCGCTGTAGCGCTGGCGCACGCGCCCGGTCGTCCCCGCCCCGTCCTTGAGCGGCTCGTCCAGGCTCACTGTGCTCGCCACCCGAATCGCGGGGAGGAGGCCGAACAGCACCGCCGCGCCCGCGGCGGCGAGGAACGACAGCGCGAAGACGCGCCAGGAGAGCCGCGGGAGCGCGAGGCCGAACCACCACAGGTCCCGGGGGACGCGCGCGCCGACGAGCGCGACGCCCCACCGGCTCGCGACGACGCCGGCGACGACGCCTCCGGCGGCCAGGACCAGGCACTCCGCGAACATCTGTCCCACGACCGCCGGGCGACCGGCTCCGATCGCAAGGCGGAGTGCTATCTCGCGACGCTTGGACAGGCCGCGCGCCAGCATCAGATTCGCCAGATTGGCGCACGCGATCAGCAGGACGGCGAGCGACGCTCCGAGCATCGCCAGATGCAGGTCCGTGAGCCGCATCGGGTCCGCACGCATTGACCCCATGTGGAATCCGAACGGTGCGTCGGGCGAGTTGTAGAGGGCCGTGAGATGGCGCGCGACTGCGTCGAGCTCCTTCTGCGCCCCAACCTCCGTCGCGCCCGGCCTGAGGCGCGCCACGACGCTCGTCCAGCGCAGCCCCGCTCCCGTACGCTCGGCCTCCCGCGGCATCGGGAGCCACAGCGAGCCCAGGGTGCCCATCCCCTGCGGCATCACGCCCACCACCCGGAGTGTCTGCCGGTCCACCGTGAGTGTCATCTGCTCGAGCGACCGACGGGCCCCGAACCACTGCCGCCACATCTGGTACCCGATGACCACCGCCCCGGCCTCGGCGTCGCCCTCGCGGAGTGCCCGCCCGAGCCGGGGCCGCACGCCGACGACGTCGAAGTAACGCGCCGGCACCACCGCCGCGTAGGACCCGGCATCACCGGTCGTGTCCGTCCCAGCGGGCCCTTCCACGCTCACGAGCCGGTAGGAGAGCGGCACGACTGCCGCGAACGAACGCGTCTCGTCCCGCACAGCCCGGTACACGTCGAACGGGTTGACCGTCACGCGCTTGGTTGGGAACCAGCCGTTGATGCTGTACAAGTGGTCCGGGTCGCGATATGCCACGTAGGGATGGGTGACCGCGTCCAGGAGCGCGAACATCGTCGTCACCAGCCCCAGACCGAGGCCGAGCGACAGCACCGCGACGGCGACGAAGCCCGGAGACTTCTTCAGCGAGCGCAGGGCGTACCGGAAGTCGCGGAATGACATAGGGTGTAGGGTGTCGGGTGTTGGGTGTAGGGGGGACGACTCCCTACCCCCTGGACCCTACACCCTGCCGCTCCATCACGGGGAATTGTATCACTGTTACGATACAGTGATACAAGATCGGAGTCCTGTCAAGATCCCTCGCTGGCTTCCTGCCGCCCGGCGCGCCCGATTAGCTTTGGCTCTTCACATGGACGACATCGCCGCCTACGCCGCCAAGTTCAAGGGGCTCTTCGAGATCGAGCGCCTGATCGCCCGGTCGGACGAGCGGCTGCTGTTCCTCGCCCGCGATCCCTTCCTGAAGCGCCTTGTGGCGCTGCGGGTGCACATGGACCCCAAGGCCCCGGGCCGCGCGTGGTTCCTCAAGGAGGCGGAAGTCACGGCCGCCCTCGATCACCCGTCCATCCGCCATGCCTACGCGGCCGGCATGCTCGGCGATCTGGCGTGGCGCACGGGGAACTGGATCGAAGGGGAGAGCCTGGAGGAGGCCTGCACGCGGGGGCCGCGCCCCATTCCCGCCGTGCTGGCTCTCGCGCGCGACCTGCTCGACGGGCTGGAGCACGCGCACGTGCGCGGCGAAGTGGTGCGCCGCATCCTGCCGTCGACGCTGATGCTCGACGTCGCGGGACGCGCGGTCATCACGGACCTGCGCTACGCGCGGAGCGTGCTCTCCGCCGTCGCGATCCCCGATTCGCCGGCCAGCCTCCCCTTCCTCGCCCCCGAAGTGCGCGGCGGCGAGCGGGGCGACCCCGGGGCCGACGTCTACACCGCGGGCGCCGTGCTCTACTACGCCGCGACGGGGGTCGCGCCGGGCGAGCCGCTGCGGGCGCCGCGCGAGATTCGCCCGACCTGCCCCGCCGCGCTGGAGCGCGTCCTGCTCCGGGCGCTGAGCCGCGAGCCGAAGGACCGCTACCTCACGGCCGGCGAGATGCTGGGTGATCTCCTGGCCGACACGGGCGACTTCGCCGGCACCGAGTCGGGTCCGCCGCCGGCGCAGATCGAGCCGGGCTCGGAGCTGTGGGAGCGCCGGCTGCGGCGCGCGCTGGGTGACGACTACGAGCTGCTGGCGGAGGTCGGCGCCGGGAGCTTCGGGCGCGTCTACCGCGTCCGGGACCTGAGGCTCGAGCGCGAGGTCGCCCTCAAGGTCCTGGACCCCGCGCTCACGGCCGATCCGGCGGTGGTCGAGCGGTTCCAGCGCGAGGCGCAGCTCGCCGCGAGCCTGCAGCACCCGAACATCGTCAGCATCTACGACATCGACGAGCGCTACGGCCTGCTGTGGTACACGATGGAGCTGATCAAGGGGGAGAACGTGGGCCAGCTCGTAGAGGAGCTGGGCCCCCTGGATCCCGAGAGCACAGTGGGGATCCTCGACGACACGCTCGCCGCGCTCGAGCACGCGCACGAGCGGCGGCTCGTGCACCGCGACATCAAGCCGGAGAACCTGCTCCTGGGACCGGACGGGCGGGTGCGCGTGACGGACTTCGGCCTCGCCCTCGCCCTCCCGCGCGGGTTCATGTTCGGCGGCGCCACGTCGCGCAGCGGCACCCCGCAGTTCGCGGCGCCGGAGCAGCTGGTCGGCGGGCAGGTGGACGTGCGGACCGACCTCTTCTCGCTCGGCCTGGTCGGCTACTTCGCCCTGCTGGGCAAGCCGCCGCTGGAGGGCAGAACCACCGAAACGATCATGCGCGGCCAGGTGGGCGGGAAGCTCCCCGCCTTGAAGGACGTGCGCGACGACGTGCCGATCCAGCTGGAGCACGTCCTCAAGAAGGCGGCCGCGATGGACCCGATGGGGCGCTACGCCTCGGCGACCACGTTCCGGAATGCGCTGAAGCGGGCGGCGCGGAC
>DATKLR010000075.1:0-10108 GCA_035542295.1 Gemmatimonadales bacterium | reverse complement strand
CCGGCGCCCGGGCCCTCGCCCCCTCGCCGGCCGCACCAGCCGCGAACCGCCCGGCCGCCGGCGCCGCCCAGGACCTCGCCGTGAGCGGCGTGCTCGCGTCGCGCGAGAGCGCCACCACGTTCCGTCGCGTCACGCTCGAGGAAGGCGTGGCCCAGCTCAACGGCGTCATCCGGCTCATGGACGGCATGCGCTTCGTGCGGGTCGAGCTGGGACCGGGGAGCCTCGTGCCCGGCGCAGACCGGAGCCGCCAGCTGGTCCGCCTGACGTACCACGACGCCGCGGGCCGGCCGCTCGTGCTGGACCAGCAGCGCATCAGCATCCCCGCCTCCGGCGGCGTGGTCTCGCCCGACATCGGCATGCGGCCGGGAGACACGCTCACCACCGCCACTCCCCAGGGCGAAGTGCGGGTGCGATGGATCAGCGGATCCTTCTGGCTGTCGCTCACCGGCAACCTGCCGCCCGACGAGCTGCGGAGGCTGACCGAGCGCGTGCGGTAGGGATGGTGCGGGTCAGCCCTCGGGGAGGGCTCCGCTCATGATGCCCTGCTGCAGCTCATCGAACTCGGCGGTCCGGTTCGCCGACATCAGATTCACCATCACCGCTCCGGCGAGCTTGTGCCCGCGGATGTAGAGCGCGGTGAAGTTCGGCGCCGCCAAACCCGTGTCACCCTTGATCTCCACGCTGTCCGGCTTGTCGGTGTCCCCGAGCACGTTGATCGTGACGTCGAACAGGTCGGAGAAGAACGCTGACTGGTGCAGATAGGACTCCGCCGCGCCGGCCATGTTGCGGCCCGCCTGCTTGCCCTGCGCCAGCGCGTTGTCCCAGTGCTCCAGCCGGCGCGGCTGGCGCGTGACCGGGTCGGGGAAGCGGGCGATGTCTCCGGCCGCCCACACCTTCTCGCCGTTGGTCTCGAGCCGCACGTTGACCACCACGCCACCGCGGTCGATCGCGAACCCCGAGGTGGCGAGCCACTCGGTGTTCGGTTCCGCGCCGACGCCGGCGACCACGACGTCGGCGGGATACTGCTCGCCGGTCTCCGTGGTCACGCCGGCGACCTTGCCGGCCACCGCCCGGATGCGCGCCACGCGCACGTTCGTCTTCACGACCACGCCGTGGCTCTCGAGGAAGCGCTGAAAGAAGTCCGAGAGCGTCTGATCGGCGAACCGCCCATACACCGTCGGGCCCATCTCGAGCACCGTGACCTGCGCGCCGAGGCCCTGCGCGGTCGCCGCCACCTCCATCCCGATGAAGCTCCCGCCGACCAGCACGACCTTGACGCCGGGCTTCAGCGCCGCCTTCAGCGCGGTGGCGTCCGCGACGGTACGGAGCAGATGGAAGCCGGGGACGTCGGTGCCCGGGACGTTGAGGTGCCGGGCTCGCGAGCCGGTGCAGACCAGGAGCCGGTCGTAATTCAGGCGCTCCCCGTTCACCAGCGTCACGCTGCCCTTCCCCATGTGCACCGACTTGGCCTCGACGCCCAGCCGGTAGCGCACGTGGTTGTCCCGATACCAGACGGCGTCGTGCACGCGCACCGACTCCAGCTGCTCGCGGCCGGCGAGATAGCCCTTGGAGAGCGGCGGTCGGTGGTACGGCAGCTCCCGCTCCGCGGACATGACGACGATCTCGCCGTCCTGGTCCAGCTCGCGGATGCCCTCCACGGCGCTGGCCGCGGCCAGGCCGCCCCCGACGATCAGATAACGGGTCATGGTGCCCCTAACCTAGGACAAGTTGCGCAGACGGCAAGGAGGAACTGGTTACCAGCTTCAAGGGGGTCGGGGGCAAGACAAGAGGCCAGTACTGACAACTGGACTGGCCTCTCACGCCTGGCGTCTGGCAACCACTGCTCCCTTGCCGCCTGGCAACTTCTCTGCCCACGGGCCTCCGCCGACTGGCACCTCAGTGGTGGGCGCCGGCTTCCTCTTCCATTCGCGTCAGCAGCCGGGGCGAGACAATCGGGTAGCGCTTCGCGAACCAGAGGTGCGCGAGTCCCCACAACCCCGCGAAGCCCGCCGTCACGAGCAGCTCCGGCCAGCCGAGCGGCGCGCGGGTGGCGCCCTGGGCGATGGACGGGACCACGAACACCCAGCGGTCGAGCCAGAGCCCCACGAGCGAGATGACGGCGAAGGTGCCGAGGATCGCGGGCGTCTTCTTCGGCACGACGCCCATCAGCCCCCAGAACGGGATCACGAAGACGAGGATCACCATCAGGATCCCGATGGGCCGCCACGGCTGCGCCGCGATGCGGAGCATCATGAAGCTCGTCTCCTCGGGCATGTTGCCGTACCAGATCACGATGAACTGCGAGAAGAACAGGTACGCCCAGAAGACGGTGAAGCCGAAGCACAGCTTGCCGAGGTCGTGCAGGGTCGTGGGGGTGACCAGAGTCTCGAGCCCGAGATGCCGCCGCCAGAAAATGGTGGTGAGCGCGAGCGTCATCAGCCCCATCAGCCACGCGGCCATGAAGAAGTAGGCCCCGAGGAGATTCGACATCCAGTGCGGCGCGAGCGACATGATGAGATCGAAGGCGAGCAAGCTCATCACGACGCCGTACGCCACGACCAGGGCTCCCGCGAGCCGCGACAGGCGCGCCTCCGAGCGCGCCAGCTCGCCCCCCGTCACCCGGTCGGCCCGGAGCGAGTGGTGGACGAACCAGAACGAGAGGGCGTACATCAGCAGGAGGCCGACGCCGTCGCGGCCGAACACGAACCAGTCACGCAGCCAGAATCCCTTCGGCCACTCCTCGACCGGCGCGGCGATCCACGGGAAGATGTGGGCGCGCCCGAGCCACAGGACGAGGAACAGCACGAACGAGATCGGCAGGAAGGCCACCGAGGCCTCCGCGATGCGGCGCAGCGGGTGGCTCCATCGTGACCCGGAGAGCACCTGCGAAACCGAGAACAGCACGCCCGCCTGGGAGAGGCCCGTCCAGAAGAGCCAGTTGACGTGATAGGCGCGCCACGCACGCGTGCTCGAGGCGCCGACGGCCAGGAGCAGGAAGCTCATGCCGCCCACCAGGGCGAGCAGCGTGAGGAGCGGCACGAGCCAGGCCGGCAGCGGCCGCTCGAGCTTGCGCAGCGTCGCGTCCTTCACGGCGTGCGCGGCGACGGCGGTCACCGGAGTCCCTGCAGCTTTCGCACGTAGTTGACCACGTTCCACCGGTCCACGCCGAGGATCTTGTCGCCGTATTTCGGCATGATCCCGCGGCCCTGCTTGATCAGCGCGTAGATGTACCCGTCGCTGCGGGCCTGCGTCGCGGCCTGCGTGATGTCCGGCGGCGGCACGAACTTCGGCACCACCGTCCCGTCGGAGTGGCCCGCGGGGCCGTGGCACACGATGCAGTACGTGTTGAAGAGGATCTGGCCCCGCTCCAGCGACGCCGCGGTGGGCGGCACGGGATTCACCACGTTCTTGAGGTCGGTGGAGATGTCGAGCGAGTCCTCGTGGCCGGTGGTCGGCACGCTGCCCTCGGGCGGGAGGCGCGGCGGCGCCTCGAACGGCCGCACCGCCACCTGCCGTGACATCGTCGTGAACCACGGCACTTTGGCGATGGCGTTGTCGAGCGTCGTGCACGCGGTCGACGCGAGGGCCAGGGCGAGAGCGGCCGCGGCCACGGCGGCGCGCATCCGTGCGTCGGTGCGTCCGGGCGTCCGTGCGCTCCGCCTCTCAGACATCCCGCACCTCTTCGGCCCCGCAGTGCCCGAAGATCTCCCGCGCCTCGGCGAGCTGGGCGGGGCCGCCGAATGCCACGACCCCGAACTTGTCGTTGCTGAAGCGCGGATCGTAGCCCGGCGCGCGACCGAGTTTCGGGAGCCCCGCCAGCAGGAACATCCCCGCCACGGTCACCAGCGCGCCGATCAGGATCGTCGTCTCGAACCCGATGACGATGAATGGCGGCCAGGCGATGATCGGCTTCCCGCCCGTGATCAGCGGCCAGTCGAGCGACGTCGCGATGGCGTAGAAGAAGCCGAACGCGGTGCCCGACAGCGCGCCGAACAGCGTGAACAGACGCACCGGACTCTCTCTCTTGGCGAGCGCCTCGGCCAGCTCCGGCCGCGGCACCGGGGAGTAGACCCGGTAGTTGGCGTAGCCCCTCGCCTTGAGCGTCTCGATGGCCGTCACGGTCGCGTCCAGCTGGCCGAAGACCCCCACGACGCCGGTCCGGGCGCTCACCGGTGGCCTCCCGCCCTGACGGGCGCCGGCAGCGCCTCCTTGACCTCGGCGATGGCGACCGCCGGGAAGAACTTGATGAACAGCAGGAACCACATCGAGAACCAGCAGAAGCTCCCGATCAGGATCCCCAGCTCCGGCCACCGCGGCAGGTAGTACGACCACTGCCACGGCTCGTACTCATGCGATAGCCCGGTCACGATGATCACGAACCGCTCGAACCACATCCCGATGTTGATGAAGATCGAGATGACGAACAGCGCCCTGATGCTGGTCCGGACCTTCCTGAACCAGAGCAGCTGGGGGATGAAGGCGTTGCAGGTGAGCATGATCCAGGTCGCCCACCAGTATTGGCCGAACGCGCGGTTGTAGAACGACGCCCGCTCGAACGGGTTCCCGCTGTACCACGCCATGAAGAACTCGGTGGCGTACGCGTAGGCCACGATCGACGCCGTGAGGAGGCACACCTTGGCGAGGCTCTCGAAGTGGCGCACCTGGATGTAGCGCTCGAGGTGGAACGCCTTGCGCAGCGGCACCAGGATGGTGATCACCATCCCGCACCCCGAGAAGATGGCGCCGGCCACGAAGTAGGGCGCGAAGATCGTGGCGTGCCAGCCCGGCACGATCGCCATGGCGAAGTCCCACGACACCACGCTGTGCACCGAGAGCACGAGCGGCGTCGCGAAGCCCGCCAGGTAGAGGTACATCTTGCCGAAGTGCCGCCACTCGCGGTCCGAGCCCTTCCATCCGAACGACACGAGCCCGTACAGCTTCCTCCGCCACCCGGCCGCCTGGTCGCGCACCGCGGCGACGTCGGGGATCAGCCCCATCAGCAGGAAGGTGGACGAGACGGTGAGGTAGGTGGAGATGGCGAACACGTCCCACACCAGCGGGGAGCGGAAGTTGGACCAGACCCCGCGGAAGTTGGGGTACGGGAAGACCCAGTAGGCGTACCAGGCGCGGCCGAGGTGGAGGACCGGGAACAGCCCCGCGGTCATCACCGCGAAGACGGTCATCGCCTCGGCGGTCCGGTACACCGCGGTCCGCCACCCGGAGCGGAACAGGAGGAGGATGGCGCTGATCAGCGTCCCCGAGTGGGCGATGCCCACCCAGAAGACGAACGTGGTGATGTAGGTGCCCCAGAAGATCGGGGGCGTGTACCCGGTGACGCCGAGGCCGTAGCGGAGCTGGTAGCCCCAGCAGAAGGCCCCGAACGCGAGCCCCACCAGGATGAACGCCATCCCCGCGAAGTACTTCCGGCCCGGCGGCCGCAGCGTCGCGATGACGTCGCGGTTGGTCTCCGCGTAGGTCGGCTCGGGGGCGGAGGCCGGCACGGGCGTGGCGATGGTCGCCACCGCGCCGGCGGGACCGTCGGCTGGTCCCGATGCGTTCTTCGCGCCGTCCGCACGACCGACACCTTGCGCCACCGCGCTACGCCCCTTCCCCGCGGATCACGCGCTCGAGGTACGTGATCCCCGGCCGCGCGTTGAGCATGTCGAAGACGTTGTAACCGCGCGCGTCGGCCTTGCTCCTGCTGACGCGGCTGTCCGGATCGTGGGCGTCGCCGAAGACGAACGCGTCGGCCGGACAGGTCTGGACGCAGGCCGGCGTGATCTCGCCGTCCACCAGCTCCCGGCCCCGCACCTTGGCGTCGTTCTGCGCGAACCGGATGCGCTGGATGCAGAAGGTGCACTTCTCCATCACGCCCTTGGTCCGCACGGTGACGTCGGGATTGAGCTGCCAGTTGAGCGGCTCGGAGAAGGCGAAATAGGGATCGCCGACCGTTCCGTAGTCCCACCAGTTGAAGTAGCGGACCTTGTACGGGCAGTTGTTGGCGCAATAGCGCGTGCCGACGCAGCGGTTGTAGACCTGGCCGTTCAGCCCATCCGGCGTGTGGTACGACGCGTACACCGGGCAAACCGGCTCGCACGGGGCGTTCTCGCACTGCTGGCAGAGCATCGGGATCTGCCGCACCTGCCAGTCGGTACCGGACGTGTCCCCCTCGAAGTAGCGCTCCAGGCGGATCCACGCCATGCCGCGGTGGCGCACGGTCTGCTCCTCGCCCACCACCGGGATGTTGTTCTCGGCGTAGCAGGCGGTCATGCACGCGGAGCAGCCGGTGCAGCGCGAGAGATCGACGGTCATCTCCCACTTGGGCTGCGGCTTGGCGTACTCGCCGATGTAGGCGCGCTGCCGCTGCGAGGCCGCCGCGGCGGCGATGGCCGTGCGCTCGGCATCGGTGATCGTCGCCTCGGGGCCTTCCTCCACCTCGCCCTGCCGGGCCGCGGCCAGGCTCACCGCCCGGGCCACGCCGCGGCCCAGCTGCCGCGCGCTCCCCTCGGTCGAGGCGAGCTGGACCGAGCGCCCGGTCTTCTGGATCTTCACGTGGGTCGAACAGAAGGCCAGAGCGCCGGAGGCATCGGTGGCGTCGGCGCCCAGCAGGTCGAGCGGGTTGACGCCACGGCCCTTCGCGGTGCGGCCGTATTCCCGGTGGCCCTGCCCGATCGGCATCGCGACCACGTCACGCCGCACGCCCGGGTACACGTGCACCGGCGCCTCGACGCTGCCGTGCGGGCTCGTCACGGTGACGACGTCGCCGGTGCCGAGACCGAGGGCGCGCGCGGTGTCGGGGTGCACCTCGATCCAGCTCTGCCAGGCGATCTTGGTCGCGACGTCGGGCAGCTCCTGGAGCCAGCCCTTGTTCGCGCCGCGCCCGTCGAACAGCGAGGCGGAGGGATAGACCACCAGCACCGGGCCGGCGGCGTCGCCGTCGAACGCGGGGGGCTGGTACGCCATCCGGGCGAAATCGGAGACCAGGTACACGGAGCGCTGTTGCGCGGGGCCGAACTGGCCGCCGTGCTGCAGCGTCTGCTCCAGCGCCGCCGGCGCAAGGCCCTTGGCCACCAGGTCGCGCGCCGAGGCGGCGCCCGCGGCCACCCGCTTCCCGGCCTTCTGCGCCACGGCCGCGAGGACGTCGGCGGTTTGCCGCGTGTCGAACACCGGCGTCATCGCCGGCTGGACAAAGCTCCGCGTGCCGGCGACGGTCTCCAGGGCGCCCCACTGCTCCAGCGGCGTGTGATCGGGGAGGATGAGGTCGCAGAGGGCCGCCGTCTCGTCGAAGTGGCTCGCGAACGCGACCTTGAGGCCCACCTTCCGGAATGCGTCCGCGAACCCGGCGGCTCTGGGCAAGGTGAACGCCGGGTTGGCGTCGTGCACCAGCGCCACGTCCACCTTCCCGCCGGCCATCGCCGTCACGAGCGCCGTGGCGTCGCTGTAGCGTGAGAGCTTGTCCAGCGCCCGACCGGTCTGGAAGCGGACCGTGCGGCCCACGTTGCCGGCGACGTAGTTCAGCAGGTGCACCGCCACCGCGGTCTGCGTGGCCGCGCGATGCTGGTGTGCCACGCCGCCGCCGACCGCGAGGCTGGGCTGGGCCGCCGTGAACTCCCGCGCCAGCCGGTCGACCACTGCCTCGTCCACGCCCGTGGCCTCGGCCACGCTCTGCGTGCCGAACCGTCCCAGGAAGCCGCGCACGCGGTCGGCCTCCGCACCCACCAGGTGCGCCCGACCCTGCCGGACCACGCTGGCCGCGAGCGCGAGCGCGAGCAGCCCTTCGGTGCCAGGCCTCGGTGCGATCCACTCGTCGGCATTGAACGCCGTCAGGCCGCGGCGCGGCTCCACTGCGACGAACCGCGCCATCCCGCCGTCCCGGAAGCCGTGCGCCTCGGCGAACTCGCGCGTGTACTGGACAGGCGAGATCCACGTCTCGAGGAAATCGGCGCCGAAGGAGAGAAGGTAGCGCGCCGACGCGAAGTCGAACTCGGGAACGGACGCGACGCCGAACGCCAGGCGGCTCGCCTCGCGCAGCGGCTCATAGGCGAAGGTCTCGTAGCGCAGGCGCCGCGTCGAGCGGAACGCCCGCAGCCACTCGTCATAGAACCCGTCGAGCGCGCCGCTGTCGGCGCCCGTCACCAGCGCGACGCGGTCCGGGCCCGACGCCGCCGCCGCGCCGAGCGCTTCCGCCAGCTGCGCAATCGCCGCGTCCCACGTCACCGGCTCGAGGCCGCGCGCCGTGTGGCGGAAGGGGCCCCTGATGCGATCCGGATCATACAGGCCCTGCAGCGACGCCTGGCCGCGCGCGCACAGCCTGCCGCGCGAGACCGGGTGGGCCGGATTGCCCTCCACCTTGATGGCGCGCGCTTCCCGCGTCTTCACGTGGATGCCGCACCCCGCCGGGCACTCGCGGCAGGTGCTCGCGTAGAACGTCGGAATGCCGGGGACGATGTCCTCGGGCGGCGTCACGTACGGCAGCAGCCGGTCGGTCGACCCCGACGAGCAGCCGGCCGCCAACCCGGCGCCCGCCGCGCCCGCTACCTGAAGGAACCGCCGTCGCTTCATCGCGCTCCCTAGAAGTGGCAGCGGGTGCAGTCGCGCGTCACGCCCCGCTGCATGTGACAGCTCGTGCACCAGCCCATCGAGTTCACGTTGACCGCCGCGAACACCCGCGGCATCTGCTGGATGTTGCCGTGGCACGTCTGGCAGGCGAGCCCCGCCGCCACGTGCCGCATGTGCGGGAAGTGCGCGTACTCGGGGATCTTGTAGACCCGCGCCCACTGCACCGACTCGCCCTTGGTGTAGGAGTCCCGCAGCTTCGTGATCTCGGGGTTCGGGTTCCCCGCGCTGTCCGGCGCCGACGTGATCAAATGACATCCCATGCACGTGCTCAGTGACGGGATGTTCGCCGTCCAGGAATTGGCCGCGTTGTTGTGGCAGTAGAGGCAGGGGATGCGATACTGGCCGGCGTGGATGTCGTGGCGGTAGAAGATCGGCTGCACGGGGCCTTTGAGTCGCCGCGGCAGCGCCGGCCACGGTCCCCCGGGCTGCACGCCCGTGAGGCTCGAGTACCCCGCGCCCCCCGCCGCCGGCAGCGGGCCCAGCCCCGTGTCCATCTGGATCTCACGCACCGCCGCAGGCGCGGCCTGCCCCTTGACCAGCGAAACGCCGGCAAGTGCTGCGGCCGATCCGAGCAGCACCATGCCGGCGATTGTGGCAATCGTGCGCTTCATCCATTCCCTATGGCATAGGGTGGAGAATCGGTTCGTAGTGTGGGGCGAGGCCGCGAAATTGTACTCGCGGCCCCAGCCAATTACAAGGGCGTGTCCCCCGCGCCGGGAGCCCCGGCGCGGCGCGGGTGCCACGCCAGGAGCACGACGCCGCCCAGCGCGAGCAGGAGGCTCAGGATCTGCCCCATCGACAGCGGCCCGAGCACCGTGCCCAGCGGATGCGCCGGCGTCACGAACTGCGCGTCGGGCTGCCGCGTGAACTCGATGAGGAACCGCGCCACCGAGTAGAGCAGGAGGAAGGCGGCCGCGAACTTGCCCGCTCCGATCCGGTCGCGGCTCCGAGCGTACATCCACCACAGTACGACGAAGATGACCAGCCCTTCGAGCGTGGCCTCGTAGAGCTGCGACGGATGGCGGAGCGGGACGTGCGGGGCAATCGCCGCCCAGGCTCCGCTGGCCCGGAGCGCCGCGTAGGCATCGTGCCAGTTGAGCGGGCCCGCGCGGGCCAGCTCCGGCGACAGCGCCTGCGCGGCCGGATCGGTCGGGAACCGCATCGCCCACGGGAGCCAGGACGGTGCCACGCGGCCGAACAGCTCGCCGTTGAGGAAGTTCGCGAGGCGCACAAAGAAGATGCCCGGGGGCGCCGCGAGCGCGAGCCCGTCGGCCAGACGCCCCCACGACACCCGGCGGCGCCGCGCGAACAGCAGCGACGCGATGAGGACGCCGGCCAGGCCGCCGTGGAACGACAGGCCGCCCTCCCACAGCTTCACCAGCTCGACGGGGTGCGTCAGCATCCGCGGATCGTAGAACAGGGCGTACCCGAGCCGGCCGCCGAGCAGCACCCCCGCGACCAGCCAGCCGATGAGGTCGCTGACCGCGGC
>DATKLR010000074.1:0-12837 GCA_035542295.1 Gemmatimonadales bacterium | reverse complement strand
GCCAGGCTCCTCACAAGTGGGTGATCGCCGGAACGGTGCTGACCGGCACGTTCATGGCGGTGCTGGATGCGAGCGTCGTGAACGTGGCGCTCCCGCACATGAGCGGCACCCTCGGCGCGACGCTTCAGGAGATCACCTGGGTCGCGACCGGCTACCTCCTCGCCAACGTCCTCATCATGCCGGTGATCGCGCTGATCTCGGCGCGCTTCGGCCGCAAGCGCTTCTACATGGTGAGCGTGTTCGCCTTCACCCTCGCCTCGATGGCATGCGGCGCGGCGCGCAACCTCCCGGCGATGGTGTTCTTCCGCGCCATCCAGGGGCTGGGCGGCGGCGCCATGATCACGGTCGCGCAGGCCATCCTCCGCGAGACCTTCCCGGTGGAGGAGCAGGGGCTGGCGATGGGCATCTACGGCGTCGGCATCGTCGTCGCGCCGGCCGTCGGCCCCACGCTCGGCGGCTGGCTGACCGACCAGTACTCCTGGCCGTGGATCTTCTACGTCAACGTGCCGATCGGCGTCGTCAACCTCCTGCTGGTCCAGCGCTACATCTTCGACCCGCCGTACTTCGTGCGGCACAAGGACCGGGTCGACTGGACCGGCCTGGGCCTGATGGCCGTCGGCCTCGGCGCGCTCCAGCTGATGCTGGAGAAGGGCCAGGAGAAGGAGTGGTTTTCCTCGGCCCTGATCTGCTGGCTGGCGGCGTTCGCCGTCGTGGGGCTGGTGGCGTTCGTCTGGCGCGAGCTCACGACCGAGCGGCCCGCGGTGGACCTCAAGATCCTGCGAAACGTGCCGTTCGCCTCGGGCACCGTGCTGGGGGGCGTGCTCGGCATGGGAATGTTCGGGACGCTGTTCCTCCTGCCGATGTTCCTCCAGAACCTCCTGGGCTTTCCGGCGATGAACTCCGGGGTCGCGATGCTGCCGCGGAGCATCGCCTCGGCCATCGTCGGGCCGATCGGGGGGCGCTTCTACAACAAGCTGGGCCCGCGAGTCCTCGTCGGGGTCGGACTGGTGTTGAACGCGTACGGCTTCTGGCAGTTCTCGCACCTTACCACCCAGGTGGGCGCGTGGGACCTGCTGTGGCCGCAGGTCTGGCAGGGCGCGGGGATGGGGCTGCTGTTCGTCGCGATCGCGACGGCGGCGCTCGCCACGATCGAGAGGCCGAGGATGACGGCGGCCACGGGTCTCTACAACGTGGTCCGCCAGGTCAGCGCCAGCATCGGGATCGCGATCGCCGCCAACCAGGTGGATGCGGGCACGCATCGCTATCACGATCTGCTCGCCGAGGGCGTGTCGCCGTACGTCGAGGGCGCCCGGATGATGCTGCAACGGCTGACGGCGGCGATGATGCAGGCCGGCGCGGACTCGCTGAGCGCGGCCCACCGCGCGCTGGCGATCTTGAATCTCCGGGTGACGCGGCAGGCGGTCGTGCTCGCTTACGACCATCTCTTCCAACTGGCGGCGATGCTGTTCGTGGTCTCGCTGCCGCTGACGCTGCTGCTCAGGGGCACGCCCGGAGTGCGCGGCGCGATGCCCGCAGTGGCACCGCCCGCTCCGCCGCGGCCGAAGCCGAGGCGCCGGCCGGAGCCGGTGCCACTCCCGCAGCCTGCGGAGATCGAGGAGCTCGTGGGGGCGGGAAGCCGCTGAGGGGCTTGTCCTGGGCCCCTGCGCTCGGCGCGGTGGCGGCCGACCGGATCCTGCTCTACGACGGGCTCTGCCCGCTCTGCAACCGGGCCGTCCGTTTCGTCCTGCGCCGCGACCGGCAAGGCACCGTGCGGTTCGCCCCGCTCCACGGCGAGACCGCTCGCGCGATCCTCGCCCGCCATCCGGCGCTCGCGAGCGTGGACACCCTGGTGCTGGTCGAGACGGGGCGCTCAAGCGGAGCGGAGCGGGTGTTCATCCGGGCGGAGGCGGTCCTGCGGGTTGCGGCCTCGCTCGGTGGGCCCTGGCGTGGGGTGCTCGTCGCGCGCGCGGTCCCGCGCGTCCTGCGCGACGCCGCGTACGACCTCGTCGCACGCGTGCGCCACCGCGCGTTTGGCCGGTACGCCGCGTGCCCCGCGCCCGATCCGCGGTACGCGGCGAGGTTCCTACCCTAGCGGCGCTCCCCGCCTATTGCCGGGGCGCCGATTCGCTCGTCTTGGAGGCGATCCAGTAGAGGATGATCAGACAGGGCACGACGTATGGGAAGACGCCGTACAGCGTGTCGCTCGCCGAATGGGAGTGCCGGTCCACCGCCACGAAGACCTGGACGCAGAAGACCGCCGCCAGCACGACCAGCAGCACGGCCTCGAGGGAGGCCGGAAGGTAGATCCATCCCCAGGGTTTGAACCAACGCCGAGACACGCTGCCTCCCCGATGAAGACGCATCATCCGACCTACTTCATTCTACAAAGTACTTTGCGTTAGCGCAACGGGGTGCGGACGGCGCAGAAGTACCCCTCGGCGTGGCGCGGAGGGAACACGGAGCCCGCGCTGCTGGACCAGCCGCCGGCGAAGCCGTCGGGAGTGATCTGCCGGACGTAGCCGGTGGTGTGGCCCGCGTCGAAGGCCTGGGGGCCGCGGGCGTTGGATTCGTTGCCAAAGCGCAGGAGGACCGTCGGGGTGCCGGCGGCGGCGCGCTGCTCGTAGACAGCCACGCCGGGAGCGTCGGGCGCGGTCGCGGCGAGGTCGCCCATGCGCACCGCGCCCACGGTCTCGAGCGCGATCGTGGCGGTGCCGCGCAGCGGCTGCGTGGCACCGTCGCCCGCCTGGAGCGCGCTATCCTGCGGCACGAGCGACAGGCGGCCGTCGGCCGACCGCCCCGACTGCGGGCCGGAGGTGGCCACCATCGTGAGGACGAAGTCCCCGCGCATCAGGGTCGTGGAGGCCCCGGCGGGCAGCGCAGCGTCGGGAACGCGCCGGCAGGCGGCGTCGGGGCCCCTGTGCGCCCGGAGATGGGCGCACGCGCCGAGCGCCGCGGGCGCGCCGACAGCGAGCGCCACGACCGCACGTGCCCTCACCACCGCTGACCGCCACGGATCCGGCATCGGCATCCCCTCTACTGGCGCCTGTGCACCAGCGTGATCCTCCCCGACGGATCCACCGCGTACAGCGGCCCGTGATGGATGTCGTCGCCGAGGAACACCCGAGCGGCGCCTTCGACTGGGGGAGCGGTGAAGGTGTGCGTGTAGGAGTCGGCCGCCGCGTAGTTCACCGTATAGCCGAGGTCCTGCAGCGAGGCCAGGGTGACCTTGCTCAGAGCGGGACTGGCAGGGAGAAAGCCGACCATGAGCTCGTTGCCGAACACGGTCGTGCGCCAGTGGCCGTTGACAGTCCCCTGGCCGCACGTGGGGTAGGTGTATGGCGAGTTGGCGCAGTTCTCCACCGGGGGGATGTGGAGCGCGCTCCCGTACGCCTGGCCGGAACCGGTGTAGCTCGTGCCGCCCAGCGAGTCGAATTGCGCGGCCGCGTTCTGCGTCCCGCCGAGACACGAGAAGTAGGTGTCCTGCAGGGTGCCCGGCGGGGTCGACGGCAGCTGAAGGCAGTTGACGGTCGGGAACGGTGAGGACAGCGACCACAGCGTTCCGAACCCGAGCACATGCCCCATCTCGTGCAGGACCACGGCATTGAGCTGACCATTCAAGATGAGTGTCCCGACATCCGCCGTGTCGAACTTCATCACGCCCATCACCGTGAGCCCTGCGCCGGAGGCGCCCGACAGGCGCACGAAGCATGGGCTCGCCTCGGCCAGAGTCTTGCCCTTCCCGTCGATCGAGTCGAAGGACGCGAGGATCAGGAGGTCCGTGACGGTTTGGTTCACCGCCGGCTCGCCGGCGCCACACGAGTTGGCGGTGTCTTTCATGGGCTGGGTGCCGACATGGCGAAAGACCATCTGCTGCCATCTGGATACGGCGTAGTTGAAGGCGGCCGACTCCGCTGCGGTGGGCGTGAGCTTGCCGTAGTACTGGATCTGGATCGTGTATTGCGCCGCCGCGACTCCCGTGTCGACGAAGGCGTACTGACTGGTGCCGAAGCCAGTGGCCGTGACCGTCGCGGTCATCGTGTTGGGACCCGCCGATGCGCCGAGGGTCCAGCTCCCGACCTGTGCCACCCCGGATCCGTTGGTCGTGGTCGTGAGCTGCGTGGCGCTGCCGCCGCCGCCGGTGATCGCGAACGTCACGCCCGCCCCGGTGATCGCCTTGCCGACGCTGTCGGTCACCTTCACGGCCGGCCGGACGTTCACCGCCCAGCCGGCCAGGCCGACCTGGCCGTCCCCCACGTACGGAAGCACGTGGATCGCGGGGGTCTTGGGCGCCTCGGCGCTATTGCCGCATGCGATGAGCGCGAGGGGGGCCGCCAGCACGGCGGCGACGAGCGTGTGGCGGATGCTTCGCGGCATGTGGTCTCCGGAACCCGGCTGCGGGCTGCGCGAACCTTAGGCACTCCCGCGTCACGCGGCAAGCGGTGCCCGCACGGCAGCGGGCGTCCGGTGACCCACATCACGTTGTGATTTCCGTTACGACGGCGGACCCCGGGGTGTCCATTAACGTGGCGATGACTCCCGCATCGAAGGAACGAGTCGCTGCACGTCGGGTTGCACAACCAAACCAGTTCGGGGGGTGTATGAACGGGAAGTGGTTGCATCTGGTGACGGCCGCCGGGCTGGTGGGCCTCGCCGCCTGCAAGGAGAACACGTCGCCCGCCGCGTCGCTGATCAACGACTCGACCGTGACGGCCGACATCGCCGCGAGCTCGGGCGACGCGATGGCCACCGCCGTGACGGGTATGGTGGGGAACGAGACGTCGGTGGGAATGGCCCCGGGCGCCGTCAGCCTCGGCCGGGCCGGCCTCGGCTCGGACTACTCCCGCACGCGGACCTGCTATGACAGCACCGGCGCCGTGGTGGCGGCGTGCAGCCCGCTCTCGTCGGTCCGGAAGATCATCACGTCGGCGACGCTCAACACCGCCCGCACCGACACGACCGCGACGACCGGCGGAGCCACGATCACCTTCTCCGGCGCGGTGCATCGGGCGTGGACCGACACGCTGTTCCGCATCTTCACGTCGGGTACCGAGACCTCCCGCAAGCACAGCGGGCTGCAGATCAGCCACGATACGACGGCGTTCGGCAGGGTGGGGGTCGCCGACTCGGTGACGCGGACTCACGACGAGGCCGCGATCGACTCGGTTCGCGGCGTGACATGGAACCTGCCGCGCTCCACCAATCCGTTCCCCGTCTCCGGTTATGTCGTCCGGATCGACACGGTGCATACGACGTTCGCGACGGCCAAGGCGTCGGCCTCGAAGACCGAGGTCAAAGTCGTCAAGATCGTGTTCCCTCCGGATGCACAGGGGAACGTCACGCTGACGATCGACACCAAGACGTGCACGCTGAACCTGGTGACGCACGCGGTCACCAACTGCCACTAGCCTGAGGGCTCCCTATTCCCGCACGCCGAACCGGAACACCGTCCTGGAATGGTAGGTCCCGCCGGGCCTGAGAATGGTGGACGGGAAGGCGCGCTGGTTCGGCGAATCGGGGAAGTGCTGCGTCTCGAGGCAGAAGGCGGCCCGGTGGCCGTAGACGTGGCCCGACTTTCCGGTGATGGTCCCGTCCAGGAAGTTGCCCGAGTAGAACTGCAGCCCCGGCTCCGAGGTGTAGACGTCGAGGGTCCGGCCGGAGAGAGAATCGAGCACGCTGGCGGCGTGCGCGAGGTGGTCCAGGTTGGGCGAGCCGTTGAGGACGAAGTTGTGGTCGTAACCGCGGCCGCGCGCCAGCTGTTCGTCGTGCGCGTTGATCCGCGCGCCGATGGGGGTTGACGACCGGAAGTCGAACGGCGTCCCGTTCACGCCGGCGAGCTTTCCGGTCGGGATCAGCGTGGAGTCGATCGGCGTGAACGAGTCGGCGTAGATCGTGAGCCGCTCGCCCAGGATGTCGCCGCTTCCTTCGCCGGCGAGATTGAAGTACGAGTGCTGGGTCAGGTTGACCGGCGTCGCCGCGTCGGTCGTCGCCTCGTACTCCACCTCCAGCTCGTCGCTGTCCGTCAGACGGTAGGTGACGTGCGCCGTCAGGGTGCCCGGATAGCCCTGATCCCCGGCGGGACTCGCGTGCGTCAACACGACGCCCACGGCGCCGGCCGCCTGGAACGGCTGCGCGTCCCACAGGACCTTGTCGAAGCCGACCGCGCCGCCGTGGAGCGAGTTCTTGCCGTCGTTCGCCGGGACGTGGTAGGTCTTGCCGTCGAGCGTGAACCGGGCGTTGGCGATCCGGTTGGCGTAGCGGCCGACGATCGCGCCGAAATAGGGCGATGCCTTGAGGTAACCGGCGAGGCTGTCGTAGCCGAGGACGACGTCGCCGAGGTGGCCGTTCCGGTCGGGTACGCGGATCGACGTGATGATCCCGCCGTACGTGATGGCCTGGACCCGGAGCCCGCGCGCGTTGGTCAGGGTGTAGGCGTCGACGGTCCGGCCGTCGGGCAGCGTGCCGAAGCGCTCTTTCGTCACGTGGTCTCCTTGGGGCTGCGATTGGCGGCGTGCGCACCCTGCGGCGGCGAGCAGGGCGGCGGCGATGATATGCGTGCGTCCGAATTGCATCATGGCTCGAGCACCTCGATGAGTCCGATGTCCAGGTACTGCCCGCCGGTGGTCTGGTGGACGTGCACGGCGAGCGTGTTGCGGCCCGGGCGGAACGCGGTCGCCGCGGCCGAATCGATGGGGACGACCACGTAGCCGGTCGTGTAGCCGGAATACGAGCCGACGAGCCGCCCGTTGACGTACACCTCGGCGTCCTCGTCGTGATGGATGCGGAAGTGCGGCCGCAGCAGCGGCGCGTCGGGGAGCGTGAAGGTGCGGCGGAGCCAGAGATCGCTCCCGTTCCACACCGTGCGAACCACGGCGCCGGGCGTGCTGTCCGTCCCGAAGCCGCCGGGCCCCGTGCGCCACGCGGAGTCGTCATAGTCGCTCCGCGTCCAGCCGCTGTCGGGCCGCGTGGTCGTGTAGCGCCACTCCTGCGCCCTCGCGCGGGAGTCGGGCACGGCGACGCGCACCACCGGCGGCGCCCCGAACAGCCTCTCGTGCACGGCTTGCGCGGCCTCCGGCAGCTTCACCACCGCGCGGTCGTAGGTCATGAGCCCGTTCACCTCCGTCTCGACGTCGGTAGTCTGGGTATAGACGGCCGCGGCCAGCCCGTCGCCGATCAGGAACCGCAGCTGATCCATCAGCGCGCGGTACGCCGACCACAGCGACTCGAGCGACGTGAACCGCCGGTATCCCCAGGCGCCGCGCTCGATCCAGAGGTGGCCCGCGAGCGGAAGGCCGAGGCCTCCGAACTCGCCGAGGACGGCCGCGCGCCGCGGCTCGACCGCGGGCGCGGAGGGGCCCGGGTAGTCGTGCACGTCCATCACGTCCCCGACGCCGCGGTCGGTCCAGCCGCTCGCGTCGTCCACGAGGCGGGTTGGATCGTGCTCCCGGAGCCAGGCGACGTAGCGCTCGGTGTCGTGCTGGCCCCACCCCTCGTTGAACGGGATCCACATCACGATGGAGGGGTGGTTGCGCAGCGCCTCCACCATCCGGCCCAGCTCCGCCGCGAAGTTCTCCCTGCCCGCCGGCGTGTCGTTGTTCCCGCTCGGCATGTCCTGCCAGACCAGAATGCCCAGCGAGTCGCAGTCGTAGTACCAGCGCTCCGGCTCGACCTTGACGTGTTTGCGGATCAGGTTGAAGCCGAGCCGCCTGAGCGTCTCGAGATCGAAGCGGCGCGCGTCCTCCGTCGGCGCGGTGTACAGCCCGTCGGGCCACCATCCCTGATCCAGGGTCCCCAGCTCGAACAGCTCCCGGCCGTTGAGGAAGAGGCGGTTGATCCCCGCCGAGTCGCGCGCCACCGCGATCCTCCGCATTCCGAAGTAGCTGCGCACCTCGTCGCCGCCCGGCAGGTCGATCCGCAGGCCGTAGAGGTAGGGGTCGGAGGGCGACCACGGGTGCTGGTGCGGGATCGGGATCGCAACGACGCTGTCGAGCGCCAGGAGCCCCTCGGCCACGGGGCGCACGCCGGCAAGAACCGTCACGTGGACGCGGGAGCCGGGCGCGCTCCCCGCCGCCTGGACGCGCACGCGGACCGCGCCGGCGTCGACGTCCGGCGTGATTTCCAGGCGGCGGACGTAGCGGGCCGGCACCGGCTCGAGCCAGACGGTCTGCCAGATGCCGGTGACGGCCGTGTACATGATCCCGTGCGGCTTCAGCACCTGCTTGCCGCGCGGCTGCGGCCCGCTGTCGGTGGGATCCCAGACGCCGACCACGAGCTGCTGATCGCGGCCCCCGGCGAGCGCGTCCGTGATGTCGAAGGTGAACGGGTCGTAGCCGCCGCGGTGCTCGCCCACCTGGCGGCCGTTGACCCACACCGTCGCGTCCCAGTCCACGGCGCCGAAGTGCAGTAGCAGCCGGCCGCCCGGCGGCAGCCGCGGCGCGTGGAACGCGCGATGGTACCAGAGCCGCTGGCTCGGCGTGACTGCGCGCCGCACCCCGGAGAGCTGCGATTCGACCGGGAACGGCACCAGGATGCCGCCGTCCCACCGTGCGGGCGCCGGCGCGTCCCTCGCGGTGATCGCGTAGTCCCATCGCCCGTTGAGGCTCAGCCAGGCGCTCCGCGCCATCTGGGGTCGCGGGTACTCCGGCAGGACCGCGTCCGCTCGGACGTCCCGCGCCCATCGCGTCACCAGCGTCGGCGGCGCGCCCTCCTGCGCCGCGCCGGCCGCGGCCAGGCTGGCGATGGCGACGGCGGCGGCCGCCGCTCCCCTCGAAACCGGATTCATGGCACCACGTCCCAGACTCGGAGCTCCGTCATTCCGGAGTATGCAGGAAGGTCGTGCTCGAAGACGACGCGCACCTTCTCGGTCTGGACCGGCTCGATGCGCACCGTATTCACCGCCCAGGTGGCCGGCCGCTCCGGCGTGCGCGAGCGCTCGCGCACGGCGGCCCAGCGGCGGCCGTCCCAGTACTCGATCGTGTAGCGCTTCGGCGCCTTGACGCCGGCGCTGTCCCCCCAGAGGAAGAGCTCGAGCAGCTGCACCGTCTTCCGTGCACCGAAGGCGATCTCGACCCAGTCGCTGGCGTGGTGGGAGTTCCAGGCCGTCCAGCGGTTCCGGGAAGCGCGGCTGAACGCGATGCGGCCGTCGTTCACGTCCTCGACGCGATCGTCCCTCCACGTGTACGATGCGGTGGCCTTGGGGAAGCCCTTCCCGGTGCCGTTGTAGGCGATGTCGTGCACTTGAGCCGTGGGTCGCGGCAACGGAAGCGGCATGTGGGTCCACGCCTCGATCTCGCTCAGGCCGCTGGAGGCGTGGGGCCGATGCCAGAGAACCACCCGCATGCGCCGGGTGGTGACGCGCCCGAAGGCGACGGTGTTGGCGCGGTGCCCTTCGGGCCTCTCCGGCGTGCGGCGCTGGCGGGGGATCGACGTCCAGGTGGCGCCGGTCCAGGTCTGGATGTCGTACCTCGCGGGCGCGCGGATGCCGGTACTGTCGTCCACGAAGTACAGCTTCAGCTGCTCCACCGTGCGCTGAATGCCGAAGTCCACGGCGAGCCAGTCGCTGGCGTGGCCCGAGCCCGCCGCCGTCCACCGGTTGGGCGGCGAAGCGTGATACCAGTAGTTGCCGTCGTTGGCGTAGAACGGCGGAGTGGCCGGCGCGCTGTGCGACGCGGTCAGCAGCGGGTAGAAGCCGCCGCCGTTGTTCACCGCCAGGTTCACCGGCCGGTCCACCGGGGCCAGCGGGCGCGCGCGGCCCAGCGGCGCGGTGAGGCGGCCCAGCTCGGCCGCCTCGGCCACCGTGCGGCCGTCCACGAAGAGGAGCAGTCCCTTGCCGCGGCGGTAATGCTCGCCGTCCCGGTCCCAGACGATGGTGATACGGTGGCCGTGATACGCGACGTCGTCGAGGGCGAAGTAGGGCCAGTCGGGCGGCGCGAGGGGATTCACCTCGAGCGTGTCGTCGGCGCGGGGCCGCAGCCCGACGAGGCCCGTGATGATCAGGTCCACGTATCCCGAGTGGAAGTAGTGTTCGCTGTGGTCGAAGGAGTTGGCTCCCTCCCAGGAGCCGGTCTCCGGGTCCGCCGACTCCGCGATGTAGGGGCGTCCGCCGAGGCGCTGATCGAGCGTGTACGTCTTGAGGAGGCGGAAGTAGTCGGCCTTCGTGACGAACGACTGCCGGTAGTGGTTGAGCAGGTTGGCGAGCGCGACCAGGGTCTGCGTGGTCGCGTACGGCCACTCGTTGCCGCTCCACCAGCAGCAATGCGGGGAGACGTAGTACAGCGGATCCCCGCGCTCGGCCGTGGTCGGACCGTGCGGCGCCGCGAAGTGCGCGGTGTCCGCCAGGGAGCGCCAGGCGGCCTCGTAGCCGGGATCCGGAAGGTCGAACTGCCAGGGCACGTAGCCGATCAGCTCCCGGCCGTGCGGATCGCCCCGGTGCCTTCCGGTCTGGTAGGTGAGGCTCCCGGCTTTGATCCCGCCCGGCTCGTCGTGCGCGAACCGGTGGAAGAAGAAGCTGCGCGAGGAGTCCCACAGCTCGTCCTCGACGCGGCGCTTCAGCGCCGCCGCCCGCGCCGCATAGGTGCGCGCCGTCGCGGTGTCGCCGAGCAGCGCGGCCGCGCGCGCGATCGCCGACTCGTCGGCGAAGAGGTAGCTGTTCAACGTGGGGCGGTAGCCGTCGGCGCCGGCGAACGAGTCGGCCGTCTGCCGGCTGTCGATGTTGAACTCCATCCCGTCGTGCATGCCGGACCAGTGGTACATCCGCTGCGCCGCGTCCCAGTGCTCCGCGTCCCACCCCGCCACCTGCGCCCTCATGTGCGGCAGCATCCGCCGGAGGAAGCCGCTGTCGCCCTGGGCGAGGTAGACGGCCCACACCGCGTCGCCGTACCAGTTGCTGTAGCTCCGCGGCTCGGCGCCCTTCGCGGTGAACCAGTAGGCGGCGTAGTCCTCGGCGTAGCGCCGGTCGCGCAGCCAGCGCACCTCGTAGAGCTGATGGCCGAGCGGGCAGCTGATCGAGCCGTACGCCCCGGACCAGGACGGCCGGTCGATGAACTCGGTGAAGGAGTAGCCGGTCTCGGGCGAGCCGTAGGTGAGGTGCTTGGTCACCAGCTCCCAGCGGTAGTAGTACGTCGCGTCGATGTCGGAGTCCGGGGACTCGAAGAACGGGATGTTCGCCTGGTACCAGTTCCAGTCGCGGTTGTCCCACCAGGTCTGCCGCTCGAGGAGCGCCTGCCGGTCCACCACCGGGCCGACGGGGGGGGAGCAGGCCGCGAGGGCGGTCAGGAGCACGGGGCAGAGGCAGGCGCGCCACATATCGGTTAAATTGTCCCAGCAATGCGAGAGATGCGCCAGGGGGAGCCGTCCACAAGGCCGGCGGAGTTGGACATGCTGGCCCGCTACAGGCGGCCGGAAGTGGCGCGCAGCGTCTGGCAGCTCGTCAACACGACCGTGCCGCTCATGGCGCTGTGGCTCGGGATGCTGTTCTTCGTGGACCGCGCCTACGCCGTCGCGCTGCTCCTGGCGCCGGCCACGGCGGCCTTCCTGATTCGCCTCTTCATCATCCAGCATGACTGCGGCCACGCGGCCTTCCTGAAGTCCGCGCGCGTGAGCAACGCGATCGGCTTCGTCATCGGGGTCTTCACCCTCACGCCGTACGCCTACTGGCGGAAGATCCACGCGATGCACCACGCCACGTCGGGGAACCTCGAGCGGCGGGGCTTCGGCGACATCGATACGCTGACCGTGCGGGAGTACCTCGCCCTCGGGCGGTGGGGACGGCTCAAGTACCGGCTGTACCGCAATCCCCTGGTCCTCTTCGGCGTGGGGCCGCCGCTGCAGTTCGTGATCAAGCACCGTCTGCCGACGCTCGTCCCCCCCTCGTGGAGGCGCGAGCGGCTCAGCATCCATCTGACCAACCTGGCCCTCGCGGCGACGATCGCCGCGATGGCCCTCACGATCGGGCTGCGGCGCTTCCTGATGGTGCAGCTGCCGGTCACCCTCCTGGCCTCCACGCTCGGCGTGTGGCTGTTCTACGTCCAGCACCAGTTCCGCGACACGTACTGGGAGCACGAGCCGCACTGGGATTACGTGGCGGCGGGCATCCGGGGCAGCTCGTACTACGCCCTCCCGAAGGTGCTGCAGTGGCTGACCGGGAACATCGGGCTGCACCACATCCACCACCTCAACAGCCGCATTCCGAACTACCGCCTCCAGCGGGCGTTCGACGAGAATCCGGAGCTGCAGCGCGTGACGCGCCTGACGCTCTGGCAGAGCCTGCGCTGCATCGTGTACAAGCTCTGGGACGAGGAGCACGGGCGGCTGGTGGGCTACGGCTACGTGCGGCGGCTGCGGGAGGCGGGCGGGGGCGTAGCGGCGGCCACGTGACGGCGGGCCATTGACAAACCGCCGATGGCTCATGATCTTAGCCCCTGACGCACGGCGTACGCATTTGCAGCAGCTTGTCGGGTATGAACCATGACAGCACCGCTGCGGGGCGTTTCCCGAAGCGGTGTTTTTGTTCTAGCATCGGCTACAGTGGCCGGTGTGTACCGGGCAGCGATGCCCACATTTGAGGAGTTGTCTCGTATGGCGCAGGGAACGGTGAAGTGGTTCAACGACGCGAAGGGTTTCGGCTTCGTCCAGCAGGACGGCGGTCAGGACGTCTTCGTGCATCACACCGCGATTATCGCGGAGGGTTTCCGCTCACTCGCCGAGGGTGATCGGGTGGAGTTCGAGGTCAAGCAGGGCCCGAAGGGCCTGCAGGCCGCGAACGTGCGGAAGATTACCGCCTGACCTAGCGTCAGGCCGCTTCACCGGCGCCGGCTCCGCGAGGAGCCGGCGCTTTCATTT
>DATKLR010000073.1:0-7087 GCA_035542295.1 Gemmatimonadales bacterium | reverse complement strand
TGGTCGCGCCCACGCGCTGGCCCCTGCTGCGGCCGCTCGCCGACGCCGCGTACCGATGGTTCGCGCGCAACCGGCTGCGCCTCACAGGGCGTGGCGAGGTCTGCACGGCGGATCGCTGCGGCCTGCCGACCGACGGCACCGAGCGCTAGGCGACGCGCGCACTCGTCGCCTAGGAAATCCATCTCGCCAGCCGCCGACCTCGACATCGCAGAGGCCGAGGCCCGGGCGGCGGCTGCTCAGCCTCGTGTGACAGCGATCCGCCGCGGCTGATGCGGTTTGGCCTTCGGGAGTCGGATCTCGAGGACGCCGTCGCGCATGCGCGCTGAGATGCCCTGTGCGTCGACCGCTTCGCTCATCGCGAACTCGCGGCGGTAGCCTCCGATTCGATACTCGAGATGGATCGGCTGCCAGCGGTCCTCAGGCCGTACCGAGGGCTGCGCCTCGATCGTGAGGACGCCCTTTTCCAGGTGGACCCGGAGATCTTCCTCGCCGACGCCCGGAAGGTCCGCAGTGACCACGTACTCCTCCGGCTGCTCCACGATGTCCACGTCGGGGCGGAAGACCCAGCCGGGTCGCATGCCCTCCTGTTGCAGCGCCTCCTTCCCGCGTACCTCCATGGTCCGATCCTGCGATTGCCGAAGCTCGTTGGCCATTGTCGAGGTCTCCTTTCCTGGTCAGCTCGCGCGCACCTGGACTTGGCGGCGCTGATGCTCGCGGGGCTTGGGGATGTGGAGGGTCAGCACGCCGTGCCGATAGACCGCATCCACCTTGTCGGCGTCCACCACGAAGGGCAACTCCACCGTGCGGTGGAACGCGCCGACCTGTCGTTCGCGACGGTGCGCGCTCGCGCCCTCGGGATACTGGATGCTCCGCTGGCCGCGCAGGACGACTTGGTTGCCTTGGACAGAGATGTCCAGGTCGCTCTCGCGCACGCCAGGAAGCTCGGCCATCAGAACGAGGCTCTCGGAGGCGTCGTAGAGATTCGCGGAGGGGAACACGCGGGGCGCGTCGAGAGGGATCTCGCGCCAACCCGCCGGCCCGAGCAGGCTTTGCATCTCACGTCGCAGCCGTTCGAACGTGGTCCACGAATCTTCAGGCCGGGGCTCCACGCGACCCAGGAAGGAAGCCATGGGCAATTCTCCTTCGAGTTCGGTGCCTCAGATGCTCGGACCTGCCGAGCACCGCATCGGGCACCGTGGTCCGATGGCCGGTTGGTCTATTCACCTCGAAAAGACAGTCAAGCGGTCGGATGCTCGCCTCGGAGGGCCCCCTCTGCCGGTCCTGGCACCCAGCCGTCGCGCCGGGTACCCGCGAGAGGGCGCCCGGGGCTTTCGCATGGTCTTGGGCTCTGGCTGGTGCGTTGTTCTCCGCTCTCCCCTCTGGGGGGCGGCGACGTCGGTCCGCCACGATGCACCGACCTGCTCCCGGAATCCTGCTCCAGCGTAAACGGCGATCGCTTGCCTCCGAGCCGCCGCGTCGCGTAGCGTTGAGACCTCACCCGCGAGGATCGACCCATGCCGTATGCACAGGGGCGCACCTTCCGCGACGCAGACAGCCACCTGATGGAGCTCCACGACTGGCTGCCGCGCTACGCCGACCCCGGCATCCGCGAGCGCATCCGCCCGCTCTACCTCGGCGGCGCCGGCGCGCTCGCCGAGCAGGCCGTGCGCGACGCGATGGCGCGACGCGGCGACCCCGAGGCGGCGCGCGCGCTCGAAGACCGGCTGATGCACGCCAAGGGCTGGAGCGCGCTCGGCGCCTTCGACCCCGCAGAGCGCAGCCGCGCGCTCGACCTGCTGGGCTTCGACAGCCAACTCGTGTTCAGCACCTTCGCGGCCACCCAGTTCGCCTCGGACGATTCCGAGCTGCTGTTCGGCGGCGCGCGCGCGCACAACCGCGCGATGGCGGAGTTCTGCGCCGGCGACGAGCGGCTGATCGCCGTCGGCTTCGTGCCGCTCACCGATCCCGAGCGCGCGGCGCTCGAGGTCGACGAGGCGATCCGGCTCGGCTGCGGCGCCGTCCTGGTCCCGTCCGCTCCGCCCCGCGACAAGTCGCCCACCCACCCCGACTACGACCCGATCTGGCGCACGCTCGAGGAGCGCGACGTGCCGTTCATGCTGCACATCGGCGGGGGCGGCCGGCCGCTCCGCCGCGCCTTCCACCAGAACGGCAAGCCGCCGACGACCGACTTCCTGGGCGGCGGCGAGAACGTCCGCTCGAAGGACTTCATGGTGATCCACCACCCGCCCGAGATCTTCCTGGCCTGCATGGTGCTCGATGGGGTCTTCGAGCGCTTCCCGGGGCTGCGCGGTGGCTGCATCGAGCAGGGCGCTCTGTGGGTGGTGCCCTGGCTCGAGCGCCTCGACATCGCGCAGCAGACCTTCCGGAAGACAGAGCCCGCGCTCGCGCTCCCGCTGAAGGCTTCGGACTACGTGCACCGCCAGCTCTGGTTCACCCCGTTCCCGACCGAGCCGGTCGGCTGGATGATCGAGAATGCCGGCGACGACCTCTTCTTGTTCTCCTCCGACTACCCGCACCCGGAAGGCGGCCGCGATCCGCTCGGCCGCTTCGAAGCATCGCTCGCCAGCATCGGAGAGGCGGCGAAGGAGCGCTTCTACGCGGGCAACTTCGCCGACATGATGGGAATGGGTAGAGCCGCGTAGCGAGGCCCGGTCGACGCATCCTCACCTTTCGCGCGGCACTTCCGAGCCGCGCCACCCTCCGATCGACCGTTCATGGTCCCATTCGAGAAGGAGGTGGAAGTGCTCGAACGACGAGGCCGACGATACCGCGTGGCCGCTTGCCTCTCGGTCGCAGTGGTCGCCGCGAGCACCGCGCACGCCGCCGGCCCTGTCGTGGCTTGGGGAAGCAACGTCTTTGGGGAGTCGACGCCGCCCGCGTCGGTGGGCGGCCCACGTCGTACGGCCAGCGCCGTCTCGGCGGCGATTTCCCACAGCTGCGCGATCGTGGCTGAAACCGGCGCGGTCATCTGCTGGGGAGACAACAGCACGGGCCAGTCGACGCCGCCCGACTCGGTGAACGGCGTAGCCGGCACGGCGAGCGCCATCGCCACCGGTGGCAGCGGGTACGGTTCCTTCAGCTGCGCGATTCGCGCGGGGAGCGGCGCGGTCGTGTGCTGGGGCGAGAGCGGCATGCCGCAGTCGACGCCGCCGGACTCGGTGAACGGCACGAGCGGGACCGCCAGCGCCCTTGCCGCGGGCGACTACAACGCCTGCGCGATCCAGACCGACGGTGCGATCGTGTGCTGGGGCGACGATACCTACCAGCAGACGGCGCCGCCGGCCTCCGTGAACGGCACGACGGGCACGGCCAGCGCGATCGCCGTCGGGTACGCGCAGATCTGCGCGATCCGAGCTAGCGATGGCGGCGTCGTCTGCTGGGGTCTCGACAACCTCGGACAGGCGACGCCTCCCGATACCGTCGACGGCACGCACGGTGCGGCCACCGCCGTCGCGGCCGGCGGGGAGCACAGCTGCGCGATCCAGGCGGGAAGCGCCGCCGTGCTCTGCTGGGGCCAGGACTCCGCCGGGCAGGCGACGCCGCCAGCCGCCGTGAACGGCGGGACGGGCACGGCGAGCGCCATCGCCGCCGGCGGCGACTACACCTGCGCGATCCAGGCGGAGACCGGGGCGGTCGTGTGTTGGGGAGACGACACACGCGGACAGGCGACACCTCCCGACTCGGTGAATGGAAAGAACGGCACGGCGCGCGCCATCACGGCGGGCAACGCTCATGCCTGTGCGATTCAGGCGGAGACGGGGATCGTCGTCTGCTGGGGCTCCGACGACGCCGGCGATGCGACGCCGCCCGACTCCGTGAACGGCACCACGGGCACCGCCAGCGCCATCGCTGCCGGCGGGAACCACAGCTGCGCGATCAAGGTCGGGAGCAGCGAGGTCGTCTGCTGGGGCAGCAACGACTTGGGGGAGTCGACGCCGCCGGACTCGGTGAACGGGACGACCGGCACGGCCAGGGCCATCGCTGCGGGCGGCTTCCCGACCAGCCAGCTCACTGCGGGCAGTGCCCACAGCTGCGCGATCGTGGCGACCACCGGCGCGGTCGTCTGCTGGGGCGAAGACGCGGATGGGGAGTCGACGCCGCCGGATTCTGTGAACGGCACGGCCGGCACGGCGAGCGCCATCGCCGCGGGCAGCTACCACAGCTGCGCGATCCAGGCGGAGACCGGCGCGGTCGTCTGCTGGGGCAGCAACGGGAACAACGGGCAGTCGACGCCGCCTGTCACCGTGGACGGCACCAAAGGCACCGCCAGCGCCATCGCGACTGGCGCCTTCCATAGCTGCGCGATCCAGGCCGGCACCAGCGAGGTCACCTGTTGGGGCGACAACACCTATGAGCAGTCGACGCCGCCGGACTCGGTGAACGGCACGAGCGGTACGGCGAGCGCCATCGCGGGGGGCTTCTTTCATACGTGCGCGATCCAGGCCGGCACCGGAGCGGTCATCTGCTGGGGGAGCAACGTCAGCGGACAGACGATGGTGCCCGCCTCGGTCAACGGCAGTGCTGGAGCCGCAACCGCCGTCGCCACGGGCAACGATCAGAGCTGTGCGATCCAGGCCAGCAGCCACGCGGTCGTCTGCTGGGGCAACGACATCTTCGGGAATGGAGACGCGATGCCGCCCGACTCGGTGAACGGCACGAGCGGTACGGCGAGCGCCATCGCGGTGGGTGGTCTCCACAGCCTCGCGATCCGCATCCCCGAGCCGAGCTCCGCACTGCGAGCCATCGCGAGCATCGGGACGCTGTTCGGTCTTGCGCGGCGGCGACGCCGGCGAGGATCGAGCAATCGGAGCCGACGCCCGTCTGAAGCGGAGTGCGTGGCGTTGGCGGACGTGGCTTCGCAAGCAGCTGGATTCGGCCAGACTCTCGCAGGTGGAGAAGCGTGTCGCGGAGAGGAGGGTGAGGTGCGGGGTGCCGGGGATCGAACTCACACCCGACCTTGGCTCATCTACGACGGAGGCTCGAGCCCGCGTCGCTACCCGACCTCTCCGCTGCGATTCGCCGGCGTCAGAGGCCGAGCCGGTCGAGCGCCTCGACGATACGCCGACGCGTGACGGGCTCACGGAACGGGAAGGCGCGGAAGAAGTCGGGCGCGGCGAGGCCGGGGCTCCGGCCGCGCGCCGAGAGCGCCCACGCCTTGGCCCGCACGTCGTCGCCGTTCAGGCCGTGGGCAACCGCGGCGATCATCTCGATCAGGGCGTGCGCGCCTGGAGAGCGCGCGGCCTGTTCTGCCCACAGCGCGGCTTCGGCGGGCTGGTCGAGCACCATGTGCGAGAACGCACGCACGCCCATCATGCCGTAGGCGAGCGGATCGAGCGGGCTCAATTCGAGCGCGGCGTCGACGTTGACTCGGCCCTCCGCGGCCTCGCCCAGGAGTGTCTCTGCCCACGCGTGGGAGTACTTGCCCTGGGCATAGTTGGGGTTCAGGCGGACGGCGCGCTCCAGCCAGGGCAGGCTGCCCTCGAGGTCGCCGCGAAGCCAGAAGACCCGCCCCATCACCAGATTGCAGAACGGGTCGAGCGGATCGTGCTCCAGGCTCGTCTCCCCGTAGCGCTGTGCTAGCGCCGCGGCCTCGGCCGTGTCATCGGCGAAATGCAGGAAGGCATTCTCGAAATGGGTGAACGACAAGCCTGCATAGGCCCGCGCGAAGCCGGGCTCTAGCGCAATCGCCTTCTCGAACAGCGATGCGGCCAGCGCATTCCCGTCCCTGTCGAACCGGTACATCTGGTGGAGGCCCAGATGGTAGGCGGACCACGCATCCAGGTTCTCGGGCGACCTCAACCGCGCACGCTGGGCCTCATGGAGCGGGATCTGCAGCTCGAGCGCACTGGTGACCGACTGCACGATCTTCTGGCGCACGTCGTGGACGCCGCCGATCTCGGCGTGGAAGCGCTCGCTCCAGACGACGCCGCCCTCGTGCGTTTCGGAGAGCTCGACCGTCACGGCCATCGCGCGGCCGTGGATCTCGACCACGCCCGAGAGGCAATAGCGGACTCGGAGGGCAGCCCTCACGCGGTCGAGGGTCGCGTCCGGCCCCCGGAAGCGGAACGACGAGCCGCGCGCGATCACGAACAGCCAGCGCAGCCTCGACAGCTCAGCGATCAGGTCGTGCGGCAGCGCGTCGGAGATCGCGTCGTACGGCCCCGCATCGCCAATGCGGTCGAACGGGAGCACGGCGATCGAAGGCCGCGAAAGGGGCTCGCTCGACGCGTACCGCAATTCGCCGCTCGCCGGGGGCAACGAAGGCTCTCGCCCAGACAGGGTCTCCACCTCCGCCACGAACCGGAACCCCAGCTTGTGGACCGTGCGGATCAGGCGCTGGGTGCGGCCGTCGTCGCCGATCGCCTGGCGGGCCGACTTCACGCGGCTGGCGATTGCGGACTCGGAAACGATTCGCCCGTTCCAGATCCGCTCGACGATCTCGTCCTTGCTGACCAGGCGCTCCCTGTTCTGGATGAGCAGCTGAAGCAGCGCCAGGACCTGCGGCTCGACGGGAACGATGGCGTCCTTGGAGCGCAGCTCGCACCTGTCAGTGTCGAGACTGCAGTCTCCAAAGCGGTAGATCACATGGGCCGATCTAGCACACCTCCAGATCTTCTCCCAGAAGTCTCCATGACGTCTCCAAGCTCCGGCTCGCGGGCCTGGTTAGGTTCATCATAGATCCCGGGCAGGGTGTCTGGGATCGGAAACGAAGGAGACGGCGCCATGCCGCTCGTGACGATCGACGTAATCAAGGACGTTTTCTCTCCCAGCCAGAAGCAGGAGCTGATCCAGCGAGTCACCGAAGCCATGATCTCCGTCGAAGGCGAGGCCCTTCGCGGCGTGACCTGGGTGCGCGTACAGGAATTCGAGCAGGGAGACTGGGCCATCGGGGGGAAGTCGCTGACAGCCCGCGACGTGCAGGCTCTTGCGTCGAACGCGGCCTAGCGCCGCTGCGCCGCCCGGCGTCCCCTGGAGATGCCGGGCGTGGAGGGATCGGGGGCGACGGGCTGGCGCGCAGGCCAGCACCGGGATCAGGTTGAAGGACTGGGACACGAAGCGAACTGAA
>DATKLR010000072.1:0-2141 GCA_035542295.1 Gemmatimonadales bacterium | reverse complement strand
CTCTCCCGCCACTCCAGCAGCTGCTGGGAGGAGGGCTCGAAGCTCACGTACACGGGGTCGAGTTGGTCGATGGTGGTGAGCAGGTCGGCCGAGCCGGTCACCCGAGCGCCGACGTCCATCATCGTGCGCCCGACGCGACCCACGATCCCGGCCTTCACCTTCGTGTCGTCGAGGTCCTTCTTGGCCGCATCCAGGGCCGCCTGCGCGGCGGTGTACTGGCTGCGCGCGTTGTCCACGTCCTGCTGCGCCACCGCGTGCTGGGCCAGGAGCGGCTGGACTCGTTCGTATGTCTCCTTGGCGTTCTCCAGCCGCGCCTCGGCCGCGCGATAGGCGGCCTCGTACCGCACGCTGTCGAGCCGGTAGAGGACCTGCCCGGGCTGCACGATCGTCCCCTCCGTGAACGGGCGCTCCTCGATCACGCCGTCCACGCGCGAGCGCACCTCCACCCGGCGGTATGCCTGTACCTGGCCCGGGAACTCGAACGTCTGCGGCACCGCAGTCGGACGCACCGTCACGATCGAGACCTCGGTCGGCGGGAAACCCCCGCCGAACCGCGGGTCGGACTGGCCCTTCCGGCAGGCGGACGCGGCGGCCGCGAGAGCGGCGAATGTCACGATTCTGTAACCGATCCGACCCCGATGCAGCGCTGCCACACAACCTCCAGGACACCTGCGGCCCGGCCCGGCCGGACCGGCCGGGGGTGCCGCCTTCGAGAACCCGTCACATGTTGCGGGTGCGAGACTGAAGAATACCTAGGACCATCAGCGGGGTTCCAGCCCGGCGATCGCGTCCGTCAGACGCCCAGCGTCTCCGACCGCACCGTGAGGCCGGCGATGCGTTCCACGTCCACCTCGACGCCGATGCCGGGCGCATCGAGCGGCACGCGCACCATCCCCTCGGCATCCATCGTCCACTCGGGCTCGACCACGTCGCCGCCCCCGCCCCAGTAGCGCGCGCTTGGGCTCAGGTCGCCGGGCAGCGTGAATCCGGGGAGCGACGCCAGCGCGACGTTGTGCGCGCGCCCCACTCCGCTCTCCAGCATCCCGCCGCACCAGACCAGGATCCCGTGGCGCCGGCACAGGTCGTGGATGGCCTTCGAGGCGGCGAAGCCGCCCACCCGCCCCGGCTTGATGTTCACGATCCGCCCGCTCCCCAAGGCGATCATGTCCCGGGCGCGGTCTATACCCGTGATGCACTCGTCGAGGCAGATCGCGGTCGCCAGCCGCCGCTGCAGCTCCGCATGCTGCACCAGGTCGTCCTGGCCGAGTGGCTGCTCGAGCATCACGAGGCCGAACGGGTCCAGCTCGGCCAGATGCTCCGCGTCCGCGATGGTGTACGCCGAGTTCGCGTCCGCCATCAGCGGAGCCGCGGGACCCACGGCCTCGCGCACCGCGCGCACGTATGCGACGTCGGCGCCGGGCCGGATCTTCATCTTGATCTTGCGATACCCCTCGGCGAGCGCCGCCTCGGCGCGCCGCACCAGCGCGGCCGGATCCGGCTGGATGCCGAGAGAGATCCCGGCGGAGATCCGCTCCTGCGTGCCGCCCAGGAGCCGCGCGAGCGGCAGTCCCGCGAGCCGCGCCGCCACCTCCCAGCATCCCATCTCGACCGCGGCCTTCGCCATCAGGTGGCCGCGGAAATCCTCCGCCAGCACCGCCGCCACGAGCTCGGGCCGGCCGAACGCCCTGCCGAGGACGCGCGGCGCCACCCATTCCCGAATGGCGAACCAGGCGGTGTCGATCGTTTCGGCGCTGTAGTTGGGCAGCTCGCCCGCGACGCACTCCGACCACCCCGTGGCGCCCGAGGCCTCCGTCAGCTCGAGCAGGCAGATCCGCCGCTCGGTCGTCAGGCCGGAGGAGATGCGGAACGGCTCCTTCAGGGGGAGCCGGATCTCCCGCAGCACGATCTTCTCGATCCGAAAGGTCATGAGCGCTCGAGGAGATAGTGGCCGCGGCCGGCCGCCTCGTCCCGGGCGAAGCCGGCGACGGCGTAGCCGTGACTCAGGCACCAGAGGAACGCGTGCCGCGTCGCCGCGCGCCACCGCCCCGCCAGGTCGAGCGACGCGGCCTGCACCCGGGCGATGTCCTCCGGAATCTCGATCCTGAGCGCCGGGGGCGGCGCGGCTGCGAACCGCTCGGGAT
>DATKLR010000071.1:0-4427 GCA_035542295.1 Gemmatimonadales bacterium | reverse complement strand
TGCCGGCGTGACGGCGCGGCGCCAGTCCGCGCTGCTCCGGCTCTCGGCCGGCATCGCAGCAGCGTTCGACGAGGACGCCGTGTGCGCCGCGGTCGTGAACGGCCTGCGCGACGAAGCACTGGGGTACGACTTCCTCGGCGTGTTCCTGCTCGATCCCGCCAGCGGCGACCGGGTGCTCCGCGCGAGCGCCGGATGGGCCGGCGTGACGGCGCTGATGCGGATCCCCCCGGGGCACGGCATCAGCGAGCGGCCGCTGCTGGACGGCCAGCTCCATTACACCCCCGAGGTCTCGCGTGACGCGCACTACCTGCCGGCCCTGAACAGCGGGTCGGAGGTGGACGTGCCGCTCCTGATCGACGGAGCACCCGCGGGCGTTCTGGTGGTGGAGAGCACCGAGCCCAACGCCTTCGGGACGCACGACTTCGAGATTCTCACGGCGGCCGCGAACCAGGCGAGCATCGCGATCGCGCGGGCGCGGCTGCTGGACGCGCGGACGCGGCTGCTCGAGGACGAGCGCCGCCGCGCGGACGAGCAGCAGGCGCTGCTCGACACGCTGACGGATCTGTCGGCCGAGCTGGAGCTGTCGAAGCTGTTCCAGGCGGTGCTGGAGCGCGCCGCGGCGCTGCTCGGCGTGGCGGCGGGCGAGCTGGCCATCTTCGACGAGGCGCGGCAGCAGCTCGTCGTCATCGCCAACCACAACACGGGCACGGTGTCCACCGGCACGCGGCTGGCGGTGGGCGAAGGCGCGATGGGGCACGTCGCGCAGACGCTGGAGCCCCTGATCATCCCCGATTACCACACGTGGGCCGGCCGCTCGGCGCAGTACGCGCAGGTCGACGCCTACGCGGTGGCGGTGGTGCCGCTGCTGATCCGGGGCCGCCTGGTCGGCGCCCTGAGCATGTGGCACGCCGACCCGCAGCGGCAGTTCGGCCCCGGCGACCTCCGGCTGATCAACCTGTTCGCCCCGCAGGCGGCGATCGCGATCGAGAACGCGCGGCTCTACAGCGAGGCGCAGCACCAGCGGCACTACTTCGAGGAGCTGGTCAAGAACAGCCCGGTCGCGATCGTCGCGCTGGACAACGATCACAACATCGTCTCCTGCAATCCGGCGTTCGAGAAGATGTTCGGCTATACCGAGCAGGAGGTGGTGCACAGGAACCTCGACGAGCTGATCACGACCGAGGCGATGCGGCGGGAGGCGGTGGGCTACACCAGGCAGGCCCTGCACCACCGGCCGGTCAAGGCGCTGCGGCAGCGCCGCCGCAAGGACGGCACGCTGGTGGACGTCGAGGTGCTCGCGGTGCCGGTGGTCGTGGGCGGCGAGCCGGTGGGGCTGATGGGCCTCTACCACGACGTCACGGAGCTGCTCGAGGCGCGGCGCGACGCGGAGGCGGCCAACAGCGCGAAGAGCCAGTTCCTGGCCTCGATGAGCCACGAGCTGCGGACACCGCTGAACGCCATCATCGGCTACAGCGAGATGCTGGAGGAGGAGGCCGCGGAATCGGGCCAGGCGACCTTCGTCCCCGACCTGCAGAAGATCCGCTCCGCGGGCCGGCACCTCCTCTCGCTCATCAACGACATCCTCGACCTGTCGAAGATCGAAGCCGGGAAGCTCGAGCTGTACCTGGAGGGGTTCGACGTCCGCGCGGCGATCGAGGACGTGGCGACGACCGTGGCGCCGCTGGTCGAGAAGAACGCCAACCGCCTCGAGGTCCGCTGCGCCGGCGACCTGGGCGCGATGCACGCGGACCTCACGCGCACCCGCCAGGTCCTGCTCAACCTGCTCTCGAACGCCTGCAAGTTCACCAAGCAGGGGACGATCACGCTGGCGGCCGGGCGCGAGCGCGCGGCGCGAGGGGGGGGCGGCGGGGAATGGCTGGTGTTCCGCGTGGCCGACTCCGGCATCGGGATGACCGCCGAGCAGCTGGGCAAGCTGTTCGAGGCGTTCTCGCAGGCCGATGCATCCACCGCGCGCAACTACGGCGGCACCGGTCTGGGGCTCGCGATCACGCGCCGCTTCTGCCGGATGATGGGCGGCGACGTGACGGTGGAGAGCGAGCCGGGCCGCGGCTCGATCTTCACGGTGCGGCTGCCCGCGCAGGTGGCCGAGCCGCGGCGCGAGGCCCCGGCCCAGGCGGTCGCGCCGCCGGAGAGCGCCGCCGCGCCGGCAACCGCGGGCACGGTGCTGGTGATCGACGACGATCCCGCCGCGCGCGTGCTGATGCGCCGCTTCCTCGGCCGCGAAGGGTTCCGCGTCGAAGAGGCGCCGGACGGGGAAACCGGGCTGGCGCTGGCCAGAGAGAAGCGGCCGGACGTCATCACGCTCGACGTGCTGATGCCGGGCATGGACGGGTACGCCGTGCTGGCCGCGCTCAAGAGCGATCCCGAGCTGGCCGCGATCCCCGTCATTCTCGCGACGGTGGTGGACGAGGAGCGGCTCGGCTTCGCGCTCGGCGCCTCCGAGTACCTCATGAAGCCGATCGACCGCGAGCAGCTCGCCGACGTGCTGAAGAAGTACCGGAGCCCGGACGCGCTGGTGCGCGAGGTACGCGACCTCGTGGTGGCGCGGGGCCCGGGCGCATGAAGCCGGGGCACGGGCGCAGGACCCGCCGCGCCGCGCCGAAGCGGCGGCCGGCCGCCGGCGACCAGGTGCGGCGCCAGGCCGCGCTGCTGCGCCTCAGCACGGCCATCACGGCGGCCGAAGGAGAGCGGGAGATCTGCCGGGCCGTGGCCCAGGGTCTGCACGACGAGGCGCTGGGCTACGACTTCGTCGCGCTGCTCCTCGTGGACGAGCCCACGGGCGACCGGGTGCTCGTCGCCACCGCCGGCGCCGCGCAGCTCCCCGCCGACCTCAGGGTCCGCCCGGGCGAGGGCCTGAGCGAGCGGCCCCTGCTGGACGGCCGCCTGCACTACACCGCCGAAGTCACGCACGACACGCGCTACCTCCCCACGCGCAACCGCGGCTCCGAGGTGGACGTGCCGCTCCAGATCAACCAGAAGCTGGTCGGTGTCCTGGTGGTGGAGAGCAACCGGGCCAATGCGTTCAGCCCGGACGACCTCGAGATCCTCACCGCGGCGGCCAACCAGGCGGGGATCGCCATCGGCCGCGCCCGGCTGCTGGCCGCGGAGCGGCTGCGCGCGGACGAGCAGGAGGCGCTGCGCGCCACGGTCGCGGACCTCTCGGCGCAGCTGGAGCTGTCCAGTCTCCTCCAGGCGGTGCTGGAACGCGCCGTGGCGCTGCTGGGCGTGAGCCACGGCGAGCTGGCGAGCTTCGACGCGGCGCGCCGGGAGCTGGAGATCGTCGCGAGCCACAACGTCGGCAAGCGGGACACGACGGGGACGCGGATGGCGCTGGGCGAGGGCGCGATGGGCCAGGTGGCGCGCACGCTGCAGCCGCTCAACATCGACGACTACCAGCGCTGGGCGGGCCAGTCGCAGAAGTACGCGCACGTCGAGTTCCATGCCGTGCTGACCGTGCCGCTGGTGATCGGCGGCCGCCTGCTCGGCGCCATCGCCATCATGGACCGCGACCCGGCCCGCCGGTTCGGCCCCGCCGACCAGCGGCTCCTGGACCTGTTCGCCTCCCAGGCGGCGATCGCGATCGAGAATGCACGGCTGTTCACCGCCGCCCGGCACCAGACGCAGTACTTCGAGGACCTGGTGCAGAACAGCCCGGTGGCCATCGTGACGCTCGACGTGGGCCACAACGTGGTCTCCTGCAACCCGGCGTTCGAGCAGCTGTACGGCTACGCGCGCGAGGAGGTGCTGGGCCGGAACCTGGACGACCTGATCACCACGGAGGCCACGCGCTCGGAGGCCGTCTCGTACACCGAGCAGGCCCTGGAGCGCCGGCCGGTGAAGGTGATCAGCCAGCGCCGCCGCAAGGATGGAACGCTGGTGGACGTCGAGGTCCTCGGGGTGCCGGTGATCGTGGACGGCAAGCGGGTCGGGCTCATGGCCTTGTACCACGACATTACCGAGCTGCTCGCGGCGCGGCAGCAGGCCGAGGCGGCGAGCACCGCCAAGAGCCACTTCCTCGCGAGCATGAGCCACGAGCTGCGGACGCCGCTCAACGCGATCATCGGCTACAGCGAGATGCTCCAGGAGGAGGTCGCGGAGCTGGGCCAGACCGCGCTGGCCCCCGACCTCGAGAAGATCCACACCGCGGGCCGCCACCTCCTGGCGCTGATCAACGACATCCTGGACCTGTCGAAGATCGAGGCCGGGAAGACGGAGCTGTTCTTCGAGACGTTCGACGTCCGCCAGATGCTCCAGGACGTGGCCACCACGGTGCGGCCGCTGGTGGAGAAGAACGCCAACCGGCTGGCGGTCGAGGAGGCGGGCGATCTCGGTGCCATGCGGTCGGACCTGACGAAGCTGCGCCAGGTGCTCCTCAACCTCCTCTCCAACGCATGCAAGTTCACGCG
>DATKLR010000070.1:0-41710 GCA_035542295.1 Gemmatimonadales bacterium | reverse complement strand
CGTTGGCCGACAGGACGTCGCCGCGAACGTCGCTCAAGGGGCGCCCGGTATCCATGTCGGCGAGGGCGATTCCCTTGGCGAGCAGCTCGTCGAGCCGCGGGAGAATGTCGTCGCCGGTCACGACGCCCAACTTCAACCTGCCCCGCAGGCCGAGCTTGCGGGCGGCCTCCGCCACGGCGTCGGCGCAGCCCTGCGGGTTCACGCCGCCGGCATTGGTCGTCACGCGAATCCCGCGCTCGACCACGCGCGGCAGGATGCGCTCCATCAGCGGCACGACGTCCCGCGCGTACCCGAGCCTCGGGTCGCGCGCCTTCTGCTTCTGCAGGATGGACATCGTGACTTCGGCCAAATAGTCCATCATCAGGTAGTCGATCGGCCCGCCCTCGACCTGCCGGACGGGGGCCTCGAGCCAGTCGCCCCAGAAGCCCTGACCCGCGGCAATGCGAATGGTCACGGCGGCCCCGCCATCACGGTTCCCGGACCGAGATCAACCGGTCGATCGAAACCCAGTCGCTGTCGCTGCCCGAGACCTTCACCCGGACGAGGTCCCACCACTCGGGAGACGGGGCGAGCGACGTGAGCGGCGGGATCTCGACCGAGCCGATGCCGTGCGCCGGCACGAAGAGTTCGCCTTTCGCCAGCGCCCGCGGGGGTCCCGTGAAGGCCAGCCGGACGGCGGCGTCGAAGCTCGGGGGGGGACCCGGGCGCGCGAACGCCGGAAACAGCTCGACCGTGACCGGATACGCGGCTGGGCGTTTGGAGGGCAGCTCCACCGTCACCCGGTGGAACGCGTAGTTCATCGCGCCCTTCCCCAGCTGCGCGCCCGAGCTGTCGTACAGCACGATCCCGAAGTCGGTCACGCTGTTCCAGAACTCCGGCGTGAGCCGCACCTCCACGACGGCGCCGGTGGCCCACTCCGGTGCGGCGAAGGTCCGGCGATACGGTCCGCCCCGCTCGACGGTCGCCTGCCACGCGGTCTCGATCCCGATCTGCTCGACGGCGGTAGCGAGGGCCGTGTCGCCCGCCGTGGGTGAGAAGAGTGAGACGGCGGGCCGCGATCCGATCGAGTCCACTCGGACGATGGAGACTCCGGGCACGCTCGCGGCGAATGCGTAGTGCAGCTCCCGGCCGGGGACGGCCTGCACGACCGCTTCCCAGACCCCGGGCTGGATGTCGTTGGCCGTGACGGCGAGGACGCACCGCTTCCCGTTCGAGCTTCCGACGTCGCACTGGTTCCTGGTGCGGGCAGGTCTGCCGCCGGGCTCGAACAGGTACAGCAAGCCGCGCTCGCTCGTATCCCTCACCGCGACCCGCACGGACAGATCGGCCGCGCCGACGGGCACGTTCACGTAGTAGCGGTACGCGTGGTCCGGCGCGAGCGTGCGCGACGCCATCGTCACCGTGCGCCACTGCCCGCTGTCGGCTACGATGATCTCGCTCACCAGCCTGAACGCCGTGCCCGCCGCAGTGTCGGCCGCCGCCACGGCGGACACCATCCCGACGTAGCGGCCCGGTCGCGACAGGCGCGCCGCGTCGTAGCGCACGTCGATCTCGGCGGTGCCGCCCGGACCCAGGATCACCGTCGGCGTCACGGGGCCAAGCCACGGCTGGTCCGCGGAGAGCCGGTACAGCTCCGCGGGCCCGGACGGCCCGGCGCCATCCGGAAGGCGCGTGACGGCGAAGCGCTGGACTGTGTCCTCGGCTCCGAGCAAGCCCCAGCGGCGATACGCAGCGCTGGAGAAACCGGCAGGTCGCATCGCGGCTACCGGCGACCCGCGCTGCGTCGGTCCTGCGACCGTGGTCGGACGGGGCTGGAGCGCCGCGCGCACGCGGAAGCGGGCCGCCTCGTGCCCCGCCTCCAGCCACCGGTACGCCGCGTCGACCTGCGGCACGCCGTATCCCTGATCCAGAGGGGTCTCGCCGCGCAGCGGCGTCGCGGTGGCACGCAGGGCCTGCATGATCTGCGCGGCGGTCACGCGGCGGCTCTCCCCCCGCATCGCCGAAAGGAGGAGAGATACCATCCCGGCGGCGTGTGGCGACGAGAACGAGGTGCCGAGGTTGATCTCGTCCCCAGTGTCCCACCTCGGCACGGTGGAATACTGCATGCCCGGCGTGACGATGTCCGGCTTGTCGAGCGCGCCCCCGCGCGACGACCAGAATCCCATGACGTCCGCTGAAGGCGCGCCGTACTCCGCGAGACCGAACACCCCCGGGTAGGTGGAACCGACCGTCAGAGCGTTTTCGGCCGACCCCGGGAGCCCCATCGTCTCCACGCCGGGACCGTCGTTGCCGGCGCTGATGGCGAACACGACGTCCGGATGCGCCGTCAGGAACGCGTCCACCAGCAAGTCCATCGCCGCGGCGCCCGGCTGCTCGTTCCCGATGCCGAAAGACATGTTGAGCACGAGCGGCAGCCCGCGCTGTTCCGCGAAGCGCGCGGCGTACTCCATCGCGCGGAGCATGGAGCCGGTGGTGGAGAGCCCGCCGCGCGCGTCGTCGGCGATCTTGAGCCCGAGGACCTGCGCACCCGGGGCGACGCCGTCGAACCCGTCCACGTCGTAGAGGTTGTGCCCCGCGGCGATTCCGGCCACTTGCGTGCCGTGGCCCGCGGTGTCGAGCACGAGGGAGAGCCGCGGCCGTCCCGACGCGTCCACGGTGAGGTTCACGGCACCGGCGATCGGCCCGCTGCCGGGCGCTCCGGTCGGCGCGCGGAAGGTGAAGGTCTGGGCGCGCTCCAGGTAGTCCGCGATCGGCGTCTCGTCCGCCAGCGACCCGTCGCCGTTCGTGTCGATGAACGCGACCCAGCCCGAGGCCGTGCGCACTACGACGACGCCGTAGCTGTCGCGATTCGATCCGTTGCCGTTGAAGTCGGCCGCCGGGGCTCCGCCGAACGGCAGCTCGCGGATCACGCCGCCGAACCAGAGCGTGTCCGCCGCCACGGCGCGCACCGCACCGGTGCCGCGCAGCGTCAGGCCGCCCGGGAGCGCGATGGTGCCGTCCGGACCCGGATGAACGGGCGAGAGAGCGATGTCGCCCTCGCCCGAGAAGTCGCGGAGGTCGAGGATCTTCCTTTCGCCGGTGCTGGTGGTCTGGAGCCCCGGCACGCTCGGATCGACCCCGCTGTCCAGGATCGCGATCAGGGTGCCGCGGCCGTCCCAGCCGGGATGGGCCGCGTGCCAGTCCGCCACGCCCGTGCCGCCGAGCGGCATGAGCCCGAGCCGGTATGCGACGAGGGGCGCGGCGATGGGCTCCTTCGCCTTCGGCAGGGCGTCGGCCGGCGGCGCGACCGGGACCGGCGCTGCCGGCGCCGTGGGAGCGGCGGCCGGTGCCGGCGCAGCCGGTTGCGGGGCGGCGCTCTGCGGCGGGCGGAGGCCGGGCGTGCACGCCGCGGCCAGAGCGAGCAGGGCCGCTATCCCGCTGCGGGGAGCGGTCTCCATCAGGCGAGGGTGGCAGGCAGGACGAACGGGCCGAGGTGTGGCCCCGGCTCGTTGGAGACCACCTGCAGCGCGAAGGCGAGCTGCGCGCGAAGCTCCTCCGGCGTGACGATCGCGTCCACGAAGCCGCGGGCGCCCGCGAAGCGCGCGTCGAGCCAGTGCTCGTAGTCCTCCCGCATCCGCTCCACCGCCTCCGCCAGCTTCGGCGGCGGAGTCTCCTTCCCGGTCTTCTCCAGCTCGGGACCGTACACGGCCTGCACGGCCGACTCCCCTTCCATCACCCCCATCCGCCCCGTCGGCAGCGACAGGATGAAGTCGGGATCGAAGCCCTGTCCCGACATGGCGTAGTAGCCCGCGCCCGAGGCGTGATTCACCGTGAGCACGAGCTTGGGAACCGTGGCCGTCGCCATCGCCTCAACGAACCTGGCTCCCGCGCGGATGATGCCGGACGTTTCCGCCTCCAGTCCGACCATGAAGCCGGACACGTCCTGCACGAACAGGATCGGGATGCGCTCGCGGTTCGCCGTCTCGATGAAGTAACTGACCTTCTCCGCGCTCTCCGTGTAGACGATGCCGCCGAATCGCGGCGCTTCCCCCGGCTTCCCCTTGATGAGGCGGCGCTCGTTCGCGATCACCGCGACGATGCGGCCCTCGATCGCGGCGTGCGCGCAGATCATCTCCTGGGCCAGATCCTTCTGGAACTCGTCGAGCTGTCCCCCGTCGACGAAACAGGCGAGGATCTCGCGCATCTCGTACGACATGCGGTGATCGGCGGGCAGCAGGTCGTAGAGGTCCTCCGCGGAGCGGCGCGGCGGCCGGGCCACGCGCTGCGGCGCGAAGCGTGCCGGGTCGGGCCGCGGCAGCCGCGCCACCGCCTCCCGGACCATCGCCAGGCACTCCTTGTCGTCCTTGGCGATGTAGTGCGCGACGCCGCTGGTCCCGGTGTGCATGCGCGCCCCGCCCAACGCCTCGCGCTCCACGACCTGCCCGGTGGCCCCCTTGACCAGGTTCGGCCCGCCCAGGCCCATGAAGCTGGTCCCGTCCACCATCAGGATCACGTCGGAGAGCGCCGGCAGGTACGCGCCGCCGGCTACGCAGGGCCCCATCACCGCGGCGATCTGCGGAACGTGGAGATAGCGGCGCATCAGCGAGTTGTAGTAGAAGATGCGGCCCGCGCCGTACTGCCCGGGGAAGACGCCGCCCTGATACGGGAGATTCACGCCGCCGGAGTCCACCAGATAGACGATGGGGATCCGCTGCCGCATCGCGATCTCCTGCGCGCGCAGCATCTTCCTGATCGTCTCGGGCCACCAGGTGCCCGCCTTCACGGTGGCGTCGTTCGCCACCACGACGACGTCGCGGCCCACCACCGTGCCCACGCCCGTGACGACCCCCGCGCCCGGCGCCTGGCCATCGTACTGGTCGTAGGCGACGAGCAGCCCGATCTCGAGCCAGGGGGCCCCCTGGTCGGTCAGCAGCGCGATGCGCTCGCGCGCCGTGAGTTTCCCATCGGCGTGCTGCTTCGCGATCTTCTCGGGCCCGCCGCCCTGCCGCAGCCGGTCGGCCAGCTCCCGGTATTCCTCGCTGAGCGTTCTGAGACGGGGCGGATGCGAGGCCACTACGGCCTCAGGTGTTCGAGGGCCCAGGCGCGGATGTACGCCACCAGCTCGGAGGTCGGCGTGCCGGGGCCGAACAGCCTGCCCACGCCGTGCGCCGCCAGCGCCTCCATATCCTCACGTGGGATGATGCCGCCGCCGGTCACCAACACGTCGCCGCGCCCAGCCTCCCCCAGCAGTGCGACGACCCGGGGAAAGAGGGTCAGGTGGGCGCCGGAGAGCACCGAGAGTCCCACCACGTCCACGTCCTCCTGCACCGCGGCGCCGACGATCATCTCAGGGGTCTGGTGCAGGCCGGTGTAGATGACCTCCATCCCGGCGTCGCGGAGGGCGGCGGCGACGACCTTCGCCCCGCGGTCGTGTCCGTCGAGACCGGGCTTGGCCACGAGCACGCGGATCGGCCGTGAGACCGGCGTGGCGTTCGGCTGGGCGGTCATAGCGCGCGGAACCTACCCGCGGCCCAACGACGATACAAGCGTGCGGCAGAACGCGGGCACGTCCGGCGCCGTGCGGCACCCACGGTCGCCGTAGCGTCCCAGCGGGTCCAGGAGCACCGGCTCCAGCCCGGCCCGGCGCGCCCCGATGACGTCCACCGGATACAGGTCGCCGACGTACACCGCCTCGGCGGCCGCCACGCCGGCGCGCCGGAGTGCGATGCGGAAGATCTCCGGATCGGGCTTCTCGACTCCCACCACGCCGCTGTCCACGATGGGGTCGAGCCAGGAGGCCAGCCCCACCTCCGCGAGCAGCCGCGCCACGGTGCCGTTGGAATTCGAGATGCACCCGACGACGAGGCCCAGGCGGCGCAGCGCGGCGAGACCCTCCGCCGCTCCGCTTTGGGCCACGGTCCACAGGTTCGCCCGCTCGTGCTCGGCACGGATCTCGGGGCCCGCCTGTCGCAGCTCGGAGGGAGAGAAGCCCAGCGTGGTGAGCGCGCCGGTGAAGTGCAGCTGCCAGCGGGAGCCGTCGGTCAATGCCGGATCGGCCGCCATCGCCGCCTCGACCGCGGCCCGGCCCGCGTACTCGGCCTCGGCCAGCGCCTCGCGCGCCGGCGCGCGGCCCACGGAGCGGCGGAGCACCTCCGCCACGCGAGCGTAGTCCGGGTGGACGAGCGTGCCGCCCGCGTCGAAGAAGACGGCTCGGAGCACCGCTACCGGCTGGTGCGGAAGCGCAGGATCGCCGCCAGGCGGTCGAAGCGCCGCGCCTCGTCGCCGCGCACGACGGACACCCGCGCGCGCTGGCGCAGCGCATCCTCGACGGCGTCATCGAGCAGGTCGGCGACCGGCAGCGTCTCTCCCTCGCCCCGCCCGCTCGAGGGCAGCTCGGTCAGCCGCCCGCTGCCCGAGCAGCGAAAGCCGGGCACCACGGCGTCCCCGTCCACGATCAGCGTGCGCACCTGGCCCCGAGCCAGCGCGCGGAGCGTCGGCTCCACCGACTCCACCGCCCACCCGGTTCCCCGCAGAGACACCAGCTCGGAGACCGCCTCCGCGGCGGCACGTTGCGTCGCGTCGGCCAGCAGCTCCATCGCGCCGTCACGGATCTCGGCCGGCGACGCGGTCCTCGGCGCGAGCCGCAGCACACCCAGCACCCGCGAGCGCAGCGCCGGGGTGAGGTGCGGCAGCAGCGCGCTCGCGTCCACGCCGATCCCGCCGATCACCAGGCCGTCGAAGTGGCTGGATTTCAGATGCGCGGCGGCGGCCTCCGCCACGTACGCCAGATGACGGTGGCGCTCCTCCCGGATCCGGTTGTGGAAGTGGTACTCGCCGACGCCGGGCGAGGCGCCGCGCTCGGGGTGGAAGCGCCGCGGGCGCGTGGTGTCCAGCGCGGCGATGCCGTCGAGCTCGACCACGCCTTCCAGTCCGACATCGAAGAAGCGGGCCGAACGGCGGTCCGCGACCGCCGCGAGCAGGCGGCTCCCCGCTTCGACGAGGGCGACCAGCTCGCCCACGACCGGCGTGCGGTCCACCATCACCCGGCTCTTGAGCACGTATGGCAAAGCGATTGAGCGGAAGAAGCCGCTCGCGGCGAAGACCGCGATGCCCCGGCCGCCGGCGAGGTTCGACGGGTAGCGGAAGAACGCCTCAATGCGATCCAGCTCGCGGACCACGGCTTCGCGATCCGCGCGAGCGAATCCGAGGATGTCGAGCCGCTCCGCCGCGCGGCGCAGCCGGTTCTTGAGCTTGATCCGGTACTTCTCTCCTGCGCGATCTGCCGGCTCGAGCTTCTGGTAGCAGGAGACCACCCAGCCGCGGCTCTCACCCACGGCCAGGAGCTCCGCGAGAACAGCGGGCAGCCCCGCGCCGTTGGTGTCCGGTTGCGCGCGCCCCGCCGCCACCCGGCGGGCCGGCGCCCTAGAAGAAGATGGGTTCTCGGTACGAGCCATACACACGCTCCAGCGCTGCGCGGATCTCGAACAGCGTCGCATACGCGCGCGCCGCGTCGAGCATCGCGGGAATGATGTTCTCGCTGCGGCGCGCCGCCTCCGACAGGGCGTCGAGCCGCCGCTGCACCAGGTCCCCGGCACGGCTCGCGCGCAGGCGCCCCAGCCGCCCGGCCTGCTCCCGCGCGGCCTCCTCCCCGATCTTGAGCAGCGGAATCGAGACCTCCGGTTCCTCCACGACGAACTCGTTGACGCCGACGATCAGGCGCCGCCGCTCCTCCACCTCGCGCTGATAGCGGCTCGCCGACTGCGCGATCTGTCGCTGGAAGAACCCGGTCTCGATCCCCCGCACCACACCGCCGAGTCGCTCGATCTCCGCGAAGGCGGCCTCCGCCTCGTCCTCGAGCTGGCGCGTCAGCGCCTCCACGTACCAGGAGCCCCCCAGCGGATCGATCACGTCCGCCACGCCGCTCTCGTACGCCAGGACCTGCTGGGTCCGCAGCGCGAGCTGGACCGCGTGCTCCGTCGGCAGGGCGAGCGTCTCGTCCATCGAGTTGGTGTGCAGCGACTGCGTCCCGCCGAGTACCGCGGCCAGCGCCTGGTAGGCCACGCGCACCACGTTGTTCATCGGCTGCTGCGCCGTCAGCGTGACGCCGGCCGTCTGGGAGTGGAACCGCATCTTCAACGCGGCGTCCGACCGCGCGCCGTAGCGCTCGCGCATGTGGCGCGCCCAGATGCGCCGCGCCGCCCGGAGCTTGGCGATCTCCTCGAAGAAGTCGTTGTGTATGTCCCAGAAGAAGCTGAGCCGCGGGGCGAACGCGTCCACGTCGAGGCCCCGCGCGATTCCGCGCTCCACGTAGGTGAAGCCGTTCGCGAGCGTGAACGCCAGCTCCTGCGCCGCCGTCGCGCCCGCCTCGCGGATGTGGTAGCCGGAGATGGAAATGGTGTTCCACTGCGGCGCGTGCGCCGCGCCCCACTCGAACAGGTCCACGATGATCTTCAGCGCCGGCTCCACGCCGAAGATCCAGGCGTGCTGCGCCATGTACTCCTTCAGGATGTCGTTCTGCACCGTGCCGCGCAGCCGCTCGCTCGGCACGCCCTGGCGCTCCGCCGCCGCCACGTAGAAGCAGAACAGCATCGCCGCCGGGCCGTTGATCGTCATCGAGGTCGAGACCTGGTCGAGCGGGATCCCGTCGAACAATGTCTCCATGTCCGCCAGGCTCGAGATCGCCACCCCGCACTTCCCCACTTCGCCCAGCGAGCGCGGGTGGTCCGAGTCGTAGCCCATCAGCGTCGGGAAGTCGAACGCCACCGACAGACCGGTCTGGCCGCGGGCCAGCAGGAACTTGTACCGCTCGTTGGTCTGCCGCGCCGTGCCGAAGCCGGAGAACTGCCGCATCGTCCACAGCCGGCCACGGTAGCCGGTGGCGTGGATTCCGCGGGTGAAGGGATACTCCCCCGGCTGCCCCAGCTCCGCCGCGTAGTCGAAGTCCGGCAGGTCGAGCGGCGTGTAGACCAGCTGGTCCTGCGCCTCCGTCACCGGGCGATCGGCCTCGAACCCGCTCATCCCGTTTCCCCGTCGCGCGCTCGGATGCGCGCGACCACTCCCGCGGCGGCCTCGTAGGGACTCCGCCGTCCCGCGGCCACGTCCGCGAGGGCCGCAGCCACCGCCGCCTTCGGGCCCGCGTCGGACCACACCCACCGCCGCAGCGAGCGCTCCAGCACCTCACGCGTGCGCCCTTCGAGCCGGCGCCGGCGCCGCCCCGCCAGCTCGCCGGTCGCCTCGAGGGCCGCGAAGTGCCGGTCCAGCGTCGCCACGAGCTCGCCCACGCCTTCATCCCTGAGCGCCGTCGCGACCACCACGGGAGGCTCCCACGAGCCCCCCTGCTCGGCCTTTGCCTTGCCTCCCTGGAGACTTGGCGTCTGGGAACTGGCAACCAGCTCTATTCCATGATGTGCCGGCACATGCCTGAACGTGTGCCCGTGCCGGAGCCCCATCGCCACCTCGAGCTCCTGCCGGAGGCGGTCGGCGCCGGGCCGATCCGCCTTGTTCACGACGAAAACGTCGGCGATCTCCATCAGCCCCGCCTTCATCACCTGGATCCCATCGCCCGACTCGGGCACCAGCACCACCACGGTGCTATCGGCCGCCGTCGCCACGTCGAGCTCGGACTGCCCGACCCCCACCGTCTCGATGAGGATCCGCTCGAACCCGAACGCGTCCATCACGTCCGCCACCTCGCCCGTGGTCGTCGCCATTCCGCCCAGGGAGCCGCGGGAGGCCATCGACCGGATGAACACCCCGCTGTCGCCCGAGGCGCTTTCCATCCGGATGCGGTCGCCCAGCAGCGCCCCGCCCGAGAACGGGCTGGACGGATCCACCGCCACGATGCCGACGGTGAGGGCGGCCGAGCGATAGTGCGCGGTCAGGCGCTCGATGAGCGTGCTCTTGCCGCTTCCCGGGGGGCCCGTGATGCCTATCCGCCGGGCTCGGCCGAGCTCGCCGTGCACAGCCGCCAGCAGTCGCTCGAAACCGGGAGTGCCGTTCTCCACCATCGAAATGGCTCGGGCGAGGGCGGCGGGCTTGCGCTCCCTCAGACTCTCCAGAATCCCGGCGGAGGTCACGGCCTAAATTGAGTCATGACAGGGACTTTGGTCAAGCCTGATAAACCGCATCGGAAGGCGGGCGGCGAGGTCACTCACCGCGATGCCCGCTCGCTTCGGTGGACCGGACGACGAGCTTGACCAGCCGGGTTGGCGTGGCTTCCAGCACGTCGAATTCGAGACCGGCTGTCAAAACCCGATCCCCCTGCTGGGGGATGCGGCCGGCCGCCCACGTGAGGAAGCCCCCGACGGTTTCGACCTTCGGCGGGGCCTCGATCGGCAGGCTGAAATGCTCGCGGAGCTGGGCGAGGCTGAAGCTCGCATCGACGACGAGGACGCCTCCCCCACCCTGTACGGTGGGCGTGGGGACGTCGAGCTCGTCGAAGATCTCACCGACCAGCGCCTCCAGCAGGTTCTCCATCGTCACCAGGCCCGCCGTCCCACCGAACTCATCCAGCACGACCGCCAGGTGACGACCCTCGCGCCGGAGATCCAGGAGGGCGTCGGCGCAGCGGCGCGTCGCCGGCAGCTGGGCGACCGGCCGCACGCGAACGGTCCCTCCCGATCCGGCCTTGATGACGTCGAACGCGTGCACCATGCCGACGATTTCATCGAGCGACCCGCGATAGAGCGGGAGCCGCGTGTAGCCCGACGAGGTGACGAGCCGCGCCAGCTCGGCGGTCGTCGCCCCCTCCGGCGCCGCGGCGATCCGGGTGCGCGGCGTCATGACCTCACGCACCAGCCGGTCGGCGAAAGTCATCACGCCCGTCACGATCTCCAGCTCGTCCTCGCGCGCGAGGCCGGCGCTGGCCGTATCGCGGAGCAGCGGCGCCAGCTCCGCGCGCTCGGTCGCCGCGCGGCCACGCACGATCCGGCCGACCAGGGCGCCGGGAGCCCTGAGCCGCGGGACCACAGCGCGGACGACTGCCTCCGGCCAGCGGCGGCCCACCGCGCGCGGGACGAAGTACGCGACGACGGCGAGGGCCGGGACGCCCACGACCAGCTCCAGGGCCAGCGTGGTGGCGAGCCCGGTCGTGCGCAGGGCCCACGGCGCAGCCACGCCCGCGATCGCCACGCCCACGGCGACGAGCGCATCGCCCGCCGCCGCCACGTCTCCGGGGCGCGACAGCAACGTGACGGCGGCGTCGTGTCCCTCGAGCTGGCGGGCCACCCACCGGGTCAGCTCCAGCCGGCTCGCGGCCAGGGCGGCGACCGAGGCCGTCGCGCCGTAGGCCGCGAGCGCCAGGCCGAGGAGCACGACGAGTACGCTCATGGGCTGAGGCGCTCGAGCCTGAGGCGCCGGATGCTGCGGCGCACGACCTGCTCGACGGAGACGCGGAAGTCCTGCAGCTTCACCTGCTCTCCCGCGACTGGGACCCGCCCCAGCACGGTGTACACGAGTCCGCCGATCGTGGAAACATCTTCGTGCGAGATCGGGACACCGACCGCCTCGGACACGGCCTCCAGCGAGGCGCGCCCGTCCACCAGCCACACGCCCGGCCCCAGCAGGACGATCTCCGACGGCTCGCCGGCGTCGTACTCATCACGAATCTCGCCCACGATCTCCTCGAGCACGTCCTCGAGCGTGACGATGCCCGCGGTCCCGCCGAACTCGTCCACCACCACCGCCAGATGGCTCGGCCCGCGCTGGAAGTCGCGCAGCTGCGCGTCGAGCGTCTTGGTTTCCGGCACGATGTCCACGGGCCGCACGAGGCTCCGCCAGTTCCGGCCGGCCGCGTCGCCGTCGAACAAGGCGGGGAGCAGGTCCTTGGCGTAGAGCACGCCGACGATGTGGTCGAGGTCGCCATCGTAGGCGGGGAGCCGCGCGTGCTCGGCGGCCGCGACCGCGCTGACCGTGTCCTCGAACGAGGCGCTGCAGTCGAGGCCAAGGACGTCCACGCGCGGCGTCATCACTTCGCTCACCATCGTATCGGCGAGGGCGAACACGCCCAGCAGCATGTCGCGCTGCGCCGGGTCCGGCGCCTTGGGGCCGTGCGGAGTGACCCCGAACAGGCGCCCGAAGGCACGGTCCACGATGCCCGCGCCGACGATCAGCGGCACGATGAGGGCGAGGGACTTGGCCGCCGTGCGCACCGCCCACGGGCCGAGGCTGCCCCCTCGCCACAGCCCGACGGCGCGCGGGGCCAGATCGCCGAGGAGGGCCACCGCCACGACCAGCGCCACCATGAGGAGAGCCGCACCGGCCGGGTCCATGCTCCACCAGGCCAGCGCTCCGGAGGCTCCGACGGCGGCCAGGCCGAGGAAGGTGATGCGCCCGAGCGCCAGCGCCCGGCGGAACCGCTCCGGCTTCTCGCCGTACGCGCCGCTGAGGGCCGTCTCGGCGATCTTGGGATCGGCGGCCAGAGCCCCGTCGGCCAGCGCCAGCAGCGCGGCCCATCCGGTGGCGAGCAGCGCGCCGGCCAACGCGAGAGCCAGTCGCTCGTTCATCGCCGGCCTGCCAGCCGGGCCAGCAGGCGCTCCTGCCGGCGCCACATCAGGCTCGAGAGGCGCCCGTGGCCCTCGGGGTGATCGTAGCCCAGCACGTGGAGCACTCCGTGCACGACGAGGCGGCGCACCTCCTCCCCCGCCGACGACCCGAAGCGCCGGGCCTGCCGCGCGCCGACTTCCGGGGCGCAGTACACGTCGCCGACGACCAGACCGCGGATGCCCACCAACGCGAAGGCCACGACGTCCGTCTCGCGGTCCCGCCCGAAGTGCCGGCGGTTGAGGCTGCGGATGCGGCGGCGGCCGACGAACGCGATCGAGAGCATGGCGCGCTTCACCCCCTCGGCCCGAAGCACCGCGCGGGCGAGGCGCTCGGCCTCCGCCCGCGACAGGGGACTCGCCACCGTTGCGGAGACGACCACGTCAACCGCGATGGTCGACCTCCCAGTCGGCGGTGATGCCCCCGGCATCCTCCGGATACTCGACGCGGTTGTGGTACATCGCCGCGTACACGCGCACGAACTCCCGCTTCACGATCTCGATCTGGGCGAGGGTCAGCGGGGCCTCCTTCAGCTGGCCGTCGGCGACCTTGGTCTCAACCAGGTGATCGATCGCGTCGGCGACAGTCTCGGGCGACGGATCGTCAAGGACCCGCAACGCGGCCTCCACCGCGTCCCCGAGGAGCGCGACGGCGGTCTCGGCGGTACGCGGCCGGGGCCCGGGATACCGATACAACTCCTCACGGGCCTGGGCCGCGGGCTCCTCCGCGCGCGCACGCTCCAGGAAGTAGGTGATCGCGGTCGTCCCGTGGTGCTCCGGGATGAAGGCGCGGATCACCTCGGGGAGCCGGTGCTCCGCCGCGAGCGCGAGCCCATCCTCGACGTGCCGCCGGATCACGGCGGCCGACTGGCTCGGCTTGAGCTGGTCGTGCGGGCTCCGGAGGTGCGTCTGGTTCTCGGCGAAGTACTGCGGGTGCTTGAGCTTCCCGATGTCGTGGTAGTAGCAGCCGACCCTGGCCAACAGGCCGTTGGCGCCGATGGCGTTGCAGGCGGCCTCGCACAGGTTGGCCATCGCGACGGAGTGCGCATAGGTCCCGGGCGCCTCGGTGGCGAGCCGCCGCAACAGCGGCCGGTCCGGGTCCGAGAGCTCAAGCAGCGTCAGGTCCGTGGTGGCGTGAGTGAAGCGCTCCGCCAGAGGCAGGGCCAGCATCGCGAGCGCCGCGGAGGCGAGGGCGTTGACGCCACCGAGGGCCGCGGACCGCGCGATCGCGACCGCCTGCTCGCCCGCGGCCGTGCCGGAGACCATCACCGCCGCCGCGTAGACGGCCGTCACGATCGCGATGGAGTAGTAGACCTGCGTGCGCCGGCGGATGCGCTGCACCGAGAGCGCCGCCGCCACGCCGCCCACGAAGGTGATGAACAGCGCTTCCGACCCGGCGAACGGCCGCTGCACCCCGATCAACGCCGCGAGCACCATCGCCGCCACCGCCGCGATGGTTCCGTCGAACAGCACCGAGAACAGGATGACGGCAAAGGCGACGGGTATGAGCTCGGGGTGCGACGGGACGAAGCGGGCCAGGAGCCCCGCTGCGGCGATCACCACGGCGAACCCGACGGCGAACGCGGCGAGCGAGCGGTAGTCACGATAGATGGCCGGGCGGACGAACAGGCAGAGCACGCCGAAGAGGACCATCAAGAGGGTGTCACCGCCGACTTCGCCGAGTGTGGCGACCGCCCCGCGCACGCGGCCCGTCGTGCTGCGCTCGATCGCCGAGCGGTACGCGGCGAGCTTCGCCGCGGCCGCCTCGTCGACCACCTCGTGCGCGCCGATGATCTTCTCCCCCGGCTGCACGACCGCCTGGACCGAGTCGACGGAGCGCCGCAGCTCGTCCCGACGCCGCTCGGTCTCGGCCCGCTCGTAGACCAGGGTCGGACGGAAGAAGAAGCCCAGAAGCCTCACGTACAGGCCCTCGCCTCGCCCCTGCCGCTCCCCCGGACGCTGCTGCCCCGCGCGCTCCAGGAAGTCACCGAAGGTCCGGAGGCTGTCGCTGGGGACCACGCGCTCGTCGCTGCCGTGCCGGACGACGACCTCCGATCCCAGCTCGGCCGTGGACGTCCCCGCCGCCAGATAGCCGGCGGCCGAGAGGCGCAGGGCTCCCATCACCGCCCGCCGCAGCTCGGAGCGCAGCCCCGCCCCGCTCAGCGCGGCGGCATCCCCGCCCGACAGCGCGAAGCCCTGCACGCGCGCCGCCTCCGTGAGGCTCCCGCCCGCCCCGGCCGCCGAATCCAGAACCGCAAAGAAGTGCGCGGCCGCGACCGCTCCCGACTCCGCCGCCTCCGGGTGCACGGTCACCAGGGGCCGCACCGTGGCGGCGAGTGCCTCCGCCTCGCGCACGCGCTGCGGCTCCGGCTTCGGCACCAGGAAGCCGATCGGCGCGATCACGTCCGTCGACGCGACGCTCCCGACGGAGAACGCATGCGGGAGCAGCGCGCCCGCGCGGGGAAAGGCGAGATAGGCCACCAGGGCGACGAGCAGCGCGAGGAGGAATCGCGCCGCATGACGACCGACGGCGCCGCTGTACCGCATCAGCCGCCCGGGTCCTCGCGGTAGGCGCGGATGATCTGCCGGACCAGCCGGTGCCGCAGCACATCGCTCTCGTCGAGGTAGCAGAAGCCGATCCCGTCGATCCCGGGCAGGATCCGCTCGATCTGGACGATGCCCGACTCCTCGTGCGCCGGCAGGTCGATCTGCGTCTTGTCCGCCGTGACGACCGCCCTCGAGTTCACGCCGAGCCTGGTGAGCAGCATCTTCATCTGCATCCCCGTCGTGTTCTGCGCCTCGTCCAGGATCACGAAGGCGTCCGCCAGCGTGCGGCCGCGCATGTAGGCCAGCGGCGCGATCTCGATGACGCGAGACTCGAGGGCCCGCTGCACTTTCTCATGCGGCATCATGTCCTCGAGGGCGTCGTACAACGGCCGAAGGTAGGGATCCACCTTCGCCTGCATGTCCCCCGGCAGGAACCCGAGCCGCTCGCCCGCCTCGACCGCGGGCCGTGCCAGGATGATCCGCTTGACCCGCTTCTTATGGAGCATGTCCACGGCGACGGCGACCGCCAGATAGGTCTTGCCGGTGCCGGCCGGCCCGATCGAGACCACGATGTCGTTGTCGTACATCGCCTGCACGTACTCCCGCTGGCCCGCGGTCTTCGGGGTGACGATGCGACGCAGGCCGGGGAGCACGATCTTGAGGTCGCCGTTCCTCGAGTTCTCGCCGGGTCCCTCCTCCACCATCCGGCGCACGTCCTCCGGTCCGAACTGCTCCCCCATCCGCGCGAGGTCCACCATCGCCTGCGCCAGCGGCGTGGCCCGCTCCACCGCCACGAGCGCCCCGCCAAGCGAGAGCTGATCCCCGCGCAGCGACACCCGCACGCCGGAGAGCCGGGCCAGCTCGTGCAGGTTCGCGTCGTTCACCCCCGACAGCGCGAGGAGGTCGGCCCCCTCCACGTTCAGGCGATGGACGACGTCGTCGGCGCCGTTCACGGCGTGATCTTGAGGTGGAGCAGGTCGAGATCCTCCGGCGGCACCGGCGCCGGTGCGCCCTCGAACAGCGCGCGGGCCTGGGCCGTCTTGGGAAACGCGATCACGTCGCGCAGCGAGTCCCCGCCGGCCAGGAGCAGGGCGATCCGGTCGAACCCGAGGGCGATGCCCCCGTGCGGCGGCGCCCCGCTCCGCAGCCCCTCCAGCAGCCAGCCGAAGCGGTGCTCCACCACCTCCCGCGAGAGGCCCAGCCGCTCGAAGACCAGCGCCTGCAGCGCCGGATCGGTGATCCGGATCGAGCCGCTCCCCAGCTCCACGCCGTTGTAGACCACGTCATAGTGCAGGGACCGCGCCCGCTCGGGGTCCGCCGTCACGAGCCCGACGTCATCGGGATAGGGCGCCGTGAAGGGATGGTGCATGAAGGTCAGCCGGCCCGTACCCGGCTCGTGGTCGAACAGGGGGAATTGCTCGATCCACACGAAGGCGTGCTCTCTCGCAGGAGCGAGCTCGAGGGCCGAGATCACCGCCCGTCTGACGTGGTCGAGCGCGGCCGACGTTTCCGGGTCCGGGCCGACGGCGAAGAGGGCGAGGCTGCCGTCGACCATGCCCAGCTGCCGCGCGCTTTCACGCGGGAACGACTTGGCGAGGGAACCCGAGACCTGGTCGCCCTGGCACCGCAGCCAGCCGAGGCCCGATCCGCCAACGTGCTTCGCCAGCGCAGCGAGCTCGTCGATGTGCTTCCTCGAGAGCTTCTGCGCATCGGGCACGAGCAGTCCCCTCACCCGCCAGCCCGCATTGACCAGATCGCGAAACATCGGGACCTCGAGCGGCCGCGCGATCGCAGTCCAGTCCTGGATCTCCAGGCCGAAGCGCAGATCCGGCTTGTCCGTGCCGTACCGCTCCATCGCTTCCCGGTAGGCCATCCGTGGAAACGGCGTCTCGACCCTGTGGCCCGCCTCCTCCCACAGCGCCGCGAGCACGCCCTCGGTCACCGCGTAGACGTCCTCAGGCCCGATGAAGGCACACTCGAGGTCGATCTGAGTGAACTCGAGCTGCCGGTCCGCGCGCTGATCCTCGTCGCGGAAGCAGCGTGCCAGCTGGAAATAACGGTCGAACCCCGCCACCATCAGCAGCTGCTTGTAGAGCTGCGGCGACTGCGGCAGGGCGTAGAACTGCCCCGGGTACATGCGAGACGGCACGATGAAGTCCCGCGCGCCTTCCGGCGTCGGCTTGGTGAGGATCGGCGTCTCGATCTCGAGGAAGCCGCGGTCGGACAGCTCGCGCCGCGTGCGCTGCAGGAGGCGATGCCGCAGCTGCAAGTTCCGGTACATCTCGGGACGCCGCAGGTCGAGGTAGCGATGCCGGAGCCTCAGCTCCTCGGCGGCGAGCGCCTCCCCGCGCACCCGCGCGACCGGGATGGCAGGCGTCACTGCGGGCCCGACCACCGTCACCGACGTAGCATGCACCTCCACTTCGCCGGTCGGCATGTCGGGGTTGGCCTGCCCCGCGGGCCGGCGGGCCACGACCCCCCGCACCAGGATCGCCGCCTCGGCCACGAGCCCCGACGAGCGTTCGAGCACGTCCGGCGGCGACCAGCCGGGGCCGAACGCCACCTGCGCCAGCCCTTCCCGATCCCGCAGATCCACGAACACCAGGCCCCCGAGGTCCCGGCGCCGGTGCACCCACCCGCCCAGGCTGACCTCCTGGCCCTCGTGCGACGCGCGCAGCTCGCCGCACCAGTGGGACCGCAGGGACGTACGGGCTAGCGCAGCCACCGCCGGAACCTCGATTTCATGAGCCGCATCCCCGTTGTGAGACCGACGATCGACCCCAGCGTGTCACTCGCCCAATCGAGGACCTCGGCGGTCCGGCCGGGGATGAAGAGCTGGTGCAGTTCGTCGAGCGCGGCCCCGACGCTGATGAGGGCCGCCGCAATCAGCAGGCGGCGCCGCGGCCAGCCGTTCAGCGACGCGACGCGGGCGATCAGCGTCCCGAGCACACCGTACATGCAGAAGTGCGCAACCCAGTCCAGTGGGTGACCGATGCTCACGGGGATCGCCGCGCCCGGCAGCGACGTCAGCGTGAGCTGAATCGCGATCCACACCACCACGGCCGCCCACCCTCCACCCAGCCGGTTCGCCACGCCCTATTGTCCCTCCGCTTCACGCACCACCTGATAGAACGCCTCCGGCGTTGCAGCCCCCAGCAGCCGCCCCCTGATCCCTTCCTGCCGCACCAGCCTGGCGATGCGTGCCAGCGCCCGCACCTGCGAGCCGGCCATCGCCTCGGGACCCGCGAGGAGAAAGAAGAGACGCACCGGTTCACCGTCGAGCGCACCATAGTCGATCGGCGCCGCAGTCTGGCCGGCCACCAGCGTCAGGGCCGGGACCGACGGGCTGCGCGCGTGCGGGATGGCGACGCCGTGGCCGAACCCGGTGGACTGGCACGCTTCCCGCTCGCGCACCGCGTGGAGGATGTCGTCGGGCGCCCCGCCGGAGGAGCGCACCAGCAGGTCCACCAGCTCGCGGAGGACGCTCGGCTTGTCCCGGGATGTAAGGGGGACTCGGACGCGATCAGGGGCCAGCAACTGGCTCAGCAGCACAGGGGCGGCGAGCGCCTCATGACGGCCGCAAGTTAATGGTGCCTCGTAACTTGAGCAAGCTGACCGGTTCGCTTGACATCGCCTGTGCCGGAGGCCAACCTTCGCCGATGCCCCCCCGCAGCCGCCAGAGCCTCGGCGCCGCCCTCCTCCTGCTCCTGGCAGTGGGGAGTCTCGCCCGGCCGCTGGAAGTCTTCGCTCAGCCGGGCGTGGCGTCCGATCTCTGGCGGCTTGCCGCCGGTACCCTCGTCGTGCCCGCGGCGCTGGCCGACGACGGATCGGCAGCGCTTTGGACGCCGGCCGTGCGGCTCCCCGGGACCGGCGCCAGCCTGCGCCTGGCCGTCGAAGCGGTCCATTCCCCGTCCGAGATCGGCATCAGCGGTGGCATCGCCAGCGTCGCATTTCGCGCCGGGACGCTTGGCACGGTGAACCTCATCTACGGCCGGATGGGCGTGGACGGGCTGGTGCGGACGGAGACGAGCCCGGAGGCCATCGGCGGCGACATCGCCGTCTACAACGAGGTCCTCTCCCTCGGGCTCGCGCGCGCCATCGCCCCGGGCCTTACGGCGGGGATCGCCGCGCGCGCGCTGTCGGGGCGGCTGGACATCGTCAACGCGTCGCAGCTGGGGCTGGACTTGGGCCTGCGGTACGCCGGGGCGTCGCACTTCTCGTTCGGCGTCGCCACGCGGTTCTTCGACCCGCTGCTCCGGGCCTCGGAGGGCGCGGCGAGCTACAGCGCGGCGGTGTCCTACAGGACGGCGGAGGGGCAGGTCTGGGGCACGACGGCGGACGTTCGCTGCTGGTACGGCGCGGGCTGGGCGCACGGCGAAGGGATGCAGCACCAGCTCTCCGCGGGCCTCGCCCTCGGCGGGGTCGCGGAATTAGACGTCGGCGCGGCGCGTGAGGAGACGGCCGGCATCGAGGTGTGGCGGAGCCGCCTCGGCGTGTCGCTGGATGTGGGACGGTACCGCGTGTACCTGGGCCGGGACGGCGGTGTGAACGGCTTCGGCGCGAGCTACCGCTTCGGCCTGGCCGCGGGGATGCTGTGAGCACGCTGCTCGACCTCACGCCCGAGGCGGCGTCGGCGACGTTGGCCGAGTGGCTGGCCGGGCGCGGCGAGGCTCCGTACCGCCTCTCCCAGCTCCTCCCCCGGCTCTGGCAGCGTCCGGTGGCGAGCTGGGCTCAGGCGACGGAGCTGCCTCACAGCCTGCGGCAGGCGCTCGACCAGGAGTGGCCGCTGCCGCGGCTCGTGCTCGAGACCAGCCAGGAGTCGAGGGACGGGACCCACAAGATGCTGTGGCGGCTCCCCGACGGCGAAGCGATCGAGTCCGTGCTCATCCCCGAGGGGTCCCGCCGCACGCTCTGCATCTCGTCCCAGGCCGGGTGCCCGCTGCGCTGTGCCTTCTGCGCGACCGGGACGATGGGCCTCCGGCGCAACCTCGAGGCTTGGGAGATCGCCGGCCAGGTCCGCGAGCTGCTGCTCGCGCCGGAACCCATCAAGCCCACCAACGTCGTGTTCATGGGGATGGGCGAGCCACTGCTCAATTGGCCCGCGGTGGATGCGGCGCTCACATTGCTGAACCATCCGGCGGCGCTGGGGATCGGGGCGCGCCACATCACGGTCTCCACCGTCGGGATCCTCCCGGCGCTGGCCAAGCTCGCGAGGCGCCCCGAGCAGTTCCGTCTCGCGGTCTCGCTGCACGCGCCCACCAGCGCGGTACGACTGTCGATCATGCCGATCGAGAAGCGCTACCGGCTCCCGGACGTGCTCGAGGCGGTCAAGGCGTTCAAGCGGCGGGTGACGTTCGAGTACGTGTTGATGGCGGGCGTGAACGACCGCGACGAGGATCTCGCCGCGCTCGCCCGCATCGCGAAGCAGGCCGGCGCGCTGGTCAACCTGCTGCCACTGCATCCCGGCGGCGCGCCCGGGCTCGTACCGGCCCCGGGGAAGCGGCTTGCCTGGTTCGCGGGAGCGCTGCGGCGGCGCGGGGTGGAGGCGGTGGCCCGCCGCAGCCGCGGGCTCGACATCGCCGCCGCGTGCGGGCAGCTACGAGTGGCGCGCGGCGAGGCGGGCGGCGAAGTCACGCCCGATCCGCACCGTCACGTCCACGAGGCGGCCGGGATCGGGAAGCTGCCGGACCCTGCCGACGCCTAGCGCGGCGACGACGCGCTCCGCGCCGTCCGCCGTGCCGCGGCGCACCAGCACCTGGGTGGAATCCAGGACCGCACCGGTATCCGATCCGAAGTAGACGACGTCGATCCCGGCGTCCCGCAGCACGCGCGCCCCGGCGCGGGCCAGCCCCACCCCCGGCGTCGTGTTGAGCACTTCGACGACGACGCGGTCCCGCTCACCAGGCACCGGGCGCGCGACGCCCGTGTCGCCATGATGGCGCCCGTGCCACCAGAGCGAGAAGCTCGCTGCGGCGAGGCCCAGGCCGATCAGCGCGACGACGAGGAGCCGGCCGCCGCGAGCGCGTTCCAGAATTCCCATGTCTCCTTCGCGATGGGACCGCCTTCCTTGAGCCGCCATCCGATCCGCAGCGCCGTCACTTCGCGCAGCACCGCCCCGGGTTCGGCGGGAACGCGAGCGGAGAGCGCGTCCAGCCGCTGCCTCTCGTACGGACGTCCGGGCTCGAGGTAATCGGCCAGGTACAGCATCTTCCCCGCATCGTCCCAGCGGGCGTATCCGAGCGAATGATAGCGCACGGCGTCGAGGACGCCCGCATCCCGCTCGCCGTCCGCCGCCGCGGCCGCCGCCGCGGCGGGCCCGTGCCAGGTCTTGAGCGGCCAGACCGGTCGCGGTGCGTGGCGCTGCAGCACGGCCTCGTCCGCGTCCCGCAGCGCGTCGTGCAGCAGCGCGGCCCGTCGCCACCGGCCGGCTTCGGCGTCGCCCACGCCGCGCGCCCGGGCCCACGCGTCGAGGAGGTCCACGACGCGCGCCACGTGCGCCAGGCGCCGCTCCGCCACCACGGCCCACCGCGGCAGCGCCGCCCGCACGTCAGCCGACGACGTGGACATCGCCCTCCAGTCCTTCGCCGAGCACCACGTTGTCGATCAGCCGGGTTCCGCCGACGCGCGCCGCCACCGCGAGCACCGTCGCCGCGTCGACGGTCTCCAGCGGCGCGAGGTCGTCGGGGGCCGCGCAGGCCACGTAGTCGGGCACGACCCCCTCCTGGGCGGCCAACACGCGCCGCGCCGCCTCGGCGAGCGCTGAGGCGCGCCGCTCGCCGCCACGATACGCCTCCACGCCGCGCCGCAGCGCCCGGCACAGTGCCGTCGCCGCCGCGCGGGCCGGCGGGTCGAGATAGACGTTCCGCGACGACAGCGCGACGCCGTCGTGCCCGCGCACCGTCGGCGCCACCACGATCTCGACCGGCAGGTTGAAGTCGCGGACCATCGCGCGGATGAGTGCCGCCTGCTGGAAATCCTTCCGGCCGAAGACCGCCGTTTCCGGCTCGACCAGCGCGAACAGCTTGAGGACCACGGTGAGGACGCCGGCGAAATGGCCGGGCCGGCTCGCCCCTTCGAGCCGCTCGCCGGCCGGGCCCGGTGCCACAGTGACGCGCGGCGGCGCCGGGTACAGCGCCGCCTGCTCGGGCGACCAGAGCAGGTCCACTCCCCCCGCCGCCGCGAGCCCGCGGTCGCGCTCCGGGTCCCGCGGGTAGCGCGCGAAATCCTCGGCGGGGCCGAACTGCAGCGGGTTGACGAAGATGCTCATCGCCACGAGGTCGGCGCGCGAACGGGCCACCTGCACGAGGGACAGGTGTCCCGCGTGCAGGGCCCCCATCGTCGGCACGAAGCCGATGCGCCGCCCGTTCCGCTTTGCCTCCCGGACGCGGGCGCGCACCTCCTCCAGAGCGACGACGACCTCCATCCGCTTCCTAGAAGGAGTGGGCGGCGTCCGGATAGGTGCCGCGCCGCACCTCGTCGCCGAACCGGCCGACCGCAGCACGAACCTCGTCCGCCAGCGACGCGTAGCGTTTGAGGAACTTCGGCGCGAACCCGTCGTTGAGACCGAGCAGGTCGGGGAGCACCAGCACCTGGCCGTCGCACTGCGGACCGGCGCCGATGCCGATCGTGGGCACGGCGCGCGCCGCGGTGACGGCGCCGGCCAGCGCCGCGGGCACCAGCTCGAGCACGATCGCGAACACGCCCGCATCCTCCAACGCCGCCGCATCGCTCTGCAGCCGGCGGGCGGACTCCTCGTCCCGCCCCTGCACGCGATAGCCGCCGAGAGCGTGCACCGACTGCGGCGTGAGGCCCAGATGCCCCATCACCGGGATGCCGATCTCGACCAGCGCCCGCACGGTGTCCGCCACGTGCGCGCCGCCCTCGAGTTTCACGGCGGCCGCCCCCGTCTCCTTCATCACGCGGCCGGCGCCGCGGATCGCGTCCTCGCGACCGACCTGGTAGGAGAGGAACGGCAGGTCCACGACCAGCAGGGCCCGCTGCACGCCGCGCCGCGCCGTCCGGCCGTGGTAGATCATTTGATCCAGCGTCGCGGAGAGCGTAGACGGCTCCCCGCCCAACACCTGGTTCACCGAATCACCCACGAGCACGCAATCCACGCCCGCCTCGTCCACCAGGCGCCCGAACAGCGCGTCGTAGGCGGTCACGACCACGATCTTGCGACCCGCGGCCTTCCAGGCGAGGAAATCCCGCGTGGTGACCGGGGCGTCCTTCGATGGCGTGGACATGCGCGGAACCTTAACGGGTCAGCAGGCAGAGAGACAGAGGGGAGACTGCGGGACAGTTACACTGCCCTCTCACCGCTCCCAGCTGCGCCCTGCGGATCGAGGCCGAGTTGCCGGAGCTCGCGCTGCCAGAAGTTCCGGTTGGGCAGCTCCGGGTGGGGTACCACGAGCGTGGGCTCCCGGAGAGTCCGCTCCCCGTACAGCACGATGTCGCAGTCGAGGGTGCGCGGGCCCCACCGCTCTCGTCGCTCCCGTCCCTCGGCGCGCTCGATCGCGAGCAGGGCGTCGAGCAGCGCGCACGGCTCGAGCGCCGTTTCCACCAGCAGCATCTGGTTGAGGTACGGCCCCTGGGGAACGGGACCCAGCGGTGCCGTCTCCTCCACCTCGGACGCTGCGATCAGCCGGGTCGCGGGCAGCCGCGCTATCGCGTCCCGGGCGCGGGCGAGGATCGCCGCGCGGTCGCCCAGATTGGAGCCGAGCGCGACCGCCGCCCGCTCACTGCCCATCGCGCGAGCGCTCGATGACCACCTCGACGGCGTCGAGCGGCCCGGCGATCGGTGCGTGCGGCTTGCGGGCCGCGACGCGCACCCGCTCCACGCCGTCCAGAGCGAGTGCCCTCGCTGCGATCCGCTCGCACAGAGCTTCGAGCAGGCGGTGGTGGCTCGTGCCCACCGTCTCTGCCACCACCTTGTACAGCGTGCGGTAGTCGAGGAGAGCTCGCGGCGAGTCCGTCTCACCCACCTGCTTGAGCGACAGCTGCACGGTGAGGTCGAGCTCCAGCGGCTGCGGGATGCTCGCCTCGTGGGGCAGCAGCCCGACCAGCGTGTGGAACCGCATGCCCCTGAGCGTAATCGTGTCGTGCGCCATGGTGCCTCTAGCCTACGCCCCTGCGCGCCGCGCGTCCAGCGCCGCTCGCACCGTCCGGAGCCATCCGAGCGCTTCCGCGGCACCGCCGCGCCCCATCCGGGAGACGACCGCGCTGCCGATGACCACGCCGTCGGCATACGCCGCCACCGCCGCGGCCTGCTCCGGAGAGGAGATTCCGAAGCCCACGGCGATGGGGAGGTCGCTGACAGCGCGCAGCGCGGCGACCTGTTCGCCGAGCACCGAGGAAAGCGCGCCGGACTCACCGGTGACGCCGAGGCGCGCGATGAGATAGAGAAACCCCTGGCTGCCCTCGGCGATCGCGCGGCGGCGCCGCGGGGGCGTGGTGGGGGCGACCAGGCGGACCAGCGGCAGCCCCGCCGAGAGCAGGTCGCGCTCCACCGCGTCGTCGGCGCCGACCGGCAGGTCGGTCACGAGCAGTCCCGCGGCCCCCGCGCGCTTCGCGTCGGCGGCGAACCGCGCCGCGCCATGCGCCAGCACCGGATTCAGGTAGGTGAAGACCACGACCGGCACGTCGGCCCGCGCGCCCGCGAGCAGCGCCAGCGTCCGAGCCAGCGTGGTCCCCTGCTGCAGCGCGGCGTGCGTGCTCGCCTGGATCGTGGGACCGTCGGCCACCGGGTCGCTCCACGGCACGCCCAGCTCCACGGCGTCGGCGCCGGCCGCCGCCGCTCCGCGCAGAAACGCGGTCGTCTCGTCGGGGCCGGGGTACCCGGCCGTGATGTACGGGATCAGGGCCGTCCGCCGTGCCGCGCGGAGATCGGCCAGGCGCGCCGCGAGGGCGCTGTCAGACAAAGTAGTCGGAGACCCGAATCCCGTACTTGTCGGGATTCGTGACCTTGATGATGCTGCGCACGAAGTTCCCCGCGGCGTCCCGCTCGGCCAGGTCCGCCACGTGGCCGGGGTAGGTCACCGCGCCCGCCGCGTCCGAGACGATGCGCACCATCGGCCGGTGGATCGCGTCGGGATTCGGGTTCGCCGCCGTGACGATGGCCAGCTCGTAGGTGTCGAGGATCACCGTCGTCCCGACCGGATAGACGCCGATCAGGTTGATGAACGCCTTCACGAGGATCACGTCGTAGCCGCGCTTCGGGTTCTCGATCATCTCCTTGAGAACCGAGTCGGGCTGGATCGGCATGGTCTGGTAGGCGCGGCGCGAGGTCGCGGCGTCGAAGCCGTCGGCCACCGCGATGATCTTCGAGAAGATGGAGATCTCACGGGGGCGCAGCGACTTCGGGTAGCCCGTCAGATCGATCTTCATGTGGTGCTCGTACGTCCCGATCATGCTGCGGTAGGGCACCTCTCCGTAGCCGCGCAGCCCGAACAGCGTCAGCACGCCGAGCCAGGGGTGCGCCTGCATGATCCGCCATTCCTCCTCGTCGAGGCTTCCCTGCTTGTTGAGCACGTCGAGGGGCACACGGGACTTGCCGACGTCGTGGAACAGCGCCGCCATTCCGAGGTCGTAGAGCTGCAGCTTGCTGAGGCCGAGCTTCCGGCCGAGCGCGACCGAGAAGATGCAGACGTTGACCGAGTGCGTGAACGTGTAGTCGTCGTAGTCGCGCAGCGTGGTCAGGCCGATCAGGGAGGTCTCCTCGGAAAGCACCTGGTCCACGATGGCTTGCACCGCGCGCTTGACCTTCTTCACGCTCGCGGTGCGCCCCATCCGCACGGAGTTGATCACTTCCTTCGTGACCGCCACCGAGCGCTGGTAGGTGCGCTTGGCCTGTTCCTTGGCGCGCTCCTCTTCCTCCTCGCTGACCTCCGATTCGGCCGGGGGCTCGATGACGATGTGCGTCACGCCGGCGTCGTGCAGCTTGTTCGCGAGATCGAAGAAGCGGTTCGCGCTATCGCGCGACGCCATGGTGAGGAGCAGCGAGAGGAACGAGGTCCACTCCCGCCGGTCCGCGCCGTCGACCGCGCGCACGACACCGACGCCCACCGCCTTGAGGATGCCGAGGATGTGGGAGAACGAAGCGTAGTTGTCGAGGTCGAGCCGCAGGCGCGTCTGATTGACGAAAATGAAATCGCCGGTGATGCGTACCTCGATCTCGTGCTCCCGCGCCAGGATCTCCCCCACCGACGTCGTCAGGTCCTCGAGCGACTTCTGGACCTGGCTGTTCTCGAGCGGATAGAGCTTGAGCGAGCGGAGCGCGGTGTACAGGGTCACGAGGAAAGCGCGCCCCGCCCCGCGGATGTACCCGTCCGTGGTCTGGATGGAGTCGACGACCGACGGTCTGTGTCCCGGTCCCGTCATCCTAGGCCCCCGTCATGCCACGCAGCGCCCGGCTGACCGCGTTGCGCACCAGCGCGTCCTTCGTGCCGGCCGCGCGCTCGAGCGCCGCGCGCGCCGCCGGCGTCCCGATCCGGCCGAGCGCCATCGCGGCGCACGCGCGCAGCTCCGGGTCCTCCCTGCGCTTCAGGAAGCCGCCGCTGTTGAGCATCGCATCGAGCGACGCGACCCCCTGCTCACCGACCAGGGACCCGTACGCCTCGAAGAAGGCCATCTTCTCCGTGAGATCGGCGATCCGCACCGACTTCCCCTGGATCGCTGCGGTGACCTTCGGCAGCGCGCCCCGGTGCTTCTTCAGCATCAGGATGCGCACCGCGGCCAGCCGCACCTCCCGGTCGGGATCGTCGAGCGCCTTCTCCAACCCCTGCAGCGCCCCCGGCACGCCGAGATCCGACAGCGCCTGCACGGCGGCCGCCCGCACCGCCGTCTCCCCGTGGCCGAGCGCCTGCGACAGCGCGGGCACCGCCGACGCCAGCCTGAGCCGGCCGGACAGCTTCACCGCCTCGAGCGCGATGAGCGGGTCGCCGCCGCCGATCGCCTCCACCAGCTTCTCGGGGTGGGCCGCCGCGAGGCGCCCGATCGCGCCGTCGAGCACGACCTTGACGCGCTCGTTGCTCAACCTCGGCATCCATCCCAGCAGCGTGGGCAGGGCCTCCGGCCTGAGCTCGCCGAACAGCTCCCCCAGCTCCTCCGCCGAGGGATGCGCCGCCGCTTCGTCGAGCGACTGGAGCAGTTGCGAGAGCGGCTCCGCCTCCGACAGCCGGCGCGGCAGACCCTCGAGCGCCTTGCGGTGCTCCGGCAGCAGCTCGCGCGCCCGCTGCAGGACCGCCCGCACCTCGCGCAGCACATATGCGACGGCCGAGTAGTCGCCGGCGCCCAGCAGATAGGGCAGGAAGCTCTCCAGAATCGAAATGAGCTCGGCCCGCACCGTCGGATAGGGCTGCAGCTCCAGCACGTCGAGCAGCATCGCCAACACGTTGCGCCGCAAGTCCTGCGCGTACTCGCGCGTGACCTCGTCGCGCAGGTAGCCGATCTCCTTCTCATCGAGGAAGTACAGCGTGCTGTCGAAGTCCTCGGGCCGCACCGTCCCGACGGGCGCCGCGGGAGCGCCCCCCTGCGCCACCTCGCCCTCGGGGCCCATCTCCTCCTCGACCGCCTCCGACACGTGGCGCGGCCCGCCACCCGACGCCGCCGCCGCGACCTCGTCGGATGACGGCAGCGCCATCGTGCCGCCCTCGCCGGTGGCCATCTCCTGGAACACGTACCGGATCCGCTGAAAGTCCTTCTCCCAGAGCAGCGTCAGCAGATCATCGCTGTCCTCCTGCCGCAGCGTCCGGGCGCGGTGCACCACGTCGAGCAGGCCCACGATCTCGTCCTGCTCGACTCCGGGCAGGAGCGTCAGCGCGCGCACGCCATCCTTGAAGAACACCCACGACAGGCTCTCCGCGCGGTTACTCTGGCTGTACACCACGTTCCCGTCCCAGAGCAGCTCGCTCTCCTGGACGTCCAGCGGCAGCTCCTCCACGGACTCCCAGACCGGCCGGAACGCCGCCCGCAGCGTGTCCAGGGCCTTCTGGTAAACGGGATTGTTGGGGAGGTACAGCTGATGGGCGCGCAGCGCCTTGACCACGGCCTGCATCAACTCTTCGACGGTCGCCGGGGGAAGCGTTACTTCAGGCGTCGCACCCATGGTCACCCGGATGTACGCTCAGCGGCGGCGACGGTCGCGACATCCTTGTCGCCGCGCCCGCTGAGGTTGATGATCACCACATCGTCTTTCCGCCAGCGTCCGGCCTCGCCCAGCACCCACGCGACCGCATGTGCGCTCTCCAGAGCGGGGATGATCCCCTCGAGCCGACTCAACCGCGCGAAGGCGTCCAGCGCCTGGCTGTCCGTCACGGCCACGTACCGCGCGCGGCCGGAGTCCTTCAGCGCCGAATGCTCGGGCCCGACCCCGGGATAGTCGAGCCCCGCAGCCACCGAGTGGGCCGGCATCACCTGGCCGTCCGCGTCCTGCAGCAGGTAGCTCAGACTCCCGTGCAGAACCCCCGGCCTCCCCGCCAGGAGCGAGGCCGCGTGCCGGCCGCCAGCCAGGCCTTCGCCCGCGGCCTCGACGCCCACGAGCTCCACGTCGCGGTCCTCGAGGAACGCCGCCCAGATGCCGAGCGCATTGGATCCGCCGCCGACGCAGGCGACCACCGTCTTCGGCAGCGCGCCGAGCCGCTCTATGCACTGGCGGCGCGCCTCGCGTCCAATCACCGACTGCAGGTCGCGCACCAGCCGCGGGTACGGGTCCGGGCCAACTGCCGAACCGATAATATAGTGAGTGGATTCGACATTCGTGACCCAATCGCGGATCGCCTCGCTCGTCGCGTCCTTGAGCGTCCGCGTGCCGGACGTCACGGGGCGGACCTCGGCTCCCAGCAGGCGCATCCGATAGACGTTCAGCGCCTGCCTGGCCATGTCCTCCTCGCCCATGTAGACCACGCACTCCAGACCGAACCGGGCGCACACCGTCGCCGTCGCCACACCATGTTGCCCGGCGCCGGTCTCGGCGATGATCCGCCGCTTCCCCATCCGCAGGGCGAGCAGCGCCTGGCCCAGCGCGTTGTTGATCTTGTGCGCGCCGGTGTGGTTCAGGTCCTCCCGCTTCAGGAGGACCCGGGCACCCACAGCGTCCGAGAGCCGCGGCGCCTCCGACAGCGGCGTCGGTCTCCCGACGTATTCGGCCAGGAGCCCCTCGTACTCGGTCCAGAAGGCGGTGTCCGTTGCGAGTCCGTCGTAGGTCGCGGCGAGCGCTTCGAGCGCTGGGATGAGTGTCTCAGGGACGTACCGCCCGCCGTACACGCCGAACCGGCCCGTCATGCGCGCCTCACCGGGCGACCGGCTGGCCGCCGCGGCACCCCCGTCAGGGCGCGGAGCGCCGCAGCAGGATCCGGGGCCCCCGCGATTGCCGCGCCGATCAGAACGGAGTCGGCCCCGCGCGCGGCCACGGACTCGACGTCCGCGCGCGTGGAGAGCCCGCTCTCGGCCACGGCGATGCGGCCGGCCGGGACCTCCCGAATCAGCGCCTCGACCAGATCCCGGCGCATCGCCAGCGTGTCGAGATCGCGCGCGTTCACCCCCACGGCCGTGGGCTCGGCGGCAAGCGCCGCCGCGAGCTCCGCAGGCCCGTGCACCTCTACCAGCGTGGCGAGACCGAGGGCGCGCGCAGCGGCCGCCAGCTCCGCCAGCCGTCCCGGCTCCAGGATGCGGACGATCAGCAGGACGGCCGCCGCTCCATACGCGCGCGCCTCGTACAGCTGGATGGGGTCGATGGTGAAGTCCTTCCGCAGCACGGGGAGGCGGACCGCCGCCGTCACCCGCGACAGGTCGTCCAGCGTCCCGCCGAAGTGCGCCGGCTCCGTCAGCACGGACAGCGCCGCCGCCCCGGCGGACTCCAGCTTCCCGGCCAGCACGACCACGTCGGCCTCCCGCCACAGGGCCCCGGCCGACGGCGACCTGCGTTTGATCTCGGCGATGACCGCGACTGCCGGGCCCGCCGACAGCGCCGCAGCGAAGTCCGGCGGCTCAGGCGCCCGCGCGGCCCGCAGTTCGAGCTCCCGCCTGGAAGTGCGGGCACCCGCAACCCTCCGCTCGGCTTCGGCGACCAGCGCGGCCAGCAGTCCGGGGGCTTGTGCTTCGGCTTTCATTCGGTTACGTTCGATTCGGCATATCTTCGGGGAGCGTACGCGCCCCCCTCTGGCCGCAAGGAGACATCGTGCCGCTCACCAAGCGTCAGCGTGAGATCCTCGACTACCTGACCAGCTACATCGACGAGCATGGGTTCGCCCCCAGCTTCGAGGAGATCGCCGCCGCGATGCAGTATACGTCGCTGGCGACCGTGCACGAGCACCTGACGAACCTCGAGCGGAAGGGCGTGATCCGGCGCTCGTACAACGAGAGCCGCTCCATCGAAGTGCTCTCCCGCGCGCGGCAGCCCGGCATCGTGGAGGTGCCGCTGCTCGGCACCGTCGCGGCCGGTGAGCCGATCGAGGCCGTCCAGGACAGCGAATCCATGACGCTGCCGGAGGAGATGCTCCCCGCCACCGGACCCAACTACGTGCTGCGGGTGCGCGGCGACTCGATGATCGACGAGCAGATCAAGGACGGCGACTACGTCGTGGTCCACGGCCGCAACACTGCGCGCAACGGGGAGATGGTCATCGCCCTGCTCCAGGGCAGCCACGCGACCGTCAAGAAGTTCTACCGCGAGAAGAGCGGCTGGGTCCGCCTTCAGCCCGCGAATTCCACCCTCGATCCGATCTACGTTCACGAGAACGACGTGACGGTCCAGGGCGTCGTGGTCGGGGTTATCCGGAAGTACTAGGCGCGCTCGCGCGCCGCAGCCGTTCGAGCACCCGGCGCGCGGCCCCCGAGTCCAGCGCCTCGCCCGCGCGCCGCACGCCGTCCGGCCAGTCCTTCGCTACCCCTCCCACGACGAGCGCCGCCGCGGCGTTCAAGACGACCGCGCTACGCCGCCCTCCGCGGTCCGTGCCGTCGAGGATCGCTTCCGCCATCCGCGCGTTGTCGGCCGGCATCCCGCCGGCCAGCGAGGCCTCGTCCCCCGCCGCCAGCCCGAACGTGTCGGCGTCCAGCGTCCAGCGCTTCACCGCCGTCCCCTTCACCTCCCAGACGTCCGTCGGGCCGAGGCCGGGCGGGGCGATTTCGTCCAGCCCGCGGGGAGCGTGCACGACCAGCGCGTGCTCCGCGCCCAGGAGCGCGAGGGTCTCGGCCAGGAGCGGCGCGCGGGCGGGATCGCCCGCACCGATCACCTGTCGCGCGACGCCGGCCGGATTCGACAGGGGGCCGATCAGGTTCATGATCGTGCCCAGGCTCAGCTCGCGGCGCACGGGTCCGATGTGACGCATCGCCGGGTGGTACTGCGGGGCGAAGAGGAAGGCCATGCCGCAATCCTCCAGGAGCGCGGCGGACCGCTCCGGAGGCAGGTCGATGGCGACGCCGAGGGCCTCGAGCACGTCGGCACTCCCCGACCGCGTGCTGAAGGAGCGATTGCCGTGCTTGGCGACCTTGGCCCCGGCGCCCGCCGCGACGAAGGCCGCGGTGGTCGAGATGTTGAAGGTCCCGACGCCGCCGCCGCCGGTGCCGCAGGTGTCCACGAGCGGCGCGGCGGTGCGCGGCGTGACGCGTACCATCACCTCGCGGAGCGCGAGCGCCGCGCCCTGGAGCTCCTGCGCCGTCTCGCCCTTGACCCTGAGTCCCATCAGGAGCGCCGCCATGAGCGCGGGCGAGGCTTCGCCCGCCATCACCTGTCCGAACGCCTGCGCGGCGAGGGTGGCGGGGAGGTCGCGCCGCTCGGCAAGGGCGGCGATGGCACGCAGCAGCGGGTCGGTCTGGGGCATCGGTGGCGCCGTTCGCGGTAGGGCCACGGGTCCTCGGCGAACGGCGAGCGATTGTACAGGCTTTGGCAGCGCTTTGTCAATCACGGCAAGGACTTGCGTCGCTTGACCCCCCCTCCGAGGCTGGCTAGGTTCTCTTCACATGGCGGCGCGGCCGACCCTCCTCCTGCTTCAATACGACGGCGGGTCATTCGCAGGATGGCAGCGCCAGCCGTCGGCGCGCACGGTTCAGGGCGTGGTCGAGGACATTCTGGCGCGGCTCCTGGAGAAGCGGACGCCGGTCATCGGGTCGGGACGCACCGACGCCGGCGTGCACGCCACAGGGCAGGCAGCGGCAGCGATGGTCCCCGAACGATGGCGGCTCCCGGACTTGGTGCGTGCGATGAATGCTCTCCTGCCCTCCGACGTCTGGGTCGCAGCGGCCCGCCGGATGGTTCCCGGCTTCAATCCGCGTCGCGACGCGCTCGAGCGCACCTACTGCTACCGCGTCGGCACCGACGCGTCGGCCCGGTCCCCGTTCCGCAGCCGCCATGAGTGGGTCCTCCCCGTCGAGCTCGACGTCGCACGCCTGAGCGCCGCGGCGGCCGCGCTGCGCGGCGAGCACTCGTTCCGCGCGCTCTCGGCCAAGGGTCCGGAGAAGGAGCACTACCGCTGCCGGATCTTCGAGGCGCTGTGGCTGGTCCGGGAGGACGCCCGGGGCCTCGAGTTCTGGATCACGGCGAACCGGTTCCTGCGCCACATGGTGCGGTTCCTGGTCGGGACGATGGTGGACATCGCACGCGGGCGCCGGCCGCCGTCCGACCTGCCGAAGCTGCTCCGCGCGCTCGACAATCGCGATGCATCGCCCCCCGCTCCGCCCCACGGCCTCTTCCTGGTCGGGGTGCGCTACCCGGCCCACCTCTTCGCCGCAGCGCAGTGAGCCGGGGCGCGGCCGGTCTCGCGATGCTCGCGCTGGCGGTGACCCGGCCGGCGGCCGCGCAGCAGAGCGAGCGGGTCGGGGCGGAGCGCCACTCGACCATCAGCGTGTCCGCCGCGCGGGTCGCGCCGTCGGTGGTCAGCGTCAACGTCGTGGGGCGCGAGCGCGCGGTGCCCAACGATTTCTTCTCCCAGTTCATGTACCCGGGCGGCTACGTCCAGCGCGTGGAGGGGCTCGGCTCCGGGTTCATCGTGAGCGGCGACGGCCTCATCATCACCAACCAGCACGTGGTGGCAGGGGCCGATTCGATCGTCGTCACGCTGCGGGACGGACGCGACTTCCAGGCGCGGCTGCTCGGCGAGGACGCGCGCACGGACATCGCCGTCGTCAAGATCGCGGGGTCCCGCTTTCCGGTGGCGCCGATTGGCCGCAGCGCCGACCTCGCGATCGGCGACTGGGTCGTGGCCATCGGCAATCCCTACGGCTACGTCCTCGGCAACAGCGAGCCGTCGGTGACCGCGGGCGTCGTGAGCGCGCTGCGGCGCTCGGTGCTGCCATCGGACGAACAGTCCGGGCTGTACGTGGACATGATCCAGACCGACGCGGCGATCAACCCCGGCAACTCCGGCGGCCCGCTGGTCAGCTCGGGCGGCGAGGTGGTGGGGGTGAACTCCTTCATCCTCACGCAGTCGGGGGGCAACGTCGGCCTCGGGTTCGCCATCCCGATCGAGCGTGCGATGCGCGTCGCCCGGGATCTCCGGGACTACGGGCGTGTGCAGCGGGGGTGGACGGGGATCGACGTCAACGAATCGGCGACCAGCGAGAACTGGCGGCGCCAGCGCGGCGTCGGCATCAAGGCCGTGGCCGAAGGCGGGCCGGGCGACGCCGCGGGCCTGCGGCAGGGCGACGTCATCATGCGCGCGGGGGATCGCCCGGTGCGCAACTTCCTCGACTGGGAGGCCGCGCTCCTGGATCTGCGCGTCGGGGACACGCTGCGGGTGGCGGTGCGCCAGGGCGACGAGACGCGGCTCGCGACCCTGCGCGCCGTCGAGCTGCCCTCGCAGCGCGCGACTCGCGTGAGCCTCGGCGACCTGCAGCTGATCACCGTGACCCCGGCCATTCAGGCCGAGCGGCAGCTCGGGATCGCGCGCGGAGCCCTGGTGGTCCAGGCCGGGCCGGCCAGCGCGCTCGCAGCGGGGGACGTGGTGCTGCAGATCGACAACATCAAGATCACCAGCGCGGAGCAGGTCCAGCAGGTGATCCGGTACTACCGCGGCAAGGGGTGGCCGATGCGGTTCGTGATTCTGCGGGGCGGGTCCATCATCTACACCGACCTGACGGCGGGCGAATGAGCGCGCCGGACGCCAAGCGACCTCGGACGGACGCGGCCGTCGCGCCGCCCGCAGGATCCGGCCCGCGCTCGGGCGCCACCGACCACGAGCGCTATGTCTCGCCGCTCGGGACGCGCTATGCGTCGGCGCCGATGCAGCGCCTCTGGGGCGCGGCGACGCGGACCGGGCTGTGGCGCCGGCTCTGGATCGCGCTGGCGGAGGCCGAACGGGAGCTGGGGCTCACCATCCCCGAGGCCGCGCTGGCCGAGATGCGCGCGCACGTGGACGACGTGGACTTCGCGCGCGCGGCGGAGTACGAGGCCCGGTTCCGGCACGACGTGATGGCGCACGTGCACGCCTACGGCGACGTGGCGCCGGCCGCGCGGCCGTACATCCACCTGGGCGCCACTTCGGCGTTCGTCACGGACAACGCCGACCTGATCGTGATCCGCGAGGCGCTCGGCCTGGTGACGGCGCGGCTGGGCGCGGCGCTGCGCGCGCTGCGCCAGGTGGCCGTGCGCTACCGGGCCGTGCCGACGCTCGCCTACACGCATCTCCAGCCCGCACAGCTCACCACGGTGGGCAAGCGAGCGGCGCTGTGGATGCAGGGGTTCGTGGCGGACCTCGAGGAGGTGCAGCACCGCCGCCGGGCGCTCGCGTTCCTCGGCTGCAAGGGCACGACGGGCACCCAGGCGTCCTTCCTCGACCTGTTCGGCGGCGACCACGCCAAGGTGCGCCGGCTCGACCGGCTGGTCGCCGAGAAAGTGGGTTTCCCCCAGGTGGTGCCGATCAGCGGCCAGACGTACCCGCGCAAGAGCGACGCGCAGGTGCTGGCGGTGCTGGCCGGGATCGCCCAGTCCGCGGCCAAGTTCGCGGCCGACGTCCGCCTGCTCCAGCACATGGGCGAAGTGCTCGAGCCGTTCGAGGCCGAGCAGATCGGCTCCTCCGCGATGGCCTACAAGCGCAATCCGATGCGCTCGGAGCGGATCGCGTCGCTGGCGCGCTACGCGATGCACCTGCCGGCCAATGCGGAGGAGACCGCCGCGCAGCAGTGGTTCGAGCGCACGCTGGATGACAGCGCGAACCGGCGGCTGGTGCTGCCCGAGGCGTTCCTCGCGGTGGACGCGATCCTGATGCTGGTCTCCGACGTCGCCTGCGGCCTGGAGGTGCGGGAGGCCGTGATCCGCGGCCACGTGGCGCGGGAGCTCCCGTTCATGGCGACGGAGCGGTGCCTCATGCTCGGCGTGCAGGCGGGCGGCGACCGCCAGGCGCTGCACGAGGTCATCCGCCGGCACAGCCTCGACGTCGCGCGCGCGATCGCCGAGACGGGCGTGGCGAACGACCTGCTGGACCGGCTCGCCGCCGACCCGGCGTTCCGCGGCGTTGCGGTGGCCGAAGTGGCGCGTGGGCTCGATGCGCGCGCGTTCGTCGGCCGTTCCCCCGAGCAGGTGGACGAGTACCTGCGCGAGGTGGTGGACCCCCTGCTGGCGGACCTCCCGGAGGCGCCGCCGACCGAGGTGCACGTATGACGGTGCTGATGGAGAGCAAGCTGCCGCTCCCGCTCCTCCGGCGCGGGAAAGTGCGCGAGGTCTACACGGTGGACGCGGAGCGGCTGCTGCTCGTGGCGAGCGACCGGATCAGCGCGTTCGACGTGGTGCTGCGGGAGCCGGTGCCCTCCAAGGGCGAGGTGCTGACGCAGATCTCCGCGTTCTGGTTCTCCCGCCTCGCCGCGGCGCAGCCGCACCATTGCATCACCGCGGACGCGGCGGAGATCGTCGCCGCCGTCCCCGTCCTCGCGGGTCACCGGGACCAGCTCCAGGGCCGGGCGATGCTGTGCCGCCGCACGGAGCCCGTCGCGTTCGAGTGCGTGGTCCGCGGCTACATCTCCGGTTCCGCCTGGAAGGAGTACCAGGCGGCGGGGACCCTGGCGGGCGAGCCGCTGCCCAAGGGGCTCCGGGAGTCGGAGCAGCTGGCCGAGCCGATCTTCTCCCCTGCCACGAAGGCGGAGGTCGGGCACGACGAGAACGTCACGTTCGGCCGCGTCGCGGACGCGCTGGGCACCAAGCGTGCCGCCGAGCTGCGCGACCGGTCGCTGGCGCTGTACACCGAGGCGCAGGCGTTCGCCGCCTCGCGCGGCGTCATCATCGCCGACACGAAGTTCGAGTTCGGGACGGCGGGCGGGCGGCTGCTGCTGATCGACGAGGTGCTGACGCCCGACTCGTCGCGGTTCTGGCCGGCGGACGGCTACCGGCCGGGCGGCCCGCAGCCGAGCTTCGACAAGCAGCCGGTGCGCGACTACCTCGACGGCCTGAAGCGCGCCGGGAAGTGGAACGGGGAGGCGCCCGCGCCGCCCCTCCCGCCCGAGGTGGTACAGGCCACCACCGATCGCTACCGCGACATCTTCCGGCGCCTGTCCCAGGGCGCCCGTGGGGGACACTGATGCGCCTGGCACCCGAGGGTTGGCCCTTCGTGCGGGTCGCGCTCGCGCTCGACGCGGCGCTCCTCGTGATCTGGTACGCGTTCCCCGGCTGGTCGCTGGCGTTCCTGGCCGTGGGCGTGCTGCTGACGATCTGGGTGGCGGCGTTCTTCCGGGACCCGGAGCGGCCCGGACCGCGCGGCGACCGGCTCGTGCTCGCGCCGGCGGACGGCCGCGTCTGCGGCATCGCCCAGGTGGAAGAGCCTGTGTATCTTCATGAGAAAGCCACCCGGGTCAGCATCTTCATGAGCGTGCTCAACGTGCACGTGAACCGGTACCCGGTCTCGGGTGAGATCGAAGTGGTCCACTACAACCCGGGGCAGTTCACGGTCGCGAGCCACGACAAGGCGTCCCTGGTGAACGAGCAGGCGTCGGTGGGCATCAACGGGCCCCGCGGCCCGGTGCTGGTCCGCCAGATCGCGGGCAACATCGCGCGCCGGATCGTGACCGACGCGGCCGCGGGCGAGAAGGCCGTACAGGGCGAGCGTCTCGGGATGATCCGCTTCGGCTCGCGGGTCGACCTCTTCCTCGACGCCAAGGTCCCGCTCAAGGTGCAGCTGAACCAGCGCGTCGTCGCCGGCCAGACGGTCATCGCGGAGTACGCGGGATGACGGCGCCGCGTCCCCGGCCGCGCGGCATGCGGCGCGCGATCATCATCCTCCCCAGCGCCTTCACCTCGGGGAACCTGTTCTTCGGCGTCTGGTCCATCGTGGAGTCCGCGCGCGGCAACTTCGCCCTCGCGGCCTGGTTCATCATCGCCGCGGCCGTGCTGGACCTGCTCGACGGGCGCGTGGCGCGGATGAGCCGCACGGGCAGCGCCTTCGGGGCGGAGCTCGACTCGCTGGTGGACGTCGTGTCCTTCGGCGTCGCCCCCGCGCTGCTGCTCTATTTCTGGCGGTTCCGGGGTGGCGAGTGGGCCTGGCTCCTGTCGTTCATCTACGTGCTCGCCGCGGCGCTGCGGCTCGCGCGGTTCAACGTGGTCCAGGCGGGCCAGGCCAAGACGCACTTCATCGGCCTCTCGTCGCCGATGTCCGGCATCACGCTCGCTTCCGCCTACCCGTTCACGCAGACGCCGTTCTTCCAGCAGCAGTTCGGGTTCCTCCCGCTGTCGCTGGTGGTCGTGCTGCTCACGATCGTGCTCGCCCTGCTCATGGTGAGCCAGGTGCCCTACCCCGTGCTGCCCACCATCGGGTTGCGGACCTGGAAGGGGCGCCTCTCGCTCGCCGCACACCTGTTCGCGCTGGCAGGCGCACTCTGGTTCCCGGAGTATTTCTTCTTCCCGGCCGGCCTGCTGCTGATCGCCTACGGCCTGGTGCGCGCGGTCTCCCTCGGGCTGCTCGACCGGCTGCCCGAGCGTGACCTGCTGCGGGACGACGACGAGGAGGGCGAGCGGCCCATCGACTACGACCTGGCTCCCGCCCCCGGGCGCCTGCGCTTCCGGCTGCGCCGGCGGCGCCGCGCCGGCGGCCAGCGGCCGATGAGCGGGCCCCAGTGATGCGGTTCCGCGCCCGCGTCCGCGTGATGCCCCGCCCGTCCATCCTCGACCCGCAGGGCCAGGCGGTGGCCCACGCGCTGGGCGAGCTGGGCTTCGCGGGCGTCGCGGGCGTGCGGGTCGGCCGGACCGTCGAGCTCGACCTCGAAGCCGCCTCGGCGGAGGCCGCGCGCGCCGGCGCGCTCAAGATGTGCGAACGGCTGCTCGCCAACCCGGTGACGGAGGATTTCGCCCTCGAGGCGGTGGAGCCGCAGCCGTGAAGATCGCGGTGGTGCGCTTCCCCGGGTCCAACTGCGACGCGGACGCGCTCGCGGCGGCCGCCGCCTCCGGCGCGGAGGCCTGCTACGTGTGGCACCGCTCGACGGACCTGGGCGGCGCGGACGTGGTCGTCCTCCCCGGCGGGTTCTCGTACGGCGACTACCTGCGGCCGGGCGCGATCGCGCGGTTCAGTCCGGTGATGCGGGCGGTGGCGGCGCATGCGGCGGCGGGGCGGCCGGTGCTGGGGATCTGCAACGGCTTCCAGATCCTGTGCGAGGCGCGCCTCCTGCCCGGCGCGCTGGCCCGGAACGGCGGGCTGTCGTTCGTCTGCCGCCCGGTGCGCCTGCGGGTGGAGACCGACACGACGCCGTTCACCGCGCGGTATCGCGTCGGCCAGGAGCTGACGATGCCGGTGGCGCACGGCGACGGGCGCTACGTCGCGGACGAGGCCACGCTCGACCGCCTCGAGCGCGGGGAGCGGGTCGTCTTCAGGTACGTCGGAGGGAACCCGAACGGCGCGATGCGCGACATCGCGGGTATCACCAACGAGGGTCGCAATGTCGTGGGCCTGATGCCTCATCCCGAGCGCGCCTCCGAGGCGCTGCTCGGCTCGAGCGACGGAGCGGCGGTCTTCGATCTCGCGGCCGCCGTAGCCGTCGCGTAAAGGGGGGACATGATGGGATCCCGGACCGTCTGCACCATGCTGGCCTCGCTCGCCCTGCTCGCGGCGCCGCTCGCCGCCCAGGACACGACGACCACGCGGAAGGACACGACCGTCACGCAGCCGGACACGACGGGCGCCCGCAAGGACTCGATCGGCGTCCTGGCGCCGGCGAAGGACACCCTGGCCGCGGCCCAGCAAGCCGCGCCCGCCCCTCCGTCCCCCGACTCCACGGCCGCGGCGAACGCCGTGAGACCGGGGATGACGCAGGCCGAGGTGGAAGCGCGCTGGGGCAAGCCGCTCGCGACGCGCACCGCCAACGACTGGACGTACATGTTCTTCCGGAACCGGCGTGAGCGCCGGGTGGGCTACGAGGACGTCGTCCTCCTGCAACACGGCCAGGTCATGGACGCCATCGTGCGTTCGCCCGACCACGTCTACGCGGGCGTGAGCAGCTCGCCCGAGGGGCGCACGCCCGTCTTCACGCCGCTGCAGGGGCAGCCGGCGGATTCCACGAGGGGAGCCGCGGTCACCGGCGTCCAGGTCAAGCCGGACCGGTGACCGCCCAGGCCAGACCCGGCGATCCGCAGATCACCCCGGAGCTGGTCCGGCAGCACGGCCTCACCCCAGACGAGTTCTCCCGCATCCGGAAGGTGCTCGGCCGCGACCCGACCTGGGTCGAGCTGGGCATCTTCTCGGCGCTGTGGAGCGAGCACTGCGCCTATAAGCACTCCCGTCCCATCCTGAAGAGCTTCCCGACCGAGGGGCCGCAGGTCATCCAGGGCCCCGGCGAGAACGCCGGCGTGCTCCGCCTCGGCGAAGGATGGGCCGTGGCGTTCAAGATGGAGTCCCACAACCACCCGTCGGCGGTGGAGCCCTACCAGGGCGCCGCGACCGGGGTCGGCGGCATCCTGCGCGACATCTTCACCATGGGCGCGCGCCCCGTCGCCGTGCTGGACTCGCTGCGGTTCGGCCCGCTCGACAGCGACCGCCAGCGCTATCTGATGAAAGGCGTGGTCCGCGGGATCGGCGACTACGGGAACTGCGTCGGCGTGCCGACCGTGGGCGGCGATGTCGCGTTCGAGCGGGCGTACGAGGGGAACCCGCTGGTCAACGCGATGGCCGTCGGGCTGCTGCGCGAGGAGGAGCTGATCCGCGCCCGCGCGGCCGGCGCCGGGAACCCGATCATCGCGGTGGGCGCGCGGACCGGCCGCGACGGGATCCACGGCGCCTCGTTCGCGTCGGAGGAGCTGTCGGAGCAGAGCGAGGCGCGGCGCCCGCAGGTCCAGGTGGGCGATCCCTTCACCGAGAAGCTGCTCATCGAGGCCTCGCTGGAGCTGATCCGCTCCGGCCACATCGTCGCCATCCAGGACATGGGCGCGGCGGGTCTCACGTCGAGCTCGGCCGAGATGGCGGCGCGGGGCGGCGTCGGGGTCGAGATCGACGCGCAGCTGATGCCGATGCGGGAAGCGGAGATGACGCCGTACGAGGTGCTGCTCTCGGAGTCGCAGGAACGGATGCTCGTGGTGGCCAAGCGCGGCCGCGAGCGCGAGGTGGACACCATCTGCCGCGCCTGGGAGCTGACCAGCGCCGTGATCGGACGGGTCACCGACGACGGGATGTACCGCGTGCGCTGGGGCGCGGAGGTGGTGGCCGAGATCCCCGGGAAGGCGCTGGTCGAGGGAGCGCCCGTGTACCACCCTGAGGCGCGCGAGGGCGCCGAGGCCGCGGCGCGGCGCGCCCGCCCGATCCCGCCCCCGGGCCTCGACCTCGACCTCGACCGGACGCTCGAGCGGCTGCTGGACCTGCCGACGATCGCGTCCAAGCGCTGGGTGTACGAGCAGTACGACACGTCGGTGCAGACCAACACCGTCACGGGTCCCGGCGGGGACGCCGCGGTCCTGCGCGTCCGCGACACGTCGCTCGGCATCGCGCTCACCAGCGGCGGCAGCGGCCGCTTCGTCTGGCTCGATCCCTACGAGGGCGGCAAGGCGGCGGTGGCGGAGGCGGCACGCAACATCGCGGCGACGGGCGCGCGGCCCCTGGGCATCACCGACTGTCTCAACTTCGGCAACCCCGAGCGGCCGGAGGTGTTCTACCAGTTCCGCGAGGCGTGCCGCGGGATCGCCGATGCGTGCCGCGCGTTGGGGACCCCGGTCACCGGGGGCAACGTGTCGTTCTACAACGAGAGCCCCACGGGCGCGGTCCTGCCCTCGCCGATGATCGGCATGGTGGGCGTGCTGCCGCGGATCGAATCGCGCGTGGGCGCGCAGTTCCGCGCCGCCGGCGACGTGGTGATCTGCCTCGGCGCGACGCGCGGCGCACTGGGCGGCTCGCAGTACCTCGAGCTGGCGACGGGGGACGTGTTCGGCGCGCCGCCGCCGGTGGACCTGACGGCCGAGCGCGCCCTCGTGGAGTGCCTCGCGGCCTGCGCGGAGGCGCGGCTGCTGGCGTCCGCGCACGACGTGTCCGAGGGCGGCCTCGCCGTGGCGCTGGTCGAGTCCGCGGTGTTGGCACCGGAGCTGTTCGGGTGCGACGTGGACCTGACGCCGCTCGGGCCCGGCCATCCGCCGGCCGCGCTGCTGTTCGCCGAGGACCACGGGCGGGCGGTGGTGAGCGCGGCGCGGGCCGACGCGGACGCGGTGCTCGCGGTGGCGCGCAAGCATGGCGTGCCGGCGCGCGCCGTCGGCACGGTGT
>DATKLR010000069.1:0-2500 GCA_035542295.1 Gemmatimonadales bacterium | reverse complement strand
CAAGACCGCCGAGCAGCTCGAGGACGACCTCAAGGCCGCGTCCTGGGAGATGACGCCGGAGGAAGTGGCGCGGCTCGACGCGCTGAGCAAGCCGCCGCGGGTCTATCCCTACTGGACGCTGGAACGGACGGTCCAGGACCGCTAGACGGGAGTCGCCCCATGCCCGGATCATCGCATCGCACCAAGGCGGTCCGGCTGCCGGCGCCCAGGCTCGGGCGAGGCAAATCCCTGGCCGAGTCGCTGCGGCGCCGGCGCACCATCCGCGAGATCAGCGGCCGGAAGCTCCCGGCGCAGCTGCTCTCGAACCTCCTGTGGGCGGCGTGCGGGACCAATCGCCGCAAGGGACCGTTCGGGTACGGCGGCATCACCGCCGCCTCGGCGAGCAACTCGCAGGAGATAGACGTCTACGTGGCGCTGGAGGAGGGGGCCTACCTCTTCGACGCGCAGCGACACCGACTGATCCGGGTCGCCGCCGGTGACCTGCGCGCGCTCGCCATCGGGCGCGGCCAGCGGGACACGGTGACGATGCGGGCTCCGGTACAGCTCGTCTATGTCGCGGACGTCCACCGGCTCACGCACACGCGGGGCTTCCAGGAGCCGGGGCTCCACGACGTGGAGGTCCAGAAATCCTACTACTACGTGGACACGGGGCTCATCGCCGCCAACGTCTATCTGTTCGCGGCCTCGCAGGGGCTCGCGTGCTGGTTCCACAACTGCGATCGCCCGGCCCTCGCGGCCGCGCTGCAGCTGCGCCCCGAGCAGCGGGTGCTGTTCGCGCAGTCGGTAGGTTATCCTGAACGACGGTGACCAACCATCCCGCAGCGGAGGCCCGCGCGTGAACCGCACCCGACGCATCATCCTTCTGGGAACCGTCATCCTGGTCGTGATCGTCCTCGCGGTGCCCTCGAGCATCCGCGTCCTCACCGACTGGTGGTGGTTTCAGGAGATCGGCTATCAGGTCGTCTTCACCCGCCAGCTGGTCACGCGGGGCGACCTCTTCCTCGGCGTGTTCGCCGTCACGGCCGTGCTGCTCCAGCTCAACCTGCGCCTCGCCCAGCGCGGGATCGTCATCAACCCGGTCGTGGTGCGCGTCGGGCCCAGCACGCCCCAGCTCGACGTGTCGCGGGCCGTGCGCCGCGTGAGCCCGTGGGTCGTCCTCGTGGTCGCCTTCCTCGTGGGCGCCGCGGCGAACGGGTTCTGGGACGTGGCCCTCCTGGCCACGCACGGCACGGCGTTCGGCGTGGTGGACCCGGTGTTTTCCCGCGACGTGGGCTTCTACGTCTTCACGCTCCCCGCGGTGTCCGCGCTGCTGTCCTGGCTGTTCAGCCTCGCCCTGATCGCGCTGCTGCTCATCCTGTTCGTGTACACACTGCGGGGGGACATCATCGTGCGTCCCCGCGCCGTGCGGATCGAGCGAACCGCGGCGATCCACATCGCCGCCGTGCTCGCATCGCTGTTCGTCATCAGCGCGGTGCAGCTCTGGATCGTGGACAGCGCGAACCTGCTGTACTCGACCACCGGCCCGCTGGTCGGCGCCAGCTATACCGACCTCAAGGCCACACTCCCCGCCCTGCGGATCTGCGCCGTCCTCGCCGTGGCGGCGGCGGCACTCGTGGTGGTCGGCGCGCTGCGGGACCGCCTGCCCCGGTACACACTTTTCACCGTCGGCGGCTACGCCGTCGTGGCGCTGCTGAGCCGCGGCGCCGTGCCGGCAGTGATGCAGAAGTTCGTGGTCGCGCCCACCGAGCTGACCCGCGAGACGCCGTACCTCCGCGGGCACATCGTCGCGACGCGGACGGCGTGGGGTCTCGACAGCGTGGAGGTCCGGACGCTGGTGGCGGAGGCGCCGCTGACGGCCGCCGACCTCCGGGCCAACGCACCCACGATCGAGAACGTGCGGCTGCTGGAGCGCGACCCCCTGCTCCAGACCTTCGGCCAGCTCCAGGAGATCCGCACCTACTACGACTTCGTGTCGGTGGACGACGATCGCTACTGGATCGACGGGCGCTACCGGCAGGTGCTCCTCTCGCCGCGGGAGCTCAACCCCGCGTCGCTGCCGACGCGGACGTTCATCAACGAGCACCTGACCTTCACCCACGGGATGGGGCTCACCCTGGCTCCGGTCAACGAAGTGACCCCCGAGGGGCTGCCGGTGCTGTTCGTGAAGGACCTCCCTCCCGTCTCGACCGTGTCGGTGAAGGTCACACGCCCGCAGATCTACTACGGCGAGCTCGACGACGACTACGTGTTCGTCGGGACCCGGCAGCGCGAATTCGACTACCCCTCGGGGGAGCAGGACATCTACTCCGCCTACCGCGGAACCGGGGGCGTGCGCGTGGGCGGTGTGTGGCGGCGGCTGCTCCTGGCCGCGCGGTTCGGCACGACGAACGTGCTCTTCTCGCAGGACATCACGGACGACAGCCGCGCGCTCTACAATCGCGAGATCATGGGACGGGCGGCGAAGGCGCTGCCCTTCCTCAGCTTCGATCCCGATCCGTAC
>DATKLR010000068.1:0-6325 GCA_035542295.1 Gemmatimonadales bacterium | reverse complement strand
CCCGCTGGTGCTGGGCCGCGCGCCCGTCGAGCTGGCGGACGTCGTCGCCCGCCGGTTCGTCGCGCCCTTCGCGCGCACCAGCGACGGCGTGCTCCATCTGCTGGGCACCGACCGATTCGGGCGCGACGTGCTCGCCCGGCTGATGCTGGGCGCCCGCATCTCCCTGGCGGTGGGCGTGCTCGCGGCTTTGGTCTCGACCCTGGCGGGGATCGCCGTGGGGGCGGTCGCCGGCTACGCCGGTGGGGCCGTGGACCGGGCGATCGTCGCGGCGACCGACGCCGCGCTCGCGATCCCGCGCGTGCCGTTCCTCCTGCTCCTGGTCGCCCTGGTCGAGCCGGGGGCGGCGATGACGGTGCTGGCGCTGGGCGTCACCGGGTGGATGACCGTCGCGCGGCTGGTGCGGGGCGAGGTGCGCGCGGCCAGAAGCCGGCCGTTCGTCGAGGCCGCGCGCGCCCTGGGCCTCAGGCCGCGGCGCGTCCTGGTCCGCCACGTGCTCCCGAACGCGCTGACGCCGGCGCTGGTCGCCGCCGCGCTCGGCGTCGGGAGCGCGATCATGCTCGAGGCGGGCCTCTCGTTCCTCGGCCTGGGCGTCCAGCCGCCGACGCCGTCGTGGGGCAACATGATCGCGTCGGGACGCGACGCGCTGATGATCGCGCCGTGGGTGGCGCTCGCGCCGTCGCTCGCCGTCGCGCTGGTCGTCCTCGGCTTCAGCCTGCTCGCGGACGCGCTCGAAAGCGCGATCGCGGCCGAGGTCTCGCTCTAGCGCAGCAGCACCGTCACCACGGCGCGCGGCGGCGCGTCGAAGCGGATCGCGCCCGAGGCAATCTCGAGCGGCGCCAGCGGCGTCTCGTCCAGCCGCGCCACCTCGGCCGAGCGCACGGGCCACGGCACGCGCCACTCGCCGGTGACCGGCCGCCCGAGCGCGTTGTAGCAGCGCAGCACGACGCCCTTTCCCGCCTCCGCGGGCTTCATCGCTGAGAACACGAGCCCCTCGCCGACCAGGGCGGGGCCGGCCACGCGCTCGGGTAGGGCGAGGAGCGAGCGGCGCATCACCGCCAGCGGCCGCGCGTGGAATCGCTCGGCCGTCCGCTCGATCCGCTCGAGGTCGACCAGGTCGCTCTCGGCGCAGGGAAACACGCCGAGTCGCGCGCGGAACGGCCCCAGGCATTGGGCGTCGGGCGTCGGCGTCGGCCACCCCGCGTGCCCCGGCCGCTCGGGCAGATCCGCGCGCGACATCTGGCCGAACGCCCGGAGCAGCGTGACCAGCAGCGTGCCGTCGGCGCGGAGCTCGTACTCGGGCAGGCCGTCCGAGAGCACCGTGAGGCCGCGCTCGCCGCTCGCGGCGCTCACCCAGCGCTGCATCGGCGCCGTCGGCGCGGGCTGCTCGATGCCCTCCGGGGACCGGGGTCCGGGGCCCGGGACCCGCTCGACCGGGCCGAAGTGCCCGTCGGCCACCTCGCGCAGTGGTTTCGCGCCCGGCGGGAAGGCGAGGCGCAGGCGGTGATCCGTGCGCCGGTTCTCGCCCTCGATCTCGATCTGCACGAAGCCTGCGCCCGCATCGAGCGTCACGCGCGTGGTGGTCTCGAGCAGCGTCGCCTCGTAGCGTCGCGCGATCTCGAGTACGGCGCGCAGCGGACCCGCGTGCACGACACGCACCGCCACCGCATCGGGGACGCGGACCACGCGGTCCCGGCGCGGCGCGGAGTAGGTGTAGCTGTCCCCGACGTCGCCGTTGTCCCACAGCTCGCCTACGCCCGGGTAGTGCTCCCCGGATGCCAGGTCGATGACCTCCAGCGTTCCCTGCTCCTCCACTCGGACGAGCAGCTGATCGCTCCGGAGCACGTTGCCCTCGGCACTCACGGTGGGGCCGCGGGACGCGTCGTGACGGCCGCGGCCCGGCACGACCTCGAGCGCCGCCACGCCGAGCGGCGGCAGGTCGCGGGCGAGCACGGCGAGGCGCCGCCACTCGACCGCGGACGAGAGCGGGTAGTGCACCGGGCTCTCGACCAGATCGTGCCCCTCGCGGGACTCCAGCTCCTGGACCGCAACCTCGTGTCCACCGGGACCCACCAGGTGGAACGGCCCGGGCGCAACCGGCGGCACGGCCCGTACCCGCTGCTGCCCCACCGAGACGTCGGCGCGGAACAGCGCGACCTCGGCCTCGACCACGGCGCTGCGCGGCGCCGGCGAGGGGTTGAAGACCAGCAACGCCGGCCGCCACACCGCCCGGCCCGCCGCGCGCGCCCGCGACCGCTCGTGCCCCACCACGTCTTCGATCGCGTGCGCGATGATCTCGTCGGCCTGCTGGCGGCAGCGCTCGAACCTCGTGGTCATCTCCCGATGCACCGGGTCGGCGCTCGTCCCGCAAATGCTGTCGTGCGGGTGGTTCTCCAGCAGCGTGCGCCAGGCCGCCGCCAGCTCCGCTCTGCGGTCACTCTTCCCGCGCGAGGCCGCCAGCGCCGCCAGCGGCTCGGCGAAGCGCTCGAGCAGCCGCTGGCACTCGGCGTTCGCCTGCTTGAGATGAAGGCGCGAGCCGTGCGTACCCTGCAGCGCCCAGGCGTGCGCGTGCCCGCGGCGCAGCTCCCCGGCGACGACCGGCAGCCGGTCGCCGTGCTCCCTGGCCAGTCGCAGCACGGCGGCGGTGTAATCGTCGAGGGCGCCAATCTCGAAACGCACGCGCGGCACGAGCGTGTTGAGGGCGGCGACGACCTCCGGCAGGTCGTGCTGGGCCGCGTGGTGGTCCGCGCCCGCCATCACGAGCCAATGCGACGAGCGGGCGCGCGGCTCGAGGCCGGCGCGCAGCTTCTCCCACGCCGCCGCCAGCGCCTTGGGTTCGCGCGGGAGACTCTTCCCGTTCTCGTAGCCCGGCGGCGGCAGGTGGATCATCACCACCTCCGAACCGTCCGCCGAGCGCCAGCGATGGAGGTCACCCTCCTGCCCCGCCTCGCCGCCGAACCCCCGCCACAGGACCGCAGCCTCGAACCCGAACCCGCGGAACAGCGTTGGCAGCGCGGCCGGGTGCCCGAACGCATCGGGGGAATAGCCGACCGCCATGGGCTTGCCGCCCAGGCGCCGGACCGTCCGCTGGCCCGCCAGGAGGTTGCGCACCAGCGCCTCCGCCGACACGAGGAACTCATCGGCGAGGACGTACCAGGGCCCCGCCTCGAGACGCCCGTCGGTGAAGAGCCGGCGGAGCCGCTCCTCCTGCTCGGGCCGCAGCGCCAGATAGTCGTCGAGGACGACGGCCTGGCCGTCGAGGAGGAAGCTGCGGAAGTCGGGGTGTCCGGGCAGGAAGTCCAGCAGGTCATCCACGAGGCGGGCCAACCGCAGGCCGAACCGCGCGGCGGGGTGGTACCATTCGCGGTCCCAGTGCGTGTGGGCGACGACGTGCACCGTGACGGGCATGGCACGAAGGTACGGCCCGCTTGCCGCCCCGAACAGGGCACGTAACTTCACTCCGGGCACCAGCGGAGCGGCGCATGAGGGCACTCGTGGTAGACGATGTCGCGTACGGCGTGCGGACCCTGAAGGCGATCTTCCAGAGCGCCGGATACGAGGTCGCCGTCGCCGGGGACGGCCAGGCCGCGCTGGACCTGGTGCGCAAGGAGCGCCCCGATTTCATCGTGACCGACGTGCTGATGCCGCGCCTCGACGGCTTCCAGCTCTGCCGGGCGATCAAGACCGACGAGAGCCTCGCTCACATCCCGATCATCTTCTATACGGGCGACTACACCGACCCGGCCGACCGCGAGTTCGGCATCTCGCTCGGCGCCGCCGCGTACCTCATCAAGCCGATGGAGCCGCAGGAGCTGATCGACGCGGTCGCGAAGGCCGTCGGCGTGCTCCGCCCCACGCTGCAGCCGCGGTCCCACCTCAAGGAGACGTTCGCGGCCGCGTATGCCGATCGGCTGGCAGCGAAGCTGCAGGACAAGGTGACGGCTCTGAACGCGGCGCTGGCGCAACTCGAGGACACCTACACCGGCACTGTCTCCGCGCTCACCCTCGCCCTCGCGGGCCGGGAGGGGAGCGACCCGATCGAGGCGGAGCGGCCCGCGCGGCTTGCGCAGCTCTTCTGCGAGCATGTCGCTCCCGACCTCGCGGCGGACCCGAACGTGTTCCGCGGCTTCCTGCTGCACGACATCGGCAAGCTGATGCTGCCCGAGGGCCTGCTGCGGAAGACGGGGCCGCTGACGAAGGAAGAGCGGGCGCTGTTCGAGCGGCAGCCGGGGATCGCCGCCGACATCCTCCGCAACGTCCCCGGCCTCGGGCGCGCGCTCGAGATCGTCCGGCATTACCACGAGCGGTGGGACGGCCGCGGCTACCCCGACTTCCTCGAGGGCGAGCAGATCCCGCTCGGGGCGCGGATCTTCGCGATCTGCAATGCGTTCCACGCGATCACCACGCAGCGGCCCTACCGGGCGCGCCGCAGCGCGCAGGAGGCCATCGCCGAGCTGCGCAAGGGCGCGGGGACGCAGTTCGATCCCAGTCTGATCGAGCCGTTCGTCGAGCTGGTAACCTCGATGCAGGTCGGCTAGCTGGGTGCGTTCCCGCTGATCCTGCTCGGCGTCGCCCTGGCGCTGGCGCTGCTCCTGCTCTGGCGCGCGTCGGTCGCGCGGGCGGAGCTGGAGCGCAGCATGGCCTACCTCGAGACCCTGAACCAGATCAGCCGCGTGCTCCTCATCGAGCGCAACCGGCGCGGCGTGCTGCGGCTGGTCGCCGAGGCGGCGGCGCGGTTCCTCCACTCCGACACGGCGCGTGTAGCCCTGCTCGACGCCGACGGGAAGGCCCTGGTCCTCGAGGCCGCCACGGGGCCGCTCGAGCCGCTGGTCGGCTCCGCCGTCGCACTCGACACCTCGATGTCCGGCTGGGTGGTGCAGCACGGGCAGGCGCTCGTGCTGAACGATCCCGAGGCCGACGGGCGCGGCTTCCGCTCCCTGCACGAGAAGATCGAGCTGCGTCGCGCCGCCACGCAGCCGCTGTTCATGCGCGGCCGGTGCGTCGGCGCCCTCGGCGTGGACAACCCCCGGGACGACCGCCGCTTCGAAGAGCGCGAGCTGGAGCTGCTGCGCGAGCTGGCCGACCACACCGGTCTGGTGCTGGAGAGCATCCGCGCGGTGGGGGAGCTGGCCGAGCGCGAGCGCCGCGCCGAGCTGCTGAACGCGGTGAACAGCCGCATTCGCCAGTCTCTCGACCTGCAGACCATCCTGGACGCCGCAGTGCGCGAGCTGGGCATGGCGCTCCAGGCTTCACGCTGCTTCGTGCGGCTCAGGCGGGGCAACGAGCTGCTCCCGGCCTCCAGCGAGTGGCACGCGCCCGAGGTCGCCGCCAGCGGCGCCCGCCCCGACTACGCGCTGCCCGCCCTGGTGACCGCGATGCGCGAGCGCCGGACGATCGAGACCTCCGACGCGCGGACGCTGCCCGGGCTCAGCCCCAGGGCCGCGGACGCCGAGCAGCCGCTCGCCCTCCTGGCGACGCCGATCGTCCTCCGCGGCGAGGCCATCGGCGTCGTCGCGTTCCACCAGGTGGGACTGGCCCGGCTGTGGCAGCGCGAAGAGATCGGCCTGGTCCAGGAGGTGGCGGGCGAGCTCGCGATCGCCGTGTCCAACGCCCGCCTCTACCGCTCCACGGAGGAAACCAGTCGCGAGCTGGCGCTCAAGATCTCCGAGCTGGAACGCGCGAACCGGATGAAGGCCCAGTTCCTCGCCAACATGTCCCACGAGCTGCGGACGCCGCTCAACTCGGTCATCGGCTTCTCGGAGATGCTCCTGATCGGCGCGCTCGGTCCCCTGCCCGAGGCGCAGCGCGACGCGCTCGAGACGATCTCACGCAACGGCCGGCACCTGCTCGGCCTCGTGAACGACGTGCTCGACCTGTCGAAGGTCGAGGCGGGCCGCATGGAGCTCCACCTCACGCAGACCGACGTGCGGGCGGTCATCGGGGACGTGATCACCGGGATGGAGAGCCTGATCCAGGCGAAGGGGCACGAGATCCAGGTGGATCTCGGCGACGCGCCGCTGCTGGCGACGGCCGACGAGATGCGGGTGCGCCAGATCCTCTACAATCTGCTCTCCAACGCAGTCAAGTTCACCGCCGCCGGCGGCAAGATCGCCGTGCGCGCAGGACAGCGCCGGACGCCGCTGCCGGTGCCGGGCGGGCGGCGCGTCGACCGCGACGCGGTCTGGGTGTCGGTCGCGGATACCGGCATCGGCATCACCAAAGAGGATCTGCCGCGGCTCTTCACCGAGTTCACGCAGGTGGACGCGTCGCTCAGCCGCCGGTTCGAGGGCACGGGGCTCGGGCTCGCGCTGTGCCGCCGGTTCGTCGA
>DATKLR010000067.1:0-6992 GCA_035542295.1 Gemmatimonadales bacterium | reverse complement strand
CGGTGGGGTTGAAGACCAGGATCAGCGCCGCCACCACGGCCGCCCCAAGCACCGTGAAGCTCACGTAATTCTGCCCCTTGTAGACGATGGGGCGCTGCGGGAGCCACTCCTGGAGCTTGCCGGCCGCGATCAGGCTGCCCGTGAAGCTGAGCGAGCCGACGATGACTTCCATCGAGATCTCGACCATCTCGAACTTCGTGATGTGCGGGATGCGCAGGTAGTACTCGCAGATCCCGATCAGGGCGGCAGCGAGCGCGCCGAAGGCGTGGCTCATGGCGGTCCGCTGAGGCACGGCCGTCATCTGAACCAGACCGAGCGGAATGCCGATGATGGCGCCGACCAGCAGCGCGATCAGAATCCACTGGAAGTGAACGAGCTCAGGGTTGAAGAACGTGGTGACCACGGCCAACGCCGCACCGATCTCACCGACCAGCACCCCGCGGCGAGCCGTCGCAGGCGAGCTCAGCCACTTCAGCGACAGAATGAAGCAGACGACGGCGATGATATACGAGAAGTCGGTGAGGTTCTGCACCGTCGCGGGGTCCATCGTTGTGATGTTCATTGCTTCTTACGCCCGCTCAGCTTGAACATCCGCAACATGCGGTCCGTGATCAGGAAGCCGCCGACCATGTTGCTGAAGGCGGCGGCGACGGCGATCGCGCCCAGAATCTGGGACAGGGTGTTTCCCGGCCGCCCGGCGATGATGATGGCGGCGACCACCACAATCGCGTCCAGGGCATTGGTCAAGGACATCAACGGCGTGTGCAGGAGCGGCGAGACCCGGCGGATGAGCTCGAAGCCGAGAAAGCCCGCCAGCACGAAGACGTACAGGTTCGAGATGAAGCCTTCCGGCACGGTACCCTCCTTTATTTCGGCAGAGAGAAGAACTCCCGCACGCGGGCATGCACGATTTCTCCGCCCCGTGTGATGAGCGTCTCCCGGGTGATCTCGTCTTCCAGGTTCAGCTCCGGCTTCCCGCCCTTGAACAGGTGGATGAGGAACGCGGCGATGTTCCGCGCGTACAGCTGGCTGGCGTGATAGGGCACGGCGCTGGCCAGGTTCACGAGACCCACGATGCTGACGTTGTGCTTGACCACGATCCGGCCGGCTTCGGTCAGCTCGCAGTTGCCGCCGCGTTCGGCGGCCAGATCGACGATCACCGATCCGGGCGCCATGCCCTTCACCATGGCCTCGGTCACCAGGACCGGGGCCTTCTTGCCGGGAACCACGGCGGTGGTGATCACCACGTCGCTTTCCGCCACCACGCGCCCCAGCAGCTCCCGCTGGCGCTGGTAGAAGGTCTCGTCCTGCGCCGTGGCGTATCCGCGCGTGTCCTGGGCGTCCTTGGCCTCGATCGGCAGCTCGACGAAGCGGCCGCCGAGACTCTGCACCTGCTCCTTCACGGCGGGACGCACGTCGTACGCCGAGGCGACGGCACCCAGCCTGCGTGCCGTGGCGATGGCCTGGAGTCCGGCAACGCCCGCCCCGATGATGAGAATGCGGGCCGGCGTGATCGTTCCCGCGGCGGTGGTCAGCATGGGGCAGAGCCGGGGCAGCGTGTCGGCGGCGAGCAGCACCGCCTTGTAGCCGCCGATCGTCGCCATGGACGAAAGCGCGTCCATGCTCTGCGCGCGCGTGATTCGGGGCATGAGCTCCACGCTGAAGGACGAGACGCCCTTGGACGCAATGTCCTTCAGGGCGTCGAGCGCTCCCAGCGGACGCAGAAAGCCGACCAGAAACTGCCCCTGCCGGTACAGCGGAACGTCGTCCTTTCCCGTCCGGTCGTTCGAGCCGTAGCAGAGGACCTGCACGACGACGTCGGCGGTCTTGAACACTTCGGTGCGGCTTCCCAGGATCCTGGCACCCTTGTCCGTGTAGTCCTTGTCCAGATAGCCGGCGCTGACGCCCGCACCCGCTTCGACGGCGACTTCGAACCCCGCTTTCGTGAGGGAAGGAACAACGGAGGGCACCATCGCCACTCGCCGCTCTCCGGGAAAACTCTCCTTGGGAACACCAATGATCATGACGGCCCCTCCCTCCGTTTGCCCTTGCCCATCACCTGTCCAGATCGGATCCCGCTCCAGACCACGACAGCCCCTTCGGCGGGGACAGACCTTCTATGTGGAAGGCGTGACGCGCGCCGCATCCACATGCAAAATCTGGACCGCGTTCGATCAGGAAACGTCGCGGCTGGAGTCCTCTTCGCCTTCGCCCCGGTAGCGCTTCAGCTTGTCGTAGAGGGTCCGGAGCCCGATGCCCAGGCGGTCGGCCGCGGCGCGCCGGTTGCCGCCGGTGGCGGCCAGCGCCTCCTCGATCGCGTCGCGCTCGATCTCCTCGAGCGTGGCAGCCGCGGTCCGCGCGGGCTGCAGCGCGGTCGCGTGCTCCTCGCCGAGGTCGAGGTGCTCGGCGTGGATCTCGTCGCCCTCGGTCAGGATCGCCGCGCGCTCGAGGGCGTTGTCCAGCTCCCGCACGTTGCCCGGCCACGGCGCCGCGAGGATTCTCTGGCGGGCGTCCGGCGACAGCGTGAGCTGGGTGCGGCCGAGGGTCGCACCGATCCGCGCGAGGAGCGCCTCGGCCAGGGGCTCGATGTCCCGGCGCCGCTCCCGGAGCGGCGGAAGCCGGATCGGGAAGCCGGCGAGGCGGTGGTAGAGGTCCTCGCGCAGGGCGCCGGTGGCGCGCAGGGTCTCGATGTCGCGATTGGTCGCCGCGATCCAGCGGACGTCGGCCTGGAGCGTGCGCGTGCCGCCCACCCGCTCGTAGCGGCGGTCCTCCACGACGCGGAGCAGCTTCGCCTGGAGCGCGGGCGTCATCTCGCCGATCTCGTCCAGGAAGAAGGTGCCCCCCTCGGCCAGCTCGATACGGCCGCGCCGCGCGCTGCTCGCACCGGTGAAGGCTCCCTTCTCGTGCCCGAACAGCTCGCTCTCCAGCAGCGTCTCGGGGATCGAGGCGCAGTTCACCGCGACGAACGGCCGCTGGGCGCGCGCGCTCCACGCGTGGAGCGTCCGGGCGGCCACCTCCTTGCCGGTCCCGCTCTCCCCCAGCAGCAGCACCGACGCGTCGGTGCGGGCCACCTTGCGCAGCGCCTCGACCACCGGGGCCATGGCCGGATCGCCGTAGGTGAGCGGCGGGAGCGGCGGGGCCTCGCGCACCGCGCGGTCCCTGGCCGCCAGCAGCTGCCGCCGCTCCAGCGCCCGCGACGCCAGCAGGCGCAGCTGGCCGGGGCCGGCGATCGGCTTCTCCAGATAGTCGAACGCGCCGAGCTTCATCGCCTCGACGGCGCTGTCCACCGAGCCGTGCGCCGTGACCACGATGACTTCCATCTCCGGCTGCTCGAGACGCGCCTGCCGGAGCAGCGCCATCCCGTCCATCCGCGGCATCTTGAGATCGGTGATCAGCAGGTCGAAGCTCTCGCGCGCCAGGCTCTGGGCCGCCTCGACGCCGTCGGCCGCCTGCGCGACGACGTGGCCGTCGGTCTCGAGCGCCTCCGCCACGAAGGTGCGGAGCCCCTGCTCGTCGTCCGCGACCAGGATGCGGGCCATCAGCTCGCGCTCGCCGGGATGACGATGCGGAACACCGCGCCGCCGTCCGGATGGTTGGTGGCCGTGATGGTGCCGCCATGCATCTCCGCCACGCGCAGCGCGACCGCGAGGCCGAGCCCGGTGCCGGAGGTGCGCGTGGTGAAGAAGGGGTTGAAGATCTTCTGCTCGTCGCCCGGGGCAAGCCCGGCGCCGTAGTCACGCACCGTGAAGACCAGCGTCCCGTCGTCGCGACCGACCACCGCCTCCGGCCGCGTCCCGGCGGGCGACGCCTGGCGCGCATTCCGCAGCACGTTCGTGAGCGCCTGGCGCATCCGCCCTTCGTCCAGCGACCAGGCCGAGGGCGAGCCCTCCGCGTGCACCGCGAAGCCGCCCCGCGCCACCTCCTCCGCGCACGAGGTCAGCAGCGCCACCGGGTCGGTCATGTGCCGGTCGATGGAGCCGGAGCGCGCGAACTCGAGCAGGTCGGTGGTGAGCCGCTCGAGCCGTTGCGCCTCCGACACGACCAGCTCCGCCTTCGCCCGCGCCGGGCTCCCCGCCTCGAGCCGCTCGGCCAGGAGCTGCGCGTGGCCCTTCAGCGACGCCAGTGGATTGCGGAGCTCGTGAGCCAGCACGGCCGACATCGCGCCGAGCTCGCCGAGCCGCCGCTGCTGCTCCAGGTGGTGCTCCGTCTGCTCCTGAACCACCGTCAGGCGCCAGAACCCGATGGCCGCGGCGATCAGCGCGGCGGCGACGAGCAGGGACAGCACCAGGGTGTTGGTCGCTTCGGCCGCCAGACGCTCGGCCACCAGGGGCTCGAATTCCATCACGAAGGCGAGGCGGCGGGGACGCGCACCGGGAGGTAGCGCCTGCGACCCCTGCCCACGTCGTTCCGGCGGAGGCGCCGCGAGGCCGGCGAACCCCCACAGCCGGACGCGGGAGTCGATCTGCTCCATGACCGGCGGGCCGGGCGGACGCCGCGCCAGGCGGGTGATCGGCTGGGCAGGCGTGCCGGCCTGCGCGAGCAGGGCGCCCGCGGAGTCGAAGAAGGCGAGGTAGCGGAGTCCCGCGGCGTTGTGCTGCCTGAGGACCGTGTCGAGCTCCGCGCTCTGGAGCGGCTCCGACATCCCGCGCGCCTGCTGGCGGATGGATTCGAACAGGATCAGGCTCTGGCCGCGGTTCAGGGTCGTGGCCGCAGCGACGGCGCGGTCGCGCGACACCCACGCCGTCGCCACGAGCACCGCGCCCATCGCGATCGTGGTGGCCAGCCAGGCCCACCGCACCCAACGGCCGAGCGGCGTCTTCATCTACCTACTCATAGCGCAGAGCCTGGATCGGATCCAGCGCCGACGCCTTCCGCGCCGGGTAGAACCCGAAGAAGATCCCGACCGCCGCCGAGAAGCCGAGAGCGACCAGCACCATCTGCGGCGCGATCGCCGTCTGCCACCCGGTGGCCTTGGAGAGGATCGCCGCGCCGCCGAAGCCGAGGCCGACGCCGATCGCGCCCCCGATCAGGCTCATCACGATGGCCTCGACCAGGAACTGCGTGAGCACGTCGCCCCCGCGCGCGCCGATGGCCATGCGGATCCCGATCTCCCGGGTCCGCTCGGTCACGGAGACCAGCATGATGTTCATGATCCCGATCCCGCCCACCAGCAGCGAGATGCTGGCGATCGCGGCCAGAAGCATGGTCATCACGTTGGTCGTCCCCTGCGCCGCCTCCGCCAGGTCGGTCTGGTTGCGGATCGTGAAGTCGTCGTCCGCGTAGCTCGGCAGCTTGTGGCTGCCGCGCAGGATCTGGCGGATCTCCTCCTGGGCCGCCGGGAGGTCCTCCTTCGTGGCCGTGCTCGCCAGGATCTGCGGCAGGAACGTGAACCCGCCCGTCAGGCGCGTCTGCACCGTGGTGTAGGGCGCGAGCACGACGTCGTCCTGGTCGGTGCCTTCCGCCGTCTGGCCCTTCGCCGCCAGGATGCCGATGACCTGGAACGGCTCGTTGCGGATCCGGATCTGCGCCCCGAGCGCATCCTGGCCGGGGAAGAGGTTGTCCGCCACAGTCTTCCCGATCACCGCGACCTTCCGTCGCGTCTGGAGGTCGGTCTGGTCGAAGAACCGGCCCGACGCGATGGTCCAGGCGCGGATGGTCTGGTAGTCGAGCGAGACGCCGTCCACGAGGGAGCGCCAGTTGTTGTTGCCGCCGATGATCTGGCTGGGCGCGATCACCACGGGCGAGACCTGCGTCAGCAGCAATCCCTCCCGCTTCAGCGCGTTGTAGTCGTCGATCGTCAGGCGGCCCGCACTGCCCGCCCCCTGGCTGACGCCGCCCTGCCGGTTGGCCGCCTGGGTGACCACGATCATGTTGGTGCCGAGGTTGTCGATGCGCCGCTGGATCTCGCCCTTGGCGCCCTGCCCCACGGCGACCATCACGATCACCGCGCCGACGCCGATGATGATGCCGAGCATCGTCAGCAGCGTCCGCATCTTGTTCTTCAGGATGCTCCTGGTGGCGATGTCCACCAGCCGCGTCGCTTTCATGTCAGTCGTCCTCCACACCCGCCGCGACGAGCCGCTCCAGGTCGGACTCCGCGCGGTGGCGATCCTCGATCGCCGTGTCGCGCACCACGTGGCCGTCCCGCAGCTCCACCACCCGCTTGCAGTACTGCGCGATGTCGTGCTCGTGCGTCACCATCACGATCGTGATCCCCTGCGCGTTCAGCGCCTGAAACACCGCCAGCACCTCGACCGAGGTGCGCGTGTCCAGGTTCCCGGTCGGCTCGTCCGCGAGGACGAGGGCCGGCTGCGTCACCAGCGCGCGGGCGATCGCCACCCGCTGCTGCTGCCCGCCGCTCAGCTCGCTCGGCTCATGATCAGTGCGGTCGCCGAGGCCGACCCGCTCCAGGGCCTCCCGCGCCAACGCCTTGGTGTCGTGCTTGTTCCCGCTCCGGTCGTACATCAGCGGCAGCTCGACGTTTTCGAGCGCCGAGGTGCGCGCGAGCAGATTGAAGCCCTGGAACACGAAGCCGATCTTCGCGTTGCGGATGTCCGCGAGCTGGTTCTTGCTCATGCCGTCCACGCGCACGCCGTCGAGCCAGTAGCTGCCGCTGGTCGGACGGTCCAGGCAGCCGAGGATGTTCATCAGCGTGGACTTCCCCGAGCCCGAGGCGCCCATGATGGCCACCATCTCCCCGGGCTCGATCCTCACGCTCACACCGCGGAGCGCGTGCACCTCGGTCTTGCCGGTGATGTACGTCTTCCGGACGTTCTCGATCCGAATCACAGGCTCAGGCGTGGTCATGGCTACAGCACCCGCCGACCCGGGCCGCCCTGCTGCTGTTGCTGCTGGAACGGGTTGCTCGCGCCGCCGGCCTTCTCGTTGGTGACGGCCGCGATGATCTTCATCCCTTCCTTGACGCCGAGGCCGGTGATCTCCGTCTCCTGCCCGTCGGTGAGTCCCGTCCGCACGCGCACCGGAGCCGGCTT